>JBPCLN010000120.1:0-56502 GCA_051003235.1 Chloroflexota bacterium | reverse complement strand
CCGCCTTCCCGCCTGCTCGTGGCGCTACAGTACGGATAGACCTTGCGTGAACTGTGGGCTGTCCGGGGCTGGTCGGGAGAGAGATGACGATGCGGGTGACCGTCGGCCGAGGCGCGACGCTTCATAGCTGGATCCGCGATCGTGGCCCACGCTGCTTATGCTGTACCTCGGCCAGATGAGCGGGCTCTGTTTTGCCGCCTACGCCATCGGTCTGACGCTCTTGCCCCGGTACCCACGCGCCGCCGGTTGCTGCCTGGCGATTATGGTCGCGAAGCCAAACTTGGCCTTAATTGCGTTGTCGGCGCTGATTGCTGCACCGTCGGCGGCCGGCGTTACCTTCGTCCTTGCCGCGCTGCTCTGGCCAATTGGCTCGCTCCTGGTGTCCGGGCCGGCGACGCTGGTCGACTTTCTGCTGCGCGTCTATGCCGTGCGAGACACCACCCTCGGGCTGGTGTCCAGTTCGCTCGGCTCTCTGCTTCCGTTGGAAGGGACGCCGCATGCCGTCGTACAGTTCGCCTTGCTGGGCGCTTTGCTGGGCATGATGGCCTGGCTTTGGTGGCGTCGTTGGCGAGGAATGGCGTTCCTCACGGATGGCGCGGTCGATTTTGCCGCGGTTATGACACTGGCGGCGCTCCCCTATGCGCTGGTTTCCGACCTGCTCTTTGCGCTGCCGCTCCTCCTGCGCTGCGCTGCGCTGCTTGGTCGTAGCGCACCCATGCTGCTGGCCGCCTGGTGGGTCCTGCCGTGGCTTGCCGCAGTATTGGCGCATGCGGGCGGGGGCGGCATCGCAGCACTGCTGCCGCCCCTGGTTACCTTCACCGTCTGGCGCAGGCTCGGGCCGAGACGCCTATTCGGCTCGCCTACCCTGTCGGCTCCAGCGCCTCCAGGTAGCGAATCACCGCACGGGTGATCTGCGTCTTGGTGGAAGCGCCGGCGGTGACACCAACCTTCTTGGCGCCGTGAAGCCAGGTTGGGTCGATCTCCTCGAAATTATCGACGCGATACGCCGGTTTCCCCGCCCGATCGCGCACGGCGTCGACCAGCCGGTTGGTGTTGGAGCTCCGGTCATCGCCGACGACGATGACGACATCGCATAGCGCGGCCTGTTCCACGGCCGCCGTCTGGCGGTCCTGGGTGGCGCTACAGATCTCGTTGTGTACCTCCATGGCCGGAAAGCGCTCCAGGAGGCGATCCACCATGTCTTGCGTATCCCACATGCTCATGGTGGTCTGTGTCGTGACCGCCAGTTTGCCCGCCGGGAGGTCGAGCGCCTCCACCTCGGCCATCGTTTCCACGAGGTGTACTTGCTCAGGCGCGTTGCCGATGGCGCCTTCCGGTTCCGGGTGGCCGTGCTTGCCGATATAGACTATTTGGTAGCCCTCGCCCGCCAGGCGCTGCACGAGTTCATGGGTACGTGTCACGTCGGGACATGTGGCGTCCACGGTGTGGAGCCCCTTCCGTGCCGCCAACGCGCGGACCTCCGGCGAGACGCCATGGGCGGTGAAGATCACCGTGCCGCCCTGAATCTGATCAAGGATGTGCGCTCGGTTCGGTCCATCCACCGTCACCACGTTATGTTCGGCCAGTTCGTCGATCATGTGACGGTTATGGACCATTTGACCCAGTCCGAAAACCGGCCCTGGCGTCGTGTTTCCCACCTGCTTGGCGAGTTTCATGGCGCGGACGACGCCGTAACAGTAGCCCTGTGGCTTAATAACGTGCACTTCCATCGTCGGCACTGCCCCCAATTGCATCTCTTTTTTTCATGGTACCAGCGGAGGGTGAACAGGGCGGCGGCCGCCGTTGTGGTCCTGTTGCGCCAGACTACAAAATGCAGCTTAAATGCGTTGACCAGTCCGTGGCAGGCAGCTTATACTAACGGCGTTTGGGAAGGGCGAGGCCTTGCCAGGTGCGAAGCCAGAGGTAACGACTCGATGGCGATAGCTCCCGTCCTGGTTCCATCCCTGTCGGCCGGGCGCGGCGGTACACCGTCGAGGCGCCGACGGTACTGGCGAACCACCGCATTGGCCTATCTATTTCTGTTGCCGGCGGTCGTTGTCATCGCCATCTTCCACTTCTTCGCGGTTGGCTTCGCCTTCTATATCAGCCTCTTTAACTGGAAAGTGGCGCGTGGCGCTTTCCTCGCCCTTTCCAATTACGCAGTGATCGCGCAGGACAGTGATTTTCACCAGGCCCTGGTGACGACGATCTGGTACGCCATCCTGACGGTTCCGGTCAGTATTGCCCTGGCGTTGCTGGCGGCACTCCTCTTGAGCCGCAATCTGCGCGGCGTGACGGTCTTTCGCACCTTGTTCTTCATTCCCTACGTGACTTCGACCGTCGCGGCCGCGGCGGTATGGCGGGTCATTTTCCGGCCCGATGGCCTGATCAGCGCCTTCTGGACGTTTGCCGGAGCGCCCTCGCCCCAGTGGCTTAACGAACCGCGCGGCCTCTTTCAGTTGGCGCTCCAGCCATTCGGCGTTGTCGTCCCAGGCTGGGCGCATGGTCCGAGTCTCGCCCTCTTCTGCATTGCGGTCATGTCCATCTGGTATAGCCAGGGCTTTGATACTGTGGTATTCCTTGCCGGACTGACTGCCATCCCGAAGGAACTGTACGAGGCGGCCCGGCTGGACGGAGCGAGTGAGGGGCAAGTTCTGCGCTATCTGACTTGGCCGCTCCTCTTGCCAACGACGTTTTTCATCCTGGTAATTTCGGTCATCGGCAGCTTCAAGGCCTTCAATCAGATCTACATTATGACCGGCGGCGGCCCGGCGGGGACGACGACGACGGTGGCGCTGCTGGTGTATAACCAGGCCTTTCGCTATGGACACCTGGGTTATGCCTCGTCGCTGGCCTTTGTCCTCTTCGCCATCATACTGGGGTTGACGTTGGTGCAGTTCCGTGTCGTGGGACGCAGCGCAAGGGCCGCCAGTGGCTAGTACGACACAGACGCGCCTGTTGCCTACCGCCCGGGCAGGCACGGCAACGCTGCATACACGCCATCGCCTACGCGCGGTGCCCATCTACCTGGCCCTGACGGTGGCCGGGTTGCTGGTGGCGCTGCCATTTATCTGGATGGTGCTCACGTCCTTCAAGACGCAGTTCGAAGCCCTGGCCTATCCGCCGACTTTTCTGCCGGTGGCCTGGCATTTCAGCAATTATGCCGACGCCTGGAAAGTGCCCGGTCCCTGGCCGGGCGGCTTCGCGCGTTACTTCCTGAACACAATCTTTATCGCCAGCGCCACCACCGCCGGCTCGTTGCTCACATCCGTGCTGGCGGGCTACACGTTTGCGAAAATGGAGTTCTTCGGGCGTAATGTGATCTTTATCTGTTTGCTTGCCACGTTGATGGTGCCCTTTGAAGCCATGCTGGTGCCGGACTTCGTGATTATCAAATCCTTCCATTGGTACAACACCTACCAGGCGTTAATCGTGCCCTGGCTGGCCAGCGTCTTCGGCATCTTTCTGCTGCGCCAGTTCATCTCCACCTTGCCCAACGAGCTCTGGGAAGCGGCGCAATTGGACGGACTGGGCCATGCCGGTTATCTTTACCGAGTCGTGACGCCGTTGTCCTTGCCAGGAATTTTGACGTTGGCCTTGTTTGGCTTCCTGGAAAGTTGGAATTCGCTGCTCTGGCCATTGATTGTCACCAGCAGCGATACGATGCGGCCGCTACAAGTGGGCCTCTCCTTCTTCATCACGGAGAATGGGACGCAGATCAATCAGTTGATGGCGGCGGCGGCATTTACCATCGCGCCGATTTTAATCTTGTTCCTGGTTGCCCAGCGGCAGTTCATTGAGGGAATCGCCCGTGCTGGGTTGAAAGGGTGAGCGCCCGTCACAAGGCGGACGTTCCTGTAAAATCATGTCTCGGCGGTGGCTGAATATCCGCTGGGACGATCTGCAAGAGGAGAGGGTATCGTTGAAAACGTCTTCCCGTCGAAGTTTCCTGATCCTGGCCTCCGAGGCACTGGCGGGGCTGTCGCTGGCCGCCTGTGGCGGATCCGCGGCGACCTCGGTGACCACCAGTGCCGGAAGCAGTGCCGGAAGTAGTGCCGCCACCAGCAGCGCCGCGCCAACCAGTAGCGCTGCAACGAGCAGTGCCGCTCCGACGACCAGCGCTGCTTCCACGACGGCTGCAAGCGCGGCGAATAGCGCAACAACGGCCGGCACGACTTCGTCCGGCACGACTGCGGCATCGACCGCCGCCGTGACCACATCGGCGGCAACCAGCAGCAGCGCCGCGTCCGCCGCCGCTTCGAAAGCGCCAACTCCTGTGGCCACGGCGGTGCCCGTGACGCTACGCGGTACCAAAGTCACCTTCTGGCACACCCAGTCCGGCCCGAACGCGCTGCTCCTGAACCAGATGGTCCTGGCCTATAACGCCAGCCAGTCCAACTACACGATTGTGCCGGAATACAAGGGGAGCTACGACGACCTCTACAAGGCAAATGTAGCGTCCATCACCGCCGGCCAGCCGGTATCGTTTTCGGTTGCCTACGAGAATCAGGTGGCCAACTATTACTCCAGCAACCTGGTCGTGCCCTGGGATGACTATATCAACAATGCCCAGTATGGCCTCACTGCCGCCGACAAGGCCGATTTCTTCCCGGCCTTCCTGGAGTTGGGCAAGTTTTCGCAGTTCGGCAACAAGTTTCTCACCTTTCCGTTCACGAAGAGCCTGGAACTCATGTGGTACAACGCTGATCTGTTGAAGAAAGCCGGCTTTGACAATCCGCCGAAAACGTGGGACGAATTCCAGCAGCAGGCCCTGAAGGTCGGCGTCGGCGGCACGAAAGCCTGGGAATTCGGCGCCGACGCCTCACGCTTTTCCACCTGGGTATTCAGCCGCCACGCTGATTTGCTCAGCGCCGACGGGCAGAAGCTAACGCTCAATACGCCGGAGGCCCAGGCGTCTCTGGCGCTGCTGTCGGCGTTGGTCCAGGCGAAAGCGGTGCAGGCGCCGACGGGCTTCCAGTCGGAGACGGACTTCGAGCAACAGAAGACGGCTTTCTACCAGGATTCCAGTTCGGCCCGTTCCTTCATGCTGTCGACGCTAACGAAGGCGAATGTGAACTTCAACTGGACAGCAGAAATGCCGCCGGTAGGGCAGGTAGGACAAGAGCCGGCTTCCGACCTCTACGGTGGCAATGTCACCCTCTTCAAGACCAGCGCCGAGGTCCAGCGCGGCGCATGGGAATTCATGAAGTACTTCAGCGCCGCGCCACAGACGGCGAAGTGGGCGCTCGGCACGGGCTACATGCCGGTGCGCAAGTCAGCCACGGAAACAACGGAATACAAGGCATTCCTGGCCGAGAATCCGCGCAACGCGGTCGCCATCAATGGCCTGCAATATGCCGGAAACAAAGGCGAGCCAAAAGTCGCGGCCTGGCAGCAGGTGCGGGATATCTTGCTATCCACGTTGCAGCAAGTGATCGCCGGTACGGCGAACTATAAGGACGCCCTCGCCGCCGCCGATCAGAAAGCGAACGCAGCGTTGAAGACGTCGTAGGGTTTCGCACCAGGGCTACGACGCCCGGCGCGCCGGCAGGCTGACCATACAGTTGGGACACGCGACCCAGTCCGTTTGGACCGGCCGGCCGCAACTGGGGCAGCGCTGTGGTAGCGCTACGGGCGCGGCGCCAGAGACGGCGCCGCGTGGCGCTTGGAATGTGGTCACTTTGCCACGGCGCGTTGTGCGCGGTCGGCGAATTGCCACGACGATGGCGAGCACGGCGACGAGGGCCAGGGCGGCGACCGCTATTTGCAGGATCGCCACCAGGAGCACGCCAAGCTGCATGGCCAGCGCGCCGAGTTGCGCGGCCACTTGACTGGCGGTAAGGCGGAGCACCGGCGGCACGATGCCCGTCAGAAAGGTTGGCAGGAACGGCGCGCCCAGTGCTTCGAGCTTGCTGACACACCAGACGAGTCCTCCTACCGCCAGTGCGGCGACGAGCAGGGCTCGCAGTCGGCGTCCGATCACTAGATCACCTCCATCCTTGGTGGTTACGTCGAGCAGCACGGGTAGACGCTCGCATTGACCTCATGCTACGCACGCAGGCTGAAACTGGGGTAGACCAACCTGAAGGTTTGCTGAAGGAGAAGCGCGGGGGAGGACTTGGTACACTGATCACGACCCTGTCCGCCGCACCCGCTTCACATGGAGATGCAGAGTGACCCTATTGCCCCCTCCCCGAACTCCGGCTCAATCACCCCGACGGCTGGGACGGCGGCAGTTGCTTGGTATTCTCGCGGTTGGCAGTGGCGCCGCGCTGTCGCTCGCGGCCTGCGCCGGCGCCAGCACGTTGGCGGCGGAAAGCCGCGCCTCCGGTTCGATTGCCGCCCCGACTGCGCCCGCTACGCCATCGGCAATCCCCCCGACCGCGACCCCCGTGCCGCCCACCCCGACACCAACGCCAACGAATACACCGCAAGGGGCAGCCAAGGCCTTTCTCGCCGGCTGGGAGGCGCAGGATTACCCGACGATGTATACCCTGCTCAGTCAAGAGGCCCAGGCGACGATCGCCAAGGACAAATTTGTTACGCGTTATGCCGAGATCTGGGACGTCGCCAGCATCATTACCCTGAAGGCGCAAGTGCTGCCAGCGGAGGACGCGCAGAGTCCAACCCAACGCTTTCACGTCACGATGCAGACGGCCCTGGTGGGAACGGTCGATCAGGACAACACCATCGCCCTGATCCAGGAGGGCGACCGCTGGCTGGTGCAATGGCTGCCGTCACTGATCTTCAAAGAGCTGGCAGGCCCGAACCTGATATCCATGACACCACAAAGCCTGCCGCGCGGTGAGATCGTCGATCGCACGGGCGCGAAGGTCGCGACGCAGACGACCTATACCAACCTGGGCCTGGTGCCGGGCAAGATCCAGGACGTCCCTGCCACCCTGGCAGCGGTGAGCAAAGCCCTGAGCCATCCATTGCCCCAACTGCAGGCGCTCTACGATAAAGCGAAGACTCATCCAACCTGGCTCCAGCCGGTGCAAATCGTGCTGCCGGCGCAGCTTGCCGCTGTCCAGGCGGCACTGAAGGACACGCCTGGTATTGCCTTCACTGACGTTCCCTTGCGGGGATATCCGCAGAAGGAATTGGCGGCCCAGTCCGTCGGCTATCTGGGCGAAATTAATGCCGACGAGTTGAAGACGAAATGGCAAGAAGGGTACTTGACCGGCGATTGGATCGGCCGGTCAGGCCTGGAACGCTGGGGTGAGGCGACGCTTGCTGGGAAGCGTGGGGGCAAGCTGGCGGTGGTGACGCCCGACGCCACGGTGTTCACGGTGATTGCCGAGCGTGCGCCCGTGCGGGGCAGCAACATTGTCCTGACGTTGGATATGGTTTTGCAGAAGGTAGCGCAAGACGCACTGGGCAAATACAACGGCAGCGTCGCGGTCATGCGCGTGAGCGACGGCTCGCTGTTGGCGCTCGCCAGCAATCCGAGTTTCGACCCGAACGAATTCATCCTGGGGCTGTCCCAACAACAGGCCCAGGCGCTCTTCCAAAACGCCGCTCAGCCGCTGACCAACCGACCGACGCTGGGCGCCTACCCTGCCGGTTCCACGTTCAAGACGGTCACCATGTCGTCCGGTCTGGGCAGTTCGATGTTTGGCCCCGCTTCCATGTTCACGTGTACCGGCGTCTGGAACGGGCTGGGTATTGCATTGCACTGCTGGAAAATCGGTGGCCACGGCAACATTAGCCTGACGGAGGCCCTGGCCCAATCCTGCGATGTGGTGTTCTACGAAGTCGGCCATACGCTGGACGGGAGGGGACACAACGTCTTCCCCGACCTCGCCAAGGGTTTTGGCGTTGGGCAAACCACCGGCATCGTCGGCCTGCAGGAGGCGGCAGGCATCCTGCCCAGTCCAACCTGGAAGCAACAGACCCAGAACGAACCCTGGTATCCTGGCGACCCGGTGAACCTGGCGATTGGTCAAGGCGCCTTGCTGGTCACTCCCTTGCAAATGGTGAATTGGATCGCCGCCATCGCTAACGGCGGCACACTCTGGACGCCGCGTGTCGTTGATAAGGTGCTGGCGCCGACCGGTGGAGAGCAGACGCCGGCGCCGGTGAAAAAGCTGAGTACCCTGCCCGTGGGTGTCAACGAACTGGCGACGGTGCGGGCTGCCATGCGGCGCGTCGTCGACGAAACTACAGGCTGGCTCGGCACCGGCTCCTGGGCCTTCCGCGATTTTCCTATTCCCATCGCCGGCAAAACCGGCACCGCCCAGAGCGGTCAAGCCCAGCCACATGCCTGGTTCGCCAGCTTCGCACCGGCCGACAAACCGGAGATCGCCGTGGTGGCGATGGCCGAGCATGCCGGCGAAGGGGCCGATGTTGCTGCGCCGATCTGCCGCGCCGTCTACGAGGCCTACTTCAAGACTCCCTGGCAGCCGCATGTCCCACCTGGCGACCACCAGACCTGCACGACGACGGAGTACCTCTGCCCAGCCGCGTGGCCGCGCGTTGTCTCCACCGTCGGCAACGAAACCTACCGGCCCACTTAATGCCGTAACTCCCATCGCCATTGTCAACCCCTGGCAATTATGGTACGCTCATCGTGTAAGAAAGGAGGTGGTGTGTAGTGGGTAGTGCAAGTTGCTTGGGCAGCGGCAGTGCTTCTATGCGGGGCTCCAATGGGGTTACCGCAGTCTAGGGTCGCTGCCCGGCAGCTACCTGGCGGGGAGTGGGGGGCAACCTCCGCTCCCCGCCTTTGTTTGTTTTGACCTGGATAGCTACGATGCAAGATGCCCCTGAGATCCTGGTAGCCGACGCCGGCGCCGTGTGTGGCGCGGCTGTGCTGTACCTGCCGGAAACGACCTCGACGCAGGACGTTGCTCGCGATCTCATCAATCGTGGCGCCCTGGCAGGGACGGCCGCCATTGCCGGCTACCAAACGGCCGGACGGGGAACGCAGGGGCGCAGCTGGCTGTCACCGCCCGGCGCCGGCCTCCACCTTTCCGTGCTCGTTCCCGTACCGGCCAAGCCGGAGGCGATCTCCTGGTTGACGCCAACGGCGGCAATCGCCGCAGTTCAGGCGCTGCGCGGCTTCACCAGTGTGCCGCCGCGTATCAAATGGCCGAACGACGTGCTGCTCGGTGGCATGAAAGTCGGTGGGGTGCTTACGGAGATTCCCGCCGGTTCACCGTTGGCCATCGTCGGCATCGGCATCAACGTGCACGCCGCAGCGGCGGTTGCCGAATCGGGAGTGACGGCGCTGGATGCCTGGTCGCTCCATCCGGCTAAGCGCAACGACGTCGCTGGGCGCGTGCTGCGCGAACTTGACCACTTGCTGGGACGGCTGCTGCGCGGGCGGCTGGATCACATCAAAGAGGCCTGGCGGTTGCTATTGGACACGGTGGGGCAATCCGTGGCCGTCGAACGGGACGGCCACGTCGTCAGCGGGCGGGCGACAGCGGTCGATGGTTCCGGGGCGCTTATCGTCAAAACGGAGACTGGCGGTACCATTCGAGTGGAGGCCGGCAGTGGCGCCGTGGTGCGCCTGATGAATTAAGGGTACACCGTCCATGACCGAGCAAGCTAGCGAGAGCGACGAAAGCGTCCAGCGGCGAGTCGCCCTGGATCGGCTACGAAGCCGGGGGGTTGCCCCGTTTCCTGCCACGTTCGCACGCACCCATACCTGCACCGAAGCGGCCGCCCTGGCCGATACGCCGACCGGCGTCACGGTTGCCGGCCGCATGGGCGTGTTGCGCGACATGGGTCGGATCGCCTTCGTCCACCTCAGCGATGACAGCGGCCGCGTGCAGTTGCTCCTCCGGCGAGAGACGCTGGGCGATGCCGGTTGGGCGTTGCTGCGCGACCTCCATGCCGGCGACATTGTCGGCGCGGCAGGAGAGACCTTGCGCTCCCGCCCCGGCGAGCCGTCGGTGGGCGTACAAACGTTGACGCTGCTGGCGAAGGCCCTGCAACCACCGCCGGAGAAGTTCCATGGTCTGAAGGACGTCGAACTCCGCCAACGTCATCGCTATCTGGACCTCATGGCGAACGAGGGCAGCCGACAGATTTTTCGGACGCGCAGCCGGATCGTCAGTACTCTACGGCGCTGCCTGGATAGTCGCGGTTTTCTGGAAGTGGAAACGCCCGTTCTGCAGCCGCTCTACGGCGGCGGGACGGCGCAGCCATTTGACACCTATCACAACGAGCTGGCGCAGAAACTGTACCTGCGCATTTCCGACGAGCTCTATCTCAAGCGGTTGATTGTCGGCGGCTTCGATCGGGTCTACGAGATCGGCCACGATTTTCGGAACGAGAGCATTTCCTACAAGCACAACCCGGAATTCACGATGTTGGAGGCGTATCAAGCCTACGCCGACTACTACGACATGATGGACCTCTTTGAAGCGTTGGTCGTCATGGTGGTGCAGGAAATTGGCGGGAGCAACGTCCTTGCCTACCAGGGACAGCAGCTAGACTTCACGCCGCCCTGGCGACGGCTGACCATGCGGCAGGCCATCCTGGAGGCGACCGGACTGGACTTTAGCCTGTACCGCGCCGCCGCCGCGCTGCTCGCCGCCTGCCGAGAACGCCGGCTACGCTGCGGTGGCGGCGAGAGTTGGGCCAGGATGGTTGACGAGTTGGTCAAGAATTACGTTGAACCGAACTTGATCCAGCCGACCTTCTTGATGGACTATCCCTGGGAACTATCACCCCTGGCGAAGCGTCACCGTGACGATTCGATGCTGGTGGAGCGCTTTGAACCGTTGGTGGCCGGCTTTGAATTGGGCAATGCCTTCAGCGAGTTGAACGATCCGGACGATCAGCGGGAGCGTTTCCTCGACCAGCAACGGGCGGCGGCGCAGGGAGATGTGGACGCTCACCAACTGGACGAGGACTACCTGCTGGCCTTGCAGCACGGCATGCCACCCACGGGAGGCATTGGCCTGGGTGTGGACCGCCTCACGATGCTGCTCACCGACAATCACTCCATCCGCGAGGTCATTCTGTTCCCCCACCATCGCCGTACCGAAGCAGCAGGAGGTACCGAGTAGTGTTGCCGGTCGCCTATATCCGCGAGCACGTCGAGGAGGTGCGCCAGCGCCTCAGTTTGCGGCACGCCTCGGAATCGTTGGACAAACTCGTGCTCCTGGACGCGCAGCGGCGGGCCGTGCTGGGCGAGGCGCAGGCCCTGCGGGAACGGCGCAACGCCGCCAATGAAGCGATCAAGCGTGCCGGGCGGCCCAATGCGGAGCAACGCCTGGAACTGCGCGCCCTATCTGACCGGATTAAGGCCTTGGACGGTGAGCAGGAGACGATTGATCGGGCGCTGAACGATTTAGCCCTTAGCTTGCCCAACCTGCCACACGCCGACGTGCCGGTGGGAGCAACCGACCAGGACAACGTGGAGTACCTGCGTTGGGGCGAGCACCCGCATTTTGCGTTCGCCCCGCGCCCGCATTGGGAGGTTGGCGAGCAGCTCGGCATCTATGACCCGGAGGCCGGGGTCAAGCTGGCGGGAGCTCGCTTTTATGTCACTCGGGGACTGGGCGCCCGCCTCCAGCGCGCCTTGATGGCCTTCTTCCTCGATACCCACGTCGCCCAGCATGGCTACACCGAGGTGGCGTTGCCTTACCTGGTGCGCAGCGCTGCGATGCTCGGCTCCGCCAAGCTGCCGAAGTTCGCGGACGATGCCTACTTCCTGCGCGAAGACGACCTCTGGCTGAACCCGACGGCGGAAGTGGCGTTGACCGACCTCCACCGCGACGATATCCTCGCCGCGGAGCAGTTGCCGTTGCGCTACACCGCCTACTGCCCATCCTGGCGGCGCGAGGCCGGGTCGGCCGGTCGCGATACGCGCGGCACGATCCGCCTTCATCAGTTTCATAAAGTGGAGCTGTACACCTTTTGCCGGCCGGAAGAGTCCTATCAGCAGTACGATCGCCTGGTTGCCGATGCTGAAGACCTGTTACAAGCGTTGGGACTGCCATATCGGGGCATTCGCATTTGCACCGCCGATCTCGGTTTTACGGCCGCCGCCCAGATTGACCTGGAAGTCTGGTTGCCCGGCCTGGCGGAGTTCCGGGAGATCTCGTCGATCAGCAACTGTGAGGCGTTTCAGGCGCGGCGGGCGAATATTCGGTTTCGGAGAGCGGCGGGTGAGCGACCGGAGTTTGTCCACACCTTGAATGGCTCCGGGCTGCCCATTGATCGGGCGTTCGCTGCCATCTTGGAGAACTACCAGCAAGAAGATGGTAGCGTGGTGGTGCCGCCGGTGTTGCGTCAGTATATGGGGACGGACGTCATCCGGCAGGCATAGTGGACATAGGCTGAGCGCAAGGAGAAGGAATGGAGCGCCAACTCCAGGTTCGCATCCTCTCCTGGCGCGCGGGGCGGGCCGCCCGGAGCGGACGCGGTGCGCTGCTGGGCCTCCTGGCCATGCTCCTTGCGGTCTCGATCGTCACGGTACACCGCCTGGCGCCAGGGGGTAGCACCTTCAGGTCGGCCTGCATCCCCTATACCGTCCGTTTGCCGCGCGTTTGGCGCGTCCAGCCCGTTCCGATGCCCGACTGCGGCGAACCTGTCCTGTTCGATGAATATCACATGCTGGTGCAAGGGCAGCAACTGACGCTCACGGTGCAAGCGGTGCCGTTGGAGGGGGGGCGATTCATGAACCTGATCGGCCTACCGCAGTCGGTCGGCAGTGTGACCCGGCACGGCGGGGGCGGCCAGGTCTATGCGTCGCTACTCGAGCAGCATAATGGCGTGACGGTGGCGGACGCCTCCTTTAATCGCCCACCGTTGAGCTTTTTGATGACGGTGGAAAGTGACGGTAATGTCAATCCCGAGCCGGTGCTGATCCAGGCGATGGCCGGCTGGGGCGATAATTAACGGCAAACTGGCACGCGGTTTGCGTATCTGCGCTGCCAACGGGGCGTCTCCCGTCGGGGACGCCCTCCAGAGCACGAGCCGGATGGACCGGTTCTGCTGGTAAGAAAGGTTGGTGGTAGGCATGGTCGTCGGAGCGATTATTGGCTGGATCATCATCGGTATCATCGCGGGCTGGCTCGCCGGACTCGTGGTCGGCGGCTCCGGCTTTGGGGTGCTCGGTGACATGGTCATCGGCCTGATTGGCGCCATCATTGGTGGTTGGATCATGAGCGCGGTCCTAGGCACTGGCCATGGCGCGAACAACGGCGGCTTTGTATGGAGCCTGATCGTGTCCTTCATCGGCGCGGTGGTGCTCTTGCTGGTCGTGCGCCTCGTTTCAGGCGGCACCCGCCGCGCGGCAGTCTAGGAGATAAGGCGACCGCCAGCCCACTCGAAAGATGGGTCGGCGGTCGCGTCACCCGTTCTCCTGCCGGCTCGGTGACCTACAAGTCGTCCTCCACGCGCACACTATCCCGTTGCCGTGGATCGTAACGTTTACCTTCGAGCAGGCCCGCCAGGGTGGTTGTCAGCGTCACCGTGAGGTCATTCTGTCCCACGCGAAGGTGTGAACTCGCTGTCTCCCAGCGATAGGGGGCCCAGGGCCGGAGACCAAGCGGGTGGCCGTTGGCCGAGAGTTCCGTCAGACCGGCATACATGAGCACGTCATCGGGAAGGCGAAACGCTACGATGGCCTCTTCGATTGCCGGTAACGGTATGTTGTTCGCCAATTGGAGTACTCCGGCGTAGTAGGGCAAGCCGTCCGCCGCAAAATGCTCCCAGCGCACTGCCGTTGGCAGGGCGGTGAGAATGGGAGCTTGACCAGGCGTGACACGGACGCCGAAGTCCCCCAACAGGTAGAGAGCGTCGACCAGGCCGTCGGTCTGCTCACGGACCGTCACACGCACCGATAGCACATTCCGGCCTGGTTGCAGGAGGGACCGCACGTCCACCTCTCGGTTGGTGACGTCCCAGCGGAACCGTGGCTCAAAAGACTCGACGGGGATTCGCCGTCCATTGAGCCACAGCGACCACTCACCTTGCATGGCCGGCGCTTCCAGGCAGAGGGCGGCCCGTGTGGGCATTGTGGCGATATCAAAGGCGACGACATACCAGGCCGTAGTCGGCAACGCCAAGTGCAGTCGGGCCGGCGAGCCAAAGCCGACGTGCACCTGCACCGGCACCGGCCAGGACTGGCCGGACTGCTCCAGATCCCGCAGTACATTGATCAGCGGTTTCGGCTCGACCCAGGGCCAGTCGGCGGTATCGCCCGGTAGGTGACCACCGGTCGGAATCGGTTCGTCTATGATGCCGAAGCGGAAGCGATCGAAGCGCAACGCGTTGTCATGCTGGAGCGTGCAGCGCCAGGCCCCGTCCAGACTGACCAGGAACTCTGGATAGGCTGGCCGATTCACACTGGGCAGCGGAGAAGGCGCAGTTAGCCGCACCGTGACTGGACGAACGAGCAGCAGATGCGCACCATAGCGTGGAAAATACAACTGTAACCGGTGGAGACTCTCGCGCCGGTTGCGGTCGGCGGCGAGGCGGGCGAGCACCGTTTGCCGGCCATCTTCCAGATTTAACTGTTCAATCACGATCCCAGAGCCGGAATCGGCTTCCGGGGGCAAGCGGATGGCCACCGTGCAGTTTTGTTCCGCATTCCCAGCGTTGGCAACAAAGTAGAGCGTCTCCGGGCCGTCCTGACGTTGGGCTACCAGGAACGAGCGGCGACCAGCTTCACCGGAGTCGGGTTCGATCAGCAGGTCGACGGGTGTCGTTTCGTCCAGGAGGGAAAGCAAGGCGGTCGCCGCGCTTGCTTCTTGCATCGTACCGGCAGTCTGGAGAAACACAAAGCGACCCTGGCGGTGGGGCGTGCAATCACCATCCTCCAGCGCCCCTTTCGAGGCGCCTTCATAGGCCCGCCGAACGGCCAGACTATCCAGGCCAAACGCCGCGGCGCATCGCGGCACGACGGTGCTGCCTCTTTCGATCACTTCGTAGGGCAGGAGACCGCTGGCGATTACCGTTCCGCCGGCGGTGACGAACTCCTCCAGCTTGGTCCAGGCTGCCGCTTCCAGCGAGGCCATCGGTGGTAGGACGATCACCCGGTAGGTGGCCTCGCCCAGGCGAAGGGCGCCGTTCTCGGCACGGCCTTCGCTGAGCAGCAGAGGATCAAGGCTGTCAAAGGGGCGTTGGGCCGCCTCCAGTTCGCGCTGGATGTAGTGCCAGTCGCCGGCGATCCGCTCCGCCGCCGCATCCGGACCAGCGCCGATCCGCGCGCCGGCGCCGCTGCCGTGCGTCCAGAGTGAAGTAATGGGGTCGACGAGAGCGACGGAGGCCACCCGCCGACCGCGGCTCAGCGTATAACAGAGCCGGCCGAGATAATTAGTGAGACGGGAAAACTGCGGCCAGTACGGATTCTGGAGAAACTGCGACGGTGGGGCGTCCCACTTGCGCAGACCGCCTATCGAGTAGAAGAAGGCGTGGAAGACGAATAAATTTGCGCCCTGGGCGGCCAGCCGGTCGGCCAGCGCCTTCATATCCTGCAAGGTGAGCGACCAGCCGATGCTGTGGTAGCTCTCCACGAGTACCCGGTTCAGGCCAATCTGGGCGGCGAGCGAAGCGGGAAAGCGGGGATGGGCGCGGAAGCGGGGGTGGGTCGCGGCGTGCAGTGCATCGAGTGTGCCGCCCACCTTCTCGTGGCCGGGGTCGTTACCGGCGATGTTGGCGTAGCGTTGGACCGAGTTACGCGTCGAATCCACTTCCAGGCTCAACTGGACGTTGTGGTCCCGGCACCAAGTGGCAATCGGGCGGTGAAAACTCTCCATAAACAACTCAGTGAGCGTTTGCCAGTAGTCGTGGCGAATCGTCGCCGTCTGGGGGCCGACATTCGTCCAGAGCGCCGGGAGATTGCCGACCAGATCGTACCCCGTTCGCCGTGTGAAGGCGGCTGGTAACGACCAGGACCAGGACGGTGGGTGCGACTCGTCCAGGAAAAAGCCGCTCAGTTGCTGCCAGACTGCTGGGCTGAGCCGGTCGGCGTAGCGTTGATAGGTCATGTCCAGGAAGGCTTGCACCGCGTCGGGATTACAGAGGTCGACGTAGTGCCCGAAGAACTTATAGGGGGCAATCTCGGCCGCGGCGACCAGCCAGACCTCCCATTCCTTCACCCCCGGCTCCTCGGGTGCGGTCCAGTCCAGCTTTGGGCGCGGGCCGTAGGAGAAGCTGCGCTTCTTGCTGAGGCCGAAGGCCGGCTCAGCGAAGACGATTTCCGGCTGGGTGATACCGACCGCGCCGGCCAGATCGCGTGCCTGTGTCCAGGTGACGACCCCATCAATGATGGGCAAGGCGGTGGCGTGGAGGAGGACCGTACCGGGCGCCTCCAGCTCCAGGCGGACTCCGGCCAGAACACGGGCCGAGCGGGATCGCATGTGCCAGGCGCGGTACTGTGGGTGGCGCAGCGTCAATTCCCCGCCGGCGGCGCCGCTGGGATAGGGATACTCATCAGCCAGCCAGACCTGCAGGCCGTGGACCGCCGCTTCCCGACTGGCCAGCTCCACCAGGGCGAACCAGCGTTGCGAGAGGTATGGCGTGCTCAGGCCCGTCCGGGCGGCAATCTGGAAGCCGCCCAGCCCGCCGTCAGCGAAGGCGCGCACCTGGCGCCGTATCTCCTCTTCATCTAGATCACCGTTCCAGAACCAGATCGGCACCGGGCGGAACTCGCGCGGCGGCGAGGCAAAGTGGGTGTCTTCAAACATGACTAATCAGGCGGTCCACCAGCCCATTAGTTTAGTTCGCAGCGATCCCCGGTGCAGGCAAACTCGCGTGTACCCTCCGTGCGGTCTTCCAGTTCGTAGAGCGAGAGCAGGCTGTAGTCGATCGTCGGGAAGGCAGCCAGCCGCTTCTCGTACTCCTGGGCTGTGATGTCTTCGTACGGCGCTAACTGGTACACGTGCTCGGAGCGGGGCAAGAAGGACAGGCCGCCGATGCGGTCCCACTGGTCGTAGACCCAATGGCCGACGCTATCCCACTCGTCCGTACCTACGTAGATCGTCTGGGATGGGTTGTGCTCGGTGAAGTTCTCCTTGACGGCCAGCCAGTACTCCAACTGCTCCAGGGCGGTCATTGCGTGGCGCGTTATTGCGCCATCGGGCGCCTTGACGGGGAATTCCACCACCCAGGTCGTCGCCGTTTCGGCAGTCTGGCCGGCCTCTGGATACAGCGGCGCTCCGGCATCGCGCATGAGTCGATAGAGCGGGTCGGTGGCGGAGACGCGCACGCGCCGGACGTAGTAATCGGCGTAGCGGGGGTGCATGCCCGAGGCGCAGTCGGCCATCTGGCTGGCATTGCCGGAGGGCTTGACGCAGGTAATGGACGCCGAGGCGTTGATACCCAGCCGCTGCGCATAGTCGGCGTTGGCCGCTATTGCCAGATCGCGCAACTCCGCCATCAGTTCGGGGTGTTGCCAGAAGGTCGGGCAATCGAGTTGACCGGTGACGCTGACGCCGAGCAGACGCTCCTCGGCGCAATTCTCCCGCCACTGTGGCCGCAAGTAGGGGAAGTCGATCAGCATGCTCTGCACGGTGCCGATTAATGTGGCCAGCCGCACCTTGTGGGCAAGGGTGACCGGCGTGTCGTCCACGCGCGCCACGACCTCACTGAGGTTGCAAAATTCATAGGGTCGTAGAGAGATCTCGCCGCACGGATTTGTGCCGAAAGCGGCTGCTTTGCGTCTAGCGGGTCTCAGTTCGTTGGCCGCCGTGCGGTTGAAGATGCCGCGTTCGCCGGTGCCGGAGGCGGCCAGGGCCTGCCACTCCTCCTGGAACTCCTCCCAACTCGGGCGCTGCTCGTAGACTGCACTGTTGTTCGCCATGGCACGGTGCGGTGCGGTGTTCCAGTACTCGCCGTCTTTGGCATGACGCAAGACGAGGTCATCGAAATCGGAGAGCGAGATTTCGGCGCTGCGGCGCACGCCGCCCATGACCACTACGTCGCCGATCTTTGTGGCGATATCGTGGCACTCCAGGCTGGTCAGTCGTCGACCTTGAGCGCCAAGGAGCAGCCCGCGGCTAAAGTCGAGCAAGCCGCGCAGCGGCTCCGGCCCGGAGGCACGGCCACCCTTGGTGAGCAACGGCGCACCTGCCGGCCGGATCAGTTGATAGTCAAATTGCACGTCACCGCCGGCGTACCATGTCGTAAGACCCAGCTTGAGGGCATCGGCCCAGCCTTCAGTGTCATCCGGGATGACGTGGACGGGCAAGTCGTCGCTACCGATTTGCGGACGTACGACCGGCAACTGTTGGACGTAGCGACGCTCGACGCTGAAACCCACGCCGGTACCCGCCATCAGAATGTAGAGCACTTCGGCGAAGGATTCGATGGAGTCAATCGGCAGATAGCTGCAGTTGTAGGCAGTGATCGGGTTGAGACGGGCCGCCTTGCCCGCCATGGCGAGCAGACGGGACGACGGACGCAGGCCGTGGTCAAGCATCGCCTGACGGGCCTCCGCCCACTCAGCGGCGCTGATCGCCGGCCCGGCCGTCTCGCTCAGGAAGGCGAGCACGCGATCGACCGCTTCTTCCCAGCTTTCCCGTCGTCCCTGTTCTGCATCCCAGCGCGCGTAGGTGCGCACAAACACGAACTCGGCCAGTTCGTTCGGAAACTGGGATGGTTTGGCGGGTGCGCTCGCAGCCGCTCCCCGTGCCCGGACCGTCGCCATCGTTGGATACTCTGCCAGGACCATGCCACTCGCTCCCTCGCACTGCGTGCAGGCTCAGCGCCTCAAATGCCGCCTATCACACTATATCTTGTGTCGATACCTCTCCTTTGTACCAGATATTGTGCTACCAGAGCTTTCGCGACGTGTCCGACGGACACAGCATCGAGCCCTCCGGCAGGGCCGGGTGAGGTTCCCGTCCCCCATTGTGCATGACCCAACCGTTCTGGTGATGCACATGACCTGAACGGTACACTTGAGTTACCGGCGAGAGATTGGGCACACCTGTACGATGCTTCGCACCCTCTGGAAACACTTCGGTTCCTGGCTCCCCTGGCTTGCCGTGGCGGGGCTGCTCGGCCTCCTCGTCCAAGCGGTGAACCCTACCAGTCTGGCGCTGGCGCTGCGGCATGCCGATCTCTGGCTTATCCTGCCGATTCTGGGCTGCGGCCTCATTGGCTTGCTGATGCGGGCCATCCGCTGGCACCTCTTGCTCTCGGCGATTGATGCGCCGAATTCGTTGCTTGATTCAATTTTGCTCTTTACCGCCTCCCAATCCGTCATGCTTGTTCCTGGAGGGCAATTCCTCTTGCCGGTCTTGCAGCGCAGCCAGCACGGCACGCTGATTCGCCGGTCGGCCGCCACTATCCTGGTCCAGGAACTGGTCTTTGGCGTCCTGGTACTGCCGGCAGCGTTGCCGGGTCTGCCTTTCTACCATTATGGCGGATTGCTGTTGTTCCTGGCCCTGGTCTTTTCCGGTGGCACGGCGGCGGCTTTTCTGCACGGCGATCTCAGCCGCTTCGGCCTCGGTCTGGCCGCCCGGATACCGTTCTTACGCGGCCACGTGCCGACGTTTTGTGAAGTCCAACGGCACTTCGTGCTGATTGCCAACAGCAAGGCGGCCTTGTGGGGTTCCATTTTCGACATGCTGGCCATCGGCGCCGCCGGCACCGGATTCTACATTGCCCTCTTTGCGGTGGGAGTGACGCAACTCACCTGGCCGGATGCCCTGGCAATCTACGCACTCGGTAGTGCGGTTGGCACGATCTCGGCCTTGCCCGGCGGCGTCGGGGCGAATGAGGACATTAGCACGCTGGTCCTCACGAAGATGGGTCTGGCCGCCGGGCCGGCGGCGGCGGCGACATTACTCTTCCGAGTGGTGAATCTACTCATGGGCGTCATCCTTGGCTGGGCGGTCCTCTTCTTTGCCTCCCGACGTTTTCAGGTCCAGCCTTCCTTTGCCGGTCTGGTCCGCGCCTGTCGAAGGGTGGAGTGCAGCACCCTGGCCGTGCGGGAAGACCTCTCCTCCTGACCTCCTCCCCGGCGCGGGGAGGAGGAACGCAATTCGATCAACGGTTGTCTGCTCGGCACTCTTTCGGTGCGGTGTCGACCGAGGACAACTCCGATTCCGGCTGCGTTCTCTCTCTCCGCGCCGGGGAGAGAGTCAGAGAGAGAGGTCCCGCTCGACCACGTCTTGACGGAGCAGCAGGCGGCGGCGTTCCGCCACGTCGTGGTAGAGAATGACGCCCGGTCCAATCTGGCTGCCTTCGCCGACCTTGACGCCAGGCATGGACGCCGCTTGCACGCCGAAGGCGGTGTGAGCGCCGCAGATCAGGCCGAGCTTATCGCGTCCGCTGTCGATGCGTTCGCCGCGCACGACGGAATGCACGCTGCCATGGTCCTGGCGCAGATTGGCCGTCACCATGCCCGCACCGAATGTGCTCCCCGAACCGATCACTGAATCGCCGATGTAGTTGGTATGGAACCAGCAGCCGGGGCCGATATAGCTGCGGGCCACCTCGCTGCCGAAGCCGACGACACAGTCCGCCTCCACACAAGACTGACGCACCAGCGCATTGTTACCGACGACAGTATTGCGACCGACGTAGGCCGGACCCACGACTGCGGCGCCGGCAAAGAGACGGGCGCCCGGGGCGATGATGACATTGCCGCTGACTGACGCGCGGCTGTCGATGCTGGCATCAGGGGCAATTTGCGGCGCAGTGATGCTGGCGAGGACCAGATCGACGGCGTCTAGGACATGCCACGGGTACTTGATCGCGGCCCAGGCGCCTTCGTGGATCACCAGGGCGTGTTCATGGTCGCCCATTTGCCGGCCGATGGCCCGTTCATAGTGGTCGTCCGGCCCCCCGGCGGCGTAGGCAGCCGTGAGTGCTTGGGCCAGCCCTGCCGTATCGCGATGCAGCCGGATGACGATGCTCACGAGATCGCTCGGCGTATTGCTGGCGCCCGGCTTCTCCACGAGTTCGACAACGCGATCTCCTTCCAGGCGGAAGTAGCCGCCGGGGAAGTAGGCGTGGGCGCGGTAGGCGACCAGGTACGAGCGGCGGGGATTCGCCTGGTAGGCGGTCACGATCCGGCCGAGGAGGTCTCCGGCAATGAGGTCATGGACCTGCGTCACCAGCAGCGGTCGCGCGGTGGCGGCCGGCAGCGTGCGCAACGCCGCCAGGATGGCGTCGCCCATCCCCCGCGGCTCCTCCTGCACGACGACGTGCATGGTTGGCGATGGGAGTGCGGCCGCCTCGGCCGCCAGTTGGGCGTAGTTGGCGGCCGTGCCGACGATCACGCCCTCCTCGATCCCCGCCGCCGCAAGCGCCGCCAGGTGCCGCTGTAGCAACGACTGTCCCATGAGCGTCAAGAGCGACTTTTCACGCAGCGGCCAGAAGCGCGAGTTCGCGCCACCGGCGAGGACAACGGCCAGAGGTGGTTGCATTGGCAGGGAGTATAGCGTAGCGGCGGTCAGGACGGTGGCGCCGGTTCGTTGTTCATCGACGTAGCAGGAATGACCTCTGGGGGCAGGGCCTCCGGGACGGCCGTAGTCTGCGCTTTCCATTCCTCGATCGCGGCGCCGGCGAGGGTGACGAACAGTGCGGTGGCCGGGACAGCGAAGAGCGCTCCGAGAATACCGCCGGCCTCGGCGCCGGCCACGATGGCGACCAGCGACACAAATGGTGGCAGACCCACGGCCTGGCCCACGATCCGCGGCCCCAACACGTTGCTCTCGATCGTATTCAGGATGATATAGAAGACCACCACCTCCACCAGAAGGACCACCGACTGGAATATGGCCACGAGCGCCAGAGACAGGCCGATGAGGATCGGCCCGATAGTAGGGATCAACTCAAAGAAAAAGGCGAGGACACCGAGGATCAGGGGAAAATGGACATGCAAGACCGTCGCCACGAGACCGGTCGTGACGGCAACGATGATCGCCATGACGATTTGCCCACGAATGAATCCGCCAACCTTTTCCGTCATCGTGACTTCGATGAAGCGAATGATTCGTTGGTAGCGGCGCGGTACCAAGCGAGGGGCATTTTGACTGATGATCTGCGAGTCGGCCACCAGATAGATGCTAAAGAAGATGACCAGTACGATACTGATGACGGCCGTTGTCAGGCCGGTGACGATCTTCAGGCTCTGACTGAGCACCCCCGACAGTTGACTCTGCAGTCCGGAAATGGCGCCGCTGAGCTGCGATTGGAGATCGATATTGAGATTATGGGCCGCCAGCTGCGATTGCACCTGCTTCAAGAAACCCTGGACCTGGGAGGTAGAAGAAGGAAGCTGGGTCACCAGCGTGTTGATTTGCGTGGCGAGTTGCACACCGATCCAGTAACCACCGAAGATCAGGAGTAGCAGGAGGCCCACATAGACGATCGTAATCGCCAGCAAGCGTGGCACCCCGCGGGCGGCCAGACCATTGACGATTGGCACCAGGGCAAAGGCGACCAACGAGGCCACGATGAAGATCACGACGGTCTGCGTGACGTTGTGCAATACCTGGCCGACGGAGGAGAGGATGACTCCCAGCGCGATAATGCTGATGAGCACGTCGCGGGTGCGCGCCCAGTCGATTGTTGAACGTGTTGCCGGACGGTTCTCCACGTATCCCAGTTCCTACCTGCTACGCTGCCCTGGCGGATCGCGTGGGTTCACCCGCAAGGGAACTGCCGGACGCCTGACACGTGGGGCCCGTTCACGCCAGAGACTACCGTATTTGCAAGATCGGTGCCGCCGGTGGCGCGCCGCGAGTCGGGCCGACGCTTATATCAACCCTTGCGCCCGGGCCAGGCTGACGGCGTGGGTGCGGTTGGCCGCGTGCAGTTTGGCTAGGATCGTGGAGACGTGGTTCTTGACGGTGCTCTCCGCCAGCGAGAGCGCGGTACTGATCGCGCGGTTGCTGGCTCCCCCGGCGAGGAGGGTCAACACCTCCTGCTCCCGCTCCGTCAGGTCCTCCACCTGGGGAGTACGTGAGCGGCGCCCGAACTCCAGCAGCAGCTTGCTGGCTACTCGCGGCTGGATGAAGGTTTCGCCGGCCTGTACCAGGCGAATTGTGGCGATCAGCTCCCGTGCCGGTACATCTTTGAGCAAATAGCCCACCGCCCCGGCCTTCACTGCGTCGAAGACGTAGTCGTCGTAGTCGAAGGTGGTCAAGACGATCACGCGAGCGGTCGGGAGGGCCGCGGTGATCAGCGCTGTGGCTTCCACGCCATTCCGGCGCGGCATCTGGATATCCATGAGGACGATGTCGGGACGCAAGGCGAGGGCATGTTGCACCGCCTCTTCCCCATCGGCAGCCTCGCCGACGACGGTCATGTCCGGCTGCAGGTTCAGGATGGTCCGTAGTCCATCGCGCACAATCGTCTGATCTTCGCACAGCAGGATGCGCACCTCGCTCATGTGCCGGCCTCAAGAGGGATACTCGCGCGCACCACCGTACCGCCGTCCGGTCGCGGGCCGAGCGTGAGCAGGCCGCCCAGCGCGTCGAGGCGTTCGCGCATGCCCACGATGCCGTAGCGGCCGGCGCTACCACGTACCGTCGTGCGGACTCCCACACCGTCGTCGGCAACTTCCAGCGTGGCGTTGCCGTCGCCGACGCGCAGCGCCAAGGCGACGTGTGTCGCATTGGCGTGTTTGGTCACGTTGGTGAGCGCCTCCTGGCCCACGCGGTAAAGGGCTTCCTGAACCCCCCGGTCCAAGGAAGCGGCGCGTTCGTCGATGGCGCAGGTGGTGTGAATGCCCGTGCGTTGTTCCATTGCCCGCGTCATCTCGCCAAGAACGTCGCTCAGCGGCTGCTCCTCCAAGGGCGCGGGTCGCAGGTCGGCGAGCGAGTGCCGCAGCTCGGCCATGGTGGAGCGTACCAAGGCGGTCGTTTCCTCTGTCTCCGCCAATGCGCGCGGGGCGTCCACCGCGTATAGGTATTGCGCAGCTTCCAGTTTGATGGCAATCGACACCAGGGCGTGCCCCAGGCTGTCGTGCAGCTCGCGCGCCAGGCGGTTACGCTCGCGCAGCATCGCCATATCGGCTTCTCGCGCCGCCGAGAGACGCAAGCGTTGGTGGGCCGCGCTTAACTCCTGGAAGAGTTGCTCGCGTTGGATGCGTTCGCGGATCAGCGCCGTCAGAGCGTAGACGATCCCAACACTCGTCGCCAGCGAGACGAGCGCTCCAACGGCATCGGAAAAGGAGTGCGGGGGCGCGTTCCCTGGCAGCAGACCAGTCGCGTTCAGGTACATAAAGACAGTCACGCCGATGGGCAGCAGCGTTTTGCGGAAAGGCAAGAGCGCCGTACTCGCGCCGATCAAGGCGAAGATCAGACCGACAAAATTCCCGCTGACCGAGAGGAGGAGCGCGACCAGAACGAACCCTATCGTCAGATGCCCGTACTGGGCGACCTGAGGCGCCAACCAACCGAAGCGCCGGACGATGAACGGGAAGAGGAGGTACCAGCCCACCACGCCCAGCGACGCCAACACCATGACCGGTCCGCGCCAGGTGTACCAGAGGGTGGGCCGGTCGCTGACGGTGGTCAATCCGCCGATAACGAGTAGCCCGATAATGATCAGTAGCCAGAGGTAGTTCAGGCTGCGCACCAGCGCCAGGCCGGTATCGATTGGCGATGATACGCCATTGGCTGAGCGTGGATCGTTGGCGTCGATTGCCAATTTGCTCATTGCATGGACTCCTGACTTGAGAAAATATTGGTATTGGCAGTGTACGGCCTCCCCTCACGCCTCCCGAAACCGGAACAGGCGCACCCCAATGGTCATGCAGATGGCGCCGTACAGGAAGAGCGCCAGGATGTTGGGCAGCACCTGGGCGAAGCTCTTGCCGAAGACCATCAGGCCGGTGAAGCCCTGCATGGCCCAGGCGTTCAGCGATACTTTGGATACGTTCTGCATCCACTGCGGCTCCATGGCGATTGGGAACCAGGAGCCGCCGATTGCCGAAAATCCCAGCGTAACCAGCGTGGTAATCGGCCGCAACTGCCGCTGCGTTCGCACGAAGGAGACCAGGATCATGCCGAGTCCGGTCGCCGCCACGCTCGTGCCGACGATCAGCAATGCCAGCGCCGGCAGGGAGGGACCGAGATTGATCTTGAAGAGCAGGGCGCCGAGGCCGAAGAGCAGCGAGAGTTGGGCCACCGACTGGACGAACAGCGCGAGGGCCTTGCCGCCGAGCAGCGCCAATGGCGGCAACGGCGCGATCAGCAGGCGCTTGACCGTGCCGCTCTCCTTCTCCTCCAGCAGCGAGCCGGCGCCGGCGGTGATGCCGAACAGGGCGAACATGAGGGCGTAGCCCGGCACGGTCTGATCCTGCACGTTGGTCGCGCGACCGGCCGCGTTGATTGTTTGCAATGCCACTGGTGGGGCCTTGTCGAGCCGGCTGCTGGCTTGCGCCGTGAGTTGGGCGGTGAGGGCCGGGTCGATCTTGCCCGTTGCCGGGCGTTGCGCTGCGGCGACGGCATCACTGGTGACGGTCGCCCAGGAAAAGCGCTGCACCATGTCCTGCACGCTCGTGCTGGCGATGATCGCTCGTTGGTCGCTATTGCCCGAGACGGCGTAGTAAGTCAGTTGGGCCGCAGGTTGCGGTGATTGCAGCGCCGCCGTGAACCCGGCGGGAATGATCAGGAGGCCAACCTGATTGCCATCGCGCACGGCCTGCTTCATCCCGTTCTCGTCGGCGGTGAGCTGCACATTGAGGGTCGGTGTATGGCGCAGGGCATCGATCAGCGTCAGGGACGCTGAGCCGGTGTCGTGATTGACCACCGGCAGCGGTACTGCGGCCGTCGAGCCGGACGATAGGCCGGAGACGAGCGAGCCGAGCACGCCCATCAGCGCCAGCGGAATAATGATCAGCAGGACCAGGCCCATCCGATCCTTCGTCAGTTGCAGCAGGTCTTTGGCAGCGACATACCAGATTTTTCGGAGCATCGCTCTTTTCCTTTCCTGTGTTAGTCGCGCAGCCGCTTGCCGGTCAGTTGGATGAAGAGTTGCTCCAGGCCGCGCGGACGCTCCGCGACGACCTCGTCCACGCGCAGGTGCAACAGTTCTTCCAACGTGCCGGTGGCGATGATCTTGCCGTCATCCATAATGGCAATCTGGTCGCAGATCCGCTCTGCCTCTTCCATGTAGTGCGTCGTATAGAGCAGGGTCGTGCCGCCGGCTTTGAGGTCGGCGATGATATCGAAAATCTTCTCGCGCGACTGCGGATCCACGCCGACCGTTGGCTCATCGAGCATCAGGAACGCCGGGCGGTGGATGAGGCCCAGCGCCAGATTCAGGCGGCGCTTCATACCACCGGAGAAGCCTTTGACACGCTCGCGCCCCCGATCGGCCAGGCCCACGCGCTCCAGCACCTCCTGGGCCCGGTCGGCGCGCTCCGCCCGGGGCACGTCGTAGATGCACGCGAAGAAGGCGAGATTCTCCTGCGCCGTCAGATCGTCGTAAAGCGCCAACTCCTGGGGGACAACACCGATCAGATGCTTGACCGCCATCCCCTCGCGCAATCCGTGGCCGGCGATCGTCACCTCCCCGGCATCGGGCGGCAGGTAGGTGCTGAGCATATTGACGGTCGTGCTCTTGCCGGCGCCGTTGGGGCCGAGCAACCCAAAGATCTGGCCGCGACCGATCGTCAAGCTCACGCCATCGACCGCCCGGCGTTCGCCGAAACGCTTGGTCAAATCGCGCACCGTCACCATCCCGCCTGCGTCCCGTGCCATACATACCTCCTGTGCCCTTTCCGAGGATCGGGGCCGTTCCCCATCTGCGATCAATCATCGGACCTCGCACGCGGCGTTACCAGAGGAGGACGGAGGAAAGGGCGAGGGATCGAATGGCCTGGTCTCGCCAGGTAGAAAGTACCGGTGGCGCCAGATGCAAGGCGTAAGCGATAATGACGACAACATGAGCAGGCAACAGCACCGCCTTCACGGCGACCCCCAACGCTTCGATATTCTCGCCGACTTCATTGCTGATCGATTCGGCAACAGTATCAAGACCGTTGCCGACGTCGCCGGTGGGCAAGGCTTGCTGGCGCGGATGCTCCGAAAGCGGAACAACTACGACTGTGAAGTGATTGATCCACGCGGTTGGACGCTCAAGGGCGTCAGCGCCCGCCAGGAGGAGTTCGATCCAACGATGGCCCCATATTACGACCTCGTCGTCGGCCTTCATCCGGACGAAGCGCTGCGCGCGGTCGCCCAGGCCGCTTTAATGCGGCCGGTAGTCCTGGTGCCGTGTTGTAACTTTTGGGCCGAACAAACGCTCGGGCGAGATGAATTGGTCGGCGTAGTGGAGCAGTACTACCACAGTAAACAGGTGCGCTTTGAGCGTGTGACCTTTGGCTTCCGCGGTCCAAAGAACATTGGTCTCGTCTCCCAGCCACCAGTCTAAATGATGCAGGCGGCCGTCTCAACGCTTCTTATGTTTGGGACGTGCCTGCCCCGGCGACCGTGGCTTGTCTCGCTCGCGCTGATGCTTAGCGGACGGGCGGCGGGCAGGACCTTGCGGTAGCGCCATGCCGGCCGGCATGCCTTCCATGCCCGGCATCCCACCCATGCCGCGGGGCATCTTGCCGGTCGTGACTTGCTTCATCATCTTGCGCATCTGCTCGAACTGGTTCACAAGCTGGTTTATTTCCTGAGGCGTCGTGCCACTGCCGCGGGCGATGCGCCGCCGGCGGCTACCGTCAATCACCTCCGGGTGACGGCGTTCCTGCAGGGTCATGGAGGTGATGATCGCCTCCATGTGCTTCATCTCCTTGCCGTCCAGCGCGGCCGTCAGTTCCTCGTTCTTGACGAGGCTGCCGAGGCCGGGAATCATTCCGAGCAGTTGGGATAGTGGCCCCATCTTTTTCATGGTTTGTAACTGGCCGTAGAAGTCCTCGAAGTTGAAGCTGGCCGTTCGCAGCTTCTTCTCCATGTCCTTGGCTTGCTCTTCGGTGAACGCATCCTGTGTGCGTTCGATCAGTGTTAGCACGTCGCCCATGCCGAGGATACGCGACGCCAGACGGTCGGGATAGAAAGGCTCCAGACCATCAGGTCGTTCGCTTGTGCCCAGGAACTTCACCGGAATGCCGGTCACGGCGCGAATGGAGAGGGCCGCGCCCCCGCGGGCGTCGGAGTCCATACGCGTGAAGATCAAGCCGGTCACTGCGACCCGCTTGTGGAACTCCTGCGCGACCTTGACCCCCTCCTGTCCCGTCATGGCGTCGACGACCAGCAGTGTTTCGACAGGATGGACGCGCTGGTGGATGCGCTGTACCTCCTGCATTCGCTCTTCATCGATCTGCAGGCGACCGGCGGTATCTAGGATGACGATATCGTTCCCGTCACGGCGGGCCCGTTCCAGCGCGTGGACGCAAATGTCCTCCGGCTTGACGGTAGTTCCTTCGCTGAATACCGGCACGCCAAGCTGGCCGCCCAGCGTCTGCAACTGCTCAATAGCAGCCGGGCGGTAAATATCGGCGGCGACGAGCAACGGTTTGTGGTGCTGCCGGCGGAGCAGGAGCGCAAGTTTGCCCGCGCCGGTCGTCTTGCCGGCGCCTTGGAGGCCGACCATCATAATGACGTGTGGCTCCGGCCCTTTCAGTTCCAGTTGGGTGGCGGTCGAGCCAAGCAACTCGACCAGTTCGTCGTGGACGAGTTGGACCACCTTCTGAGCTGGCGTCAAACCGGCTCCAACTTCGATTTCCAGGGCCCGTTCGCGCAGCTTGGCCGTGAAATCGCGGACGACCCGGAAGTTGACATCGGCGGCGATCAGCGCGCTTCGGACCTCCGCTAACGCGGCGTCGACGTCTTCGGGCGTGAGGCGTGACTTGCCCCGCATGGCCTCGAAGGTCCCTTGCAGGCGTTCGGAGAGGCTTTCAAACATAGATCAAATGGTACCACTGTGGGCGAAGAGCGGCGCCAAGGCCGGGTAAAGTGCGCGATAGATGGGATATTGCTCGGCGTACACGGCAACGTGGCCGGGGATCGGCGCGGTGCTGGAATCCTGACGAATCCAGGCGTCGCAGGCAGCCGGGACGCTGGGATAGAGCCCGTGTCCGACAGCGGCAAGCAGCGCTGCGCCGTAGGCGGGGCCTTCCTGGGCGTGCACGGTGACGACCAGGCTGGCAAAGACGTCGGCCTGAATCTGGCGCCAAAGGGCGCTGCGTGCGCCACCCCCGGAGGCGCGTACTTCCGTCACCGGCACCTGCATCTCGCGGAGAATTTCGAGGCTGTCGCGCAGGCTGTAGACCACGCCTTCCATGACGGCTCGCAACACGTGGGCACGGCTGTGGCGGCCGGTGATGCCATAGAGTACGCCGCGGGCGTTGGCGTCCAGGTGGGGCGTGCGTTCGCCCATGAGGTAGGGCAGCCAGTGCAGCCCGTCGGCGCCGGCCGGGGCGGTCGCTGCCTCGGCTGTTATGAGGGTGTAGGGATCGGTCCCGAGCCGCTGCGCGGTGGCTGTCTCAGCAGCCGCGAATTGCTCGCGCCACCAGCGCAACGAGAGCCCGGCCCCCTGGGTGACGCCCATAATGTGCCATGCGTCGGGAACGGCGTGGCAGAAGGTGTGGACGCGCCCACCCGGGTCGAGCGTCACCGCGGCGCTGTGGGCAAAGACGACACCGGACGTGCCGATCGTCGCGCTAACGATCCCTGGCCGGACGACGCCGTTACCTACGCCGCCCGCCGCCTGGTCGCCGCCGCCGGCCACCACGGGCGTACCGGCGGGCAGACCTAACTCCGCCGCCATCGAAGCAGTGAGCCGGCCGGTGGTCACCGGCGATTCGACCACTTCCGGTAGCCAGGTGGCTGGGATATCAAGTGCGGCCAGCATTTCTGTCGACCAGCGCCGGTGACGAACGTCCAGCAGGAGCGTACCGGACGCATCGGAGGCATCCGTTACAAAGTCGCCGGTGAGCACGAAACGGAGATAGTCCTTCGGCAGAAGCGCCTGGCGCGTCCGGGAGTATGCATCCGGCTCATGCTCCCGTACCCAGAGGATCTTCGGCGCCGTAAAGCCCTCCAGGGCCGGATTGCAGGTTAGCTCAATAAGGCGCTTGGCTCCGACGATGGCGGTGATCTGCCGGCACTGGGCGGTGGTGCGCTGATCGCACCAGAGGATGGCCGGACGCACCACTTGACCATGCGCGTCTAGCAGCACCAAGCTGTGCATCTGGCCGGTAAGTCCGATGGCGAGGACATTGGGCTGACCGGCGGCGATTAGCGCCTCTCGAGCGGCCTGCATTACGCCGGCGACCCAGTCGACCGGGTCCTGTTCCGCCCAGCCCGGCGCCGGGGTGGCCATCCGGTAGTCGTGTGAAGCGGCGCCGAGGACGCCTCCAGTGGGACTCACCAGGAGGGCTCGGGCTCCCGTCGTGCCGACGTCGATCCCAAGCAGCGCATCTGGTCGGTGCGGTTCGGGCATGCCGTTCCTTCTCTCCTCACCCAATTGGTATTTTAGGCCGATTGTAGTGACTGAGCGCCGGCTGGTGCAATTCTTGCTTTGGCGGTTCAGCGCGGGTCGCGCTACGGTGCCATGGCGCTGGTTGCGGCGATCCGGGTACGCTGGGCTCGCGTGGAACGCGAGCCAAGGATGTGATACTGGTCACACAATAATTCAGGAGGAGGTCCATGCGGCGTCGGCTCGCGCGCCTATCCGGTCCCCACCTCGTACCGGCCGGCGGTCCTCGCTTCTTGCTAATCATGCGTTTGCCGCTGGGCGACACGCTCTTCGTCACCCCAACGGTGCATGCGCTGCGTCAACGCTATCCGGGGGCGCAAATTACTGCATTAGCGGCTGGCGTCAACGCGCCACTGTTGGCCCACAACCCCGACCTGGATGATACGATCACCCTTCCCTTGCTGGGTGACTGGCGGGGTGGCGGCGCCCTGCCGGCAACCCTACGCCGTCTGCGGCGCCGGCGCTATGACCTGGCGCTGAACTTCAGTACGCCAGGGCTCGGTTGGTTGGCGAACGCTTGCGGCATCGCTGACCAGGAATACCTCGACTACTTACCGTTCTGGTGGCTGCTACCGCACGATTTTTCCGGCTGGAACCAGCGCCATGCGGTGGAGCTCTATGCGACGGTCGCGCGGCATTTGGACATTCCGCCGTTGGAGCGCCGTACGCATGTTCACGTCACCACCGCGGAGCGGGCGGAGACGGCACGGTTGCTACAGAAACTGCGGCTAAGCGGAGCGCCACTCCGCATTGCGATGCATCCGGGTAGCGGCGCTGCCCCGGCGCAGAAACGCTGGCCGATTGATTTGTTCGCAGAGGTCGGGCGGACGCTGGCCGCGCAGACGGAGGCGGAAATTGTTATCATCGGCGGTCCCTCAGAAGTGCAGCTTGCCGCGCAATTGAGCCGCTCGATAGGGTTAAGGGCTGAATCGGTGGCCGGTCAACTCACACTGCGCCAGACCATGGCGCTCCTGGCCGCGTGCGATTTATTTGTGGGGAATGATTCGGGACCGCTCCATGTGGCCGCGGCGGTTGGCACGCCCGTGGTCGGCGTCTATGGCTCGACCGACCCAGTCGTGTTCGGTCCCTGGGCGCCGTTGGGTCAGGTCGTCACGCTTCAACCACCGGGAGTACGACCGGAGATCCACTTTGTTGGCGGCGCCACGCTCTGGGACCAGGTCTGCGGGACGCGGCGCTCCAATACCACGCTGGCCACCCTTCCGGCGGCCTCCGTCATTACGGCTTCCCTGCAGTTCCTGGAACAGCGCGATACCATCGCCGCAGCGGCGGGAGCGCGCTAAGCGAGGCGCTTGAGCGGACCTTTTCGCCCGCCGCGCCTTATCGCTCCGGTGGTATACTTGGCGGCTGTCGCATGGGGTCATGGGTACGCTGTATGTGATTGCGCCTGTCCGCTCGTATTGGGTGGCCGGTCAGAGACGATGGCCAGGAGAAAGGACAGTTAGAAGTGCCAAAAATGAAGACCCACAAGGGTAGTTCCAAGCGCTTCACGGTTACCGGCACCGGATTGTTTCGCTATCGCAAGGCCTGGCAGAATCACCGCCGCCGGAAGAGTGAGCAGAACCTGCGCATGCTCGGCAAGATGCAGGTGGCGCCAAAAAATGAAGTTGGACATTTGCGCCAGTCACTGCCCTACGCGTAGGGCAGGAGCAGCAGGAAAGGTTCCCGAACATGCCTCGATCGAAGCGGAGTGTCCCGGCCCATAAGCGCCACAAGAAGCTGCTGGAACTGGCTAAGGGGCATACCGGTGTCCGCAACCGCCTGTTCCGGCTGGCAAACGAATCGGTCCTCAAAGCGCTGTCCTATTCGTATGATGACCGGCGCCGACGCAAGCGCGACATGCGCTCGCTCTGGATTGCGCGCATCAATGCCGCCTGTCGAATGAATGACTTCTCCTATAACCGGCTCATCGCCGGCCTGAACGCCGCCCAGATCGATCTGGACCGCAAGGTACTGGCCGACATGGCCGTCCGCGAACCCAGCGCATTCGTCGCGGTGCTGGAGCAGGCGCGCGCGGCGCTGTAAACCGGCGGATCTTGATGCCGCCTACCGTTCCCACACCCGCGACTGGTCGGCGGAACGCATGATCACCAGCACCAGCAATGGTCGTATCCGCCTATTGCGTGGCCTGGCGGACCGGCGGGAGCGCCTGCGTGAGGGCTTGTTCCTGGTAGAAGGGGTGCGACTGGCCGAGGAAGTTGTTGATGCCGGAGTCCACCCGGCGTTGGTGTTGTATGACGAAGCACTCCTGGCATCGGAACGCGGTAGCGCCTTACTCGCCGACCTGGATCCGTTGAGCGACTGGATGGAAGCGGCAAGTGCTCGGGTTTTGATGTCCGTGAGCGACGTTCAACATAGCCAGGGAATCGTCTTAGCTGTGCCGTTGCCGTCGGCGGAGCCGGCGCCTCGGCGGCAGCGGACGGGTTCCTTGCATGATCTGGCCGTCGTTTTGGACGAAGTCGCGGATCCTGGCAATGCCGGTACGATCTTGCGCACTGCGCGCTCGGCTGGTGTGCGCCAGGTGTATGCCAGCGGCGGCGTCGATCTTTTTGGCCCGAAAGTCGTGCGCGCGGCGGCTGGAGCCCATTTCTGGCTGCATATTGACACCGGTTTTCGCTGGGAGTTGGCGCCCACGACCCTGGCGCCGGCGGTCCGCGTTGTCCTGGCGGAAGCGCACGCCGGCATGCCCTACTGGCAGCTTGATTGGTTACCGCCCGCCGCCATCATTGTTGGCGGAGAGGCACGCGGCGCCAGCGCCGCCGCCAAACGGGCGGTGACCGATCGCGTGCGCATCGCTATGCCAGGCGGTGGCGACTCGCTGAATGTGGCGATGGCGACGAGCATTCTGCTCTTCGAGGCAGTGCGACAACGCTCACTCGCGCGCGGTGCACCGTGACGGCGTTGCCGTCGGACGTGCGGGTCGCTCTGGTGCACGATTACCTCAATCAGATGGGAGGCGCTGAGCAGGTGGTGGAGGTCTTCCACGAGCTGTTCCCCCAAGCCCCCCTTTTTGTTAGCGTCTACGATCGCGCCGCCATGCCGGATGCCTTCCGCACCATGGATATCCGCACCAGCTTCATGCAGCGCATCTCACCGAAGCGGAGCATTTCCTACAAGCTACTGCCGCTCTTCCCGGTCGCCTTCGAACGCTTCGACTTGCGAGGTTACGATCTCGTCCTGAGTAGCACGACCACTTTCGCGAAGGGTGTCTTGACCCGGCCCGATACCTGCCACGTCTGCTACTGTAATACACCCTTTCGTTACCTCTGGATGTACCAGGAATACCTTGAGCACGAGCGCGTCGGGCGATCGATGGAGGCGGCATTGTCGGCCCTGGCTGTGCCGTTGCGCGTCTGGGATTACGCAGCAGCACAGCGCGTCGATCACTTTCTTGCCGGGTCCAATAACGCGGCGCGACGTATTCGCAAGTTCTACCGCCGGGATGCCGAGGTACTGCACTCGCCGGTAGAGGCCGCCACGATGCCGCTTGGGCAGGGACCGGGCGATTATTATCTGGTAGCAGGTCGCCACCAACCATATAAGCGGATTGATCTCGCGATCGCCGCCTGCAATCAACTTCAGCGGCGTTTGGTGGTGACCGGCAGTGGACCGGAGACGGCGCGCCTACGCGCCCTGGCCGGCCCAACGGTGGAGTTTGCCGGGCACGTCGATCGATCGTCGCTGCGCCTGCTGTTCGCGGGCTGCCGAGCGCTCCTGTGGCCGGGTGAGGAAGATTACGGCATCGCTCCAGTCGAGGCCCAGGCTGCCGGCCGTCCCGTGATTGCACTAGGGCGCGGTGGTGTGCTGGAGACGGTGCAGGATGGCATAACCGGCGTGTTCTTCCGCGATCAGACCGTAGAGGCGGTGACGGCAGCGATCCGGCGCGCCGACGAGACGGTGTTTGATGCCGCCGCCATTCGGGCCCACGCGCTGCAATTTGACACTGCCGCCTTTAAGGAGAAGCTGGTGGCGACATTAGGTCGATTGCTGGCGGAACACCAGCTCGGACCGTGCCGCTGAGCAGTGGACGTGGAACGGGCCTACCTCGCCCGGGCGATGCTCGCTGCAGCGGCAGAGTGACCGTAAACGTCGCACCGGCGCCTTCACCGCCGCTGTGGGCATGGACGCTGCCCCCATGCGCTTCAACAATTCCTTTGACAATGTAGAGTCCGAGCCCCGTCCCTTTAATGGCCCGGCTCTGATGGAGGCGTGAGTACGGCTGGAAGAGAGCCGGTAGATGCTCCGCGGGGATGCCCAGTCCGTGGTCCACGACCGTGAGCAGCGCGACCGCGCCACGCTGCTGCACCGTGACCGCGATTGGGCCACCGTCGGGGCTGTACTTGATCGCGTTTGAGACGAGGTTAGCGACGACCTGACGCAGCCGCTCGGCATCCCACTGGCCGGCTGGCGGCGGCGGCGGCGCGGAAATAGTGAAGGCGTGATCCGGCGCGACGGCCCCCTGCTCCTCAACGACCTGGCGCACCAGGGTAGTGAGGTCAACCTGGTCCCACTGCAACTCGAATTGACCGGACCCGAGACGGAAGGCCTCCTGAAGACTGTCCACCAGACGTTGCAACCGGCGGCAGTTCTCGACGATCTTGTCGCAGGCCACCCGTAGGCGCTCATCAATGTTTTGGGGCATGCCAGTGGCCTCGACATTGAACCGCCCGCGCAGTCGTTGGGCGAGTTGCGCATAGCCAAGGATATTGGTGAGCGGCGTCTTCAAGTCGTGGCCGACGATGCGCAAGAAGGCCTGGCCTTGCTCATGCACTTCCTCCACCTCGCGTCGCGTGCGCCGTTCCTCTTCATAGAGGCGGGCATTGTCGAGTGCACTGGCGGCTTGCTCGGCGAAGGCGCGCACCAGGCGCGTGTCATCTGCATCGAAGATCCCTCCGTCGTGTTTCCCGAACAACAGGCCAATGGCCAGTACACGGCTGTGCGACCGAATGGGGAAGGCAATGAGGCCGCCCGGCGGGAGCTTTTGGGAGACAGGCTCTTGCCCCATTCTGGCTATCGGCACGCTGGTGACGAGCTGTATTTCCTGCGTCTCCAACGCGCGTCGCGCCGTTCGCTCCCAGTGCCGAACAGTATCATCCGGGCGTTGCCATTGCTCTTCCTGGTACCAGGCGCCGAACTCGAAACGGGCAGTGGCTGGGTCGTGGTCACCAATGGACGGCCACTCGACCACTGCCACCGTTGCGCTCAGGGCGCCGAGAGTAGCGGCAGCGGCACTGGTGATGGCCCGTATGACGGCACCCTGGTCGATCTCCGCGCTCAGGCGTCTCCCACTTGCCACGAGCGCTTCCAACTCGCGCGCCCGCGTACGCTCGACAGCGAGCAGGCGAGCCCGTTCCAGGGCGACGGCCGCGTGTTGCGCCAGTGCCATCGCCAGATCAATTTGATCGCGGGAGATTCGTTGAGGTGTTCGATAACCGACGACGAGGGCGCCAAAAGCCTCCCCGGTACCGTCAGGCTGCATCGCTGGTCGGAGTAACGGCACGCCCATGCCGCTGTGCATGTGCTCGGCTACATGGACTGGGAACTCTTCTGGAGGATAGGCTAGGTCCGCTCCGAATTCCCGCACGACGACGGCAGCGCGCGCCGCCATCGCACGTCCGGCCAAACCCGTGCCGGGAGGGTAAATGGTCGACTGCACGATGGCGGAGCTGTGATACCCCCGACGTACATGCCAGGCCTGCTCGCCGGGCCTGGTCGGAATAGTGTTGACGGCAGCGTAATCTGCTCCCAGGAGTTCAAGTGCCGCGGTGATGATCTCCTCCAGCATGGCGCGGGCGTCGTCGGCTGTCGCGATTCGCAACAACACCGCCTGAAGGGCTGCCGCCTCGTGGGCTCGGCGTTGTTCCAAGTCATAGAGCCGAGCCTGTTCCAGGGCGAGACCGACCAGATTGGCGACATTGGTCATCCGTTCGCGCTCGGCCGCGCTTATGGTGTCAACCTCTTTACCTAGGGCATAGAGCAACACGCCGGCGGTTCTTTGCTGGACCAGAAGCGGCAGGGCGAGGCCGTCTTGCCAGCCGATAAGCTGCTCAAGCCGATCCAGGATCACCTCGTCAACGTAACCGCTAAGGAATTCGTGCACATGGCGCGCGCCGATGCCGACCTGCCGTACCGCCACCTGTTCGATAAGGTTCGTTTGCCGCCCGTAGTCATCGCTGATCAGGTGCAGAGGCTGACCTGCAAGTGCAGCGGCAATAGCGTCTTGATGGGCGCCATGGGTATAGGTGAATGCCTCTAGGCAGTGCGATTCAGCGTTGATGGTGAGCAGCAGCGCGCCCAGCACGGCGGTGTTCGCGGCAAAGGCGTTCGGCACGGCATCGACCAGCGCCTGGCCCAATTGCTGGTAGCCGAGAGGCTGTAATAGCACATCCGCTAGGGCCGAGAAAGGATCGGCGAATCCTGACGAAGGCTCCAATGCCACCGGACACCCCATCTCGCCCACCATATCGCTTTGCCCTATTCTCCCATGTTACACGGTAGCCACGGCTTGCGCCCACCGCCGTCTGGCCGGTACGCTCCCAGGCGACGCGACCGGCGTGGGCGGTGGGAAGACAGGGACGATGAAGAAGGTATTGATCACCGGCGCCGCCGGTCGAATCGGCCGGAGCTTGCATGTGGGTTTGACCGGACGCTACCGACTGCGGCTCATGTACCATCGCACCGTACTCCCGGTACGTGCGAACGAGGAAGCGGTGGTTGCGGACCTGGGAGACCTGGAGGGGGTGCGCCGGGCAGTCGAAGGGGTAGAGGCGATTGTCCACCTTGCAGGCAATCCCAGCACCCAGGCCAGTTTCGAGGAAGTGTTGCTGGCAAATATCGTCGGCGCGTACCATGTTTACGAGGCGGCGCGCTTAGCGGGTGTGCCGCGGGTTGTATTCGCCAGCACGAACCACGTGACGGGCATGTACGAGCGCAGCGGCAGCCTGGTGTGGCCGGAACTGCCCGTACGTCCGGATAGCTTTTACGGCGCCAGCAAGGCCTATGGCGAAGCGCTGGGCCGCTATTACCACGACCAGTACGGCCTTGCCGTCATTTGCTTACGTATCGGCTCGGCATTACCCCGGCCCACCAACCGGCGCGCCCTTGGTACCTGGATTTCCGAGCGCGACATGACCCAATTGATCTGGCGGAGCATCGAAGCGCCGGTGACGTTCGGCGTTTTCTATGGCATCTCCGACAACACGCGCCGCCAGTGGGATATCACCAACGCGCGCGACTTGCTCGGCTATCGACCGGAGGACAATGGCGAGGTGTTTGCCCAGGAGATTGAGGCAAAACCTTAGGTCACGGGCGGTAGCACCTTCTCCGGCTGAATGACGCCGGACAGACAACGCCCAATTGCCACGACGGCATCGGCGCCGTCGAGCAGCACAACCGGGCCATCGCCCGGCATCGCCCGGTGAATCGGTTGGCCCGAACGAATACGCGCCGCCTCCTCCGGGCTGAGAACAGCGGCCGGTAGTTCGGCTACCGCGGCCCGGAGTGGTAACAGGAAGCTAGGCAGCAAGGCGTAGTCCGTCGCCGCCAACATTTCGAGCGTTCGCGCCCGCTCCAGGGTGAAGGTGCCGGACACCGTGCGCCGCAACCCTGCCAAATAGGCATAGCAGCCGAGTCGGCGGCCAAGGTCGCGGGCCAATGCCCGGATGTAGGTGCCCTTGGAACAGTGGATGTCCAACGTGAACTGCGGCGGCTGCCACGTAGTGAGCGTGAGTGCATACACCGTCACCTCACGTTCCGGCGCCATCACCGCTTCGCCGCGCCGAGCCATGGCATAGAGGCGGTGGCCACCCATGGAGATGGCGGAATAAGCAGGCGGGCGTTGGCAGATGGGGCCTCGAAAGGCAGCAAGAGCGCCTTCCACCTGGTCGCGCGTGACCGCACTGCTATCGCCAAAGGCGATCGCTTGCCCCTCCGCATCGTCGGTATCGGTCTCTTGACCTAACTCGACGCTGGCTTCGTAGCGCTTCGTGTCGGTCTCCAGATAGGTCAACAGGCGGGTGGCGGTCCCCAGGGCGCAGACCAGGACACCGGTGGCCCGGGGATCGAGCGTACCGGCGAAGCCGGCCTTCTGCGTTTGGTACAGCCGGCGCACGCGGTCCAGAGCCTGGCGCGAACTGAGCCCAAACGGCTTGTCGAGCACAAGGAGGCCGTTGGCGGTCATGGCCTCCTCACACGCCCAGCGTGCCCATTTCCAGGAGTTGCACGGTTTGCTCGATGATGCGCCGACGAGCACTAGGGAGCGGTCCGGCCACGGTGCAGCCGGCGGCACGGGCATGGCCGCCTCCACCGTTGGCAACCGCGAGGATCGTGGCGTCAACAGTCTCGGTCGTGCGGAAGCTCACCTTTATGTCGCCGGTCGCCTCTTCACGAAAGAGGATGGCGACGTCGACCCCCTCGACGCCGCGTATCATTTCGACCAATCCTTCCGTACCCTCTTCGTTCATTCCCACCTGATCGAACATGAGGCGAGTCACCTGGGCCACCACAATGCGCCCGTCGTGCTGCTGTTCGAGCGTATTGAGCACGAGCCCCCAGAGTTTGATGGAAGCGAATCGGCGGACGCTCAGCAAATGGCCAATTGCGCCGGGTCGGGCGCCCGCTTCGGTGAGTGCGGCAGCGGCCTGAAATGTACCGGCCGTCACACTGGTGAAGCGGAAACTGCCGCTATCGGTGACCAGGCCGCACAGGAGGCAAGCGGCCGCATCGGCGGAAAGGGTGTAGCCTTCAGCAATGAGGAACTGCGTCATTTGCTGGCAGCAGGCGGTAGCGCTGACGTCAACGATGTTCACGTCGCCGTAGCGCATGTTGGTTGCATGGTGGTCAAACTGCACGACCGGTACGCCGTCCAACAAAGGCTGCACGCTGGGTGGCACCCCCAACCGCTCGACGTCGGCGGAGTCCAGGGCCAACCAAAGGTCCGGTTTGCCGAATGCCGGTAGATCGGACCAGGTCTGGACGAGCGCCGCCTGCGGGAGCTGCTGGAAAGTCCACGGGACCGGGTCGGGATTGATGGCCACGACGCGCTTACCGGCGCCGGCGAGCGTGAGCGCCGTTCCGAGGATGGACCCGATTGCGTCGCCATCCGGGTTGATATGGCTGCTGAGGAGGATGGACGAGGCGGAACGGATCGCCGCGGCCGCCTCGGACAGCGCCGTTGCCTGTTCTACCGCTGCCCGGTCCGTCATCGGGCCTGCTCTTCTGGTCCCACGGGATCGCCCGTCGATCCGCCTGCCTTGACCTGATTGAGCAGCCGCAGGATGCGGTCGCCCCGGGCCAGGGAGTCGTCCAGGTGAAAGGTAATCGTGGGCGTGTAGCGTAGTTTGAGGGCAGTGCCGATTTCGCGGCGGAAGAAACCGCTACCATGCTGCAAGGCCGTCATAGTCGCCTGACGTTCGTCGTCGCTGCCGTAGACGCTGACGTTGATATGGGCGTGCCGAAGGTCTGAAGACACCTGTACCTCGGTGACGGAAGCGAAACCCACCCGTGGATCTTTGATTTGCTTGAGCAGAAGATCACCGATTTCACGCCGGATTTCGTCCGCCACTTGCTCCTGTCTTCGAGACGTCACTCATATACCTCCTTTGCTCGCGTTGCTCACCGGAATAGGGACGCGTGCGGCAGGCTGCCTACCGCACGCGCTCCTGGCCGAAGAACTCGAGGACATCACCGATCTGAATGTCGCGCCAGCCCTCCAGGCCGATCCCACATTCAAAGCCCTGGGCGACTTCATTGACGCTGTCTTTGAAGCGGCGCAAGGAAGAAAGCTTTCCCTCAAACTCTTTGGTTCCGCGCCGGAGGAGTCGGATCTGGGATGTCTTCGTGACGAGACCATCGGTCACGAAACAGCCGGCGACCACCTCATTGCGGGGCAGCTTGAAGATCTGTCGCACATCGGCGTGGCCCGTGATGCGTTCTTCGTAGACCGGTTCGAGCATGCCGTTGACGGCCTTCTCCAGGTCATCCAGCAACCCGTAGATCACCTCGTAAAGACGGATCTCGACGCTGTTCTGGTCGGCGGCGCGCCGCGCGCCGGTGTCGACCTTGACATTGAAGCCGACGACAAGCGCCTTGGAGGCAAGGCCGAGGAGAATGTCCGACTCAGAGATATTGCCGACCCCACCGTGAATGACATTGACGGCGACCTCAGCGTTGGCCAGGCCGACCACCGACTGGCGAATTGCCTCCAACGTGCCCTGAACGTCCGTTTTGATAACGACGTTGAACTCCTTGTTCTGACTGGTCGCGGTCTCCTGAGTCGCCGTATCCAGGCTAATCCGCCCAACCGTGCTGCCACCCTGGCCGGCGGCGGCCTGACGGGTGGCGGCGACCTCCTCAGCAATGGTCCGCGCCATCCGCTCGTCCGGCACGACGCTGAAGGTATCCCCGGCGTTCGGTAATCCGGACAGACCGTGTATGGCGACCGGCGTCGATGGGTCCGCCCGGCGTACCGGCTTGCCACGGTCGTTGAGCATGGTACGGATGCGGCCGGAGACAGCGCCGGCAACGATGACGTCGCTCACTTTAAGCGTCCCGTTTTGCACTAAAACCGTGGCTACCGGCCCAACCTGCTTGTCAAGCTTGGCTTCAATGATCGTGCCCTGAGCGGCGCGCTGGGAGTCGGCCTGCAGATCCTGCAACTGGGCGACGAGCAGTATCAGGTCGAGCAGGTCATCAATGCCGGTCTTCTGCCGGGCGGAGACCGCTTCGGCGGGCACGTCGCCGCCCCAATCCTCCACCAGGACACCGTTGTCGGACAGTTGTTGCTTGATGCGATCGACATTGGCGCCGGCCGCATCCACCTTGTTAATGGCGACGACCATAGGTACCTTTGCCGCCCGCGCGTGGTTGATCGCCTCAATCGTTTGCGGCTGGACACCGTCGTCGGCGGCGACCACGATGACGGCCACATCCGTGACCTGGGCGCCGCGCGCCCGCATGGCCGTGAAGGCCTCGTGCCCAGGGGTATCCAGGAACGTGAGCTTCTCGCCATTGTGGTCGACCTGGTACGCGCCGATATGCTGGGTGATGCCCCCAGCTTCGCCACCGGCGACGTTTGCCTGGCGAATAGCGTCCAGCAAGGTGGTCTTGCCGTGGTCGACATGACCCATAACGGTGATGACGGGCGGGCGGGGAGCCAACTGGTCGCTCGCCTCCGTCTTGGCCGCCAGCCGTTCCATAGTTAGTGAGTCTGGTCCGGCGATGTCACCATTGACGGCGACTTCCGGCGCTTCCGCGACTTCGTATCCCATGCCCTTTACGAGGCTTTCCGCCGTATTGCGGTCCAGTAACTGGTTGATATTGGCCATGACGCCGTGCTTCGTCATCAACTCCTTGATGACATTGACGGCGGTATCGCCCATCAGGTCGGCTAACTCCTTAACGGTCATCTGGGACGGCAGTTGGACCGGTGCATGTTGGGGGACCACCGCCGCAGCACTGCGCGGGCCCATCGTTCGGCTGCCGCTGGAGCGGGCGCCACCCCGCCCACCGGAGCGGTGAGCGCCGTACTGCGGACGGTAGCTACCGCCCCCGCCGGACGGGGAAGACCCACCACGCGACGGCGAATAGCCTGGCCGGCCCCCCGTCGATGTGCCGCCGGGTGCGCCGGTCGCTCGGGGGGCGCCGGAAAAGCTGGGCCGAGTCCCGTTCGTGCCGGATGGCGGAAACGACCGCGGCGCACCCGTTGCGGACGGCTGCCCTGGTCGGAAGGTACCGGATGGAGGCGGCTGACTCGGACGGAAGCCACCCGATGACGGGGGCTGTGCCGGTCGGAAATTCCCCGCAGTCGGTGTCGCGGGCTGTTGGGGGCGGGATGGCGCCGGCATGCTGCGCGGAAAAGCCCCGCTGCCCGTACTCGTTCCTGGGTGAGGCATGCCTCCCGCCGGAGCAGGGCCGGTCGGACGAATGCCGCCGGGCGCGCTGGGGGTGTTCACCATGCCGGGACGAACGCCGGGGCCGGTCGGTCCGATCGGACGGGTGGACGGGGAGCCGACGATGCCGGGCATCGACGGCCGTAGCGGCGTGCTTGGTCGAATACCCGGCGTCGAGCGGGTCGCCGGGGCGGCGCCGGAAGATGTGGCCGGCGAACTGACGGGATGAGCGGCCGCCGGTGCAGTCGGTTCGGTGGAAGGGGTGGGTGTGGAGGGCGGCGTAACAGCCGTTTCCGCAATTAATTCGGGCTCCGCGGCAGGCGGCGGCGTCGGCGCGATGCGCGTGCCGGTCGGCAAGGTCGGGCGGGCGCTACTGCCGGACCGGCCCCCGGTAGCGGAGGTGGATCGGCCGGAACCATTCGCGCGGCCGCCGTTGCGGCCGCTGTTGCTGCCGGACCCGGAATTATTCGTGGATGGTGTACTCATGTCATTGCTCCTTTGCGGTTGTGGCAAGCGGGGTGCCCAGGCGCCACGGATCCGTCACGGGCGGTGGAAGCCTCGGCGCGCCGGCCGGCTTGCGAACGATCTTCAGGGCGCCAATTCCTCGTTGGGCGCACTGCTCAAAGTGGCGGCGTAGGCGTGCAACGCCGCACGATCATGCTCGGTCAGAGCGGTTTTCAAGGCGCGCTCCAACGCGCCCTTCGCCAGGCCGGTCTGCCAACAGCCAGGGTTGGCACAGAGATACGCGCCGCGTCCCGGCTTTTTCCCTGTTAAGTCTACCGACACATCACCCTGTGGTGAACGAACGAGCCGAACGAGTTGGCGCTTGGGCTGTTTCGCCTCCGCAGCATGGGAACTTCGGCAGGCGATGCAGGTGCGTTCGGGAATGTGCTTGGGGCGCAAGGGCATTGGCTCATTCCTTTCCTGCAATTGCCGGCGACGGATCAAACAGCGCCAGACCGGTGTCGGCAGCAGGATCATCCTCCGGTACGGCCTGGGCATGAATGTCGATGCGCCAGCCGGTAAGCCGCGATGCCAAGCGGGCGTTCTGTCCCTCCTTGCCGATTGCCAAAGATAACTGATTTGCCGGCACAGTGACGACCACCTTTTTTTCGGTGTCCCGTACTTCGGTGCCACAGACGGTGGCCGGACTGAGAGCACTGGCGACATAGGCGCCCGGCTCGCTTTGCCAGACGATGATGTCAACCTTTTCGCCGCCTAACTCGTTGACAATGTTCTGGATCCGCACCCGGCGGACGCCGATACAGGCCCCGACCGGGTCGATGCCTTCCTGCCGAGAGGCGACCGCGATTTTGGAACGGGAACCCGGTTCCCGGGCGATGGACTTGATTTCGACAGTACCGGCGTGAATTTCCGGCACTTCCAACTCAAACAAGCGGCGGAGCAAACCGCGATCGGTTCGCGATAGAATCAGATGCGTGCCCCGCACACTACGCTGCACTTTGGTCAGGTACGCCTGCAGGCGTTGCCCGACCTTGTACTGCTCGCTCGGAATCTGCTCGCTCGGCGGCATTTCCCCTTCCGCGCCGCCCAGGCCAACGAACAGTGTCCCTTCGTCGACACGCGTCACGATGCCGCTTACGAGCTCGCCCTCCAGATCGGCGAAACGGTCATAGGTATTCGCCTGTTCGGCGTCACGGATCTTCTGTTGAACGATCTGTTTGAAGGCCAGCGCGGAGATACGGCCCCAGCTTTCGGGCAGGGGCAAGACGACCTCGACTTCGTCGTGCTCCTGGGCTTCCGGAAAGGTACGACGGGCGGCAAGTAGGGTGATCTCGCGTCCCTCATCGCGCACGCGCAGCACGACCTGCTTGACGGCGCATAACCGCTGCTGCCCCTTTTCGGGGTCGATATGGACCGCGATCGGGTAGGGTGGATTATATTCCCGCCGGTAGCCGGCTGCCAACGCTTCTTCCACCGCGCGCAGCAGCACTGCCGGCGGCAGGCCGTGTTTTTCTTTGAGGGCGACTAAGGCCAGGGCGAATTCATTGGTCGGCGGTGACTGGGTGGCCATCACTGCCTCCCTTCACTTCAGTCATAGTCCGGCGGAAAAAGAGAGAAGTGGGTGGGAACCCACTTCTCTCTTCATCAGCCGTATGCGATTGCTATCGTAGTATACCACCGATCGAGCCGTTAGCATCGGGTCAATAACTCAGGTGTGCCTGGTTGCAGGGAGAATTGACCTGAACCCGTTCTGGTTGCTCACTGCCATCGGATTCCTGGTCTTTCTCGCCAACGGGTCAGCGTCGCCTTTTCTCTCGCTCTACGTTCAGGCGCTGGGCGGCAACGTTGCCGATGTTGGCTGGGTGGTCGGTGGCTATGCCGTTGCCTCCGTCATTTCCAACATTGCCTGGGGCCGCTTGACCGATAGCCTGGGCCGCCGCAAGCCCCTGGTTGTCGGCGCAATGGCGACCCTCATGGTCACCACCTCGCTGATCGCTCATGTCTCGACCTGGTGGCTGCTGGTGCCGTTACGCGTGGCGGAAGGGGCAGCGTTTGCTGCCTACAATGTCGGCGCCCTTGCCATGTTGGGCGACGTGCTGGAGCGGGACGGCCATGGCCGGTCCCGCGGACGGATGCTCGGCATCTATCGAACCGGCGGTTCGCTGGCGTTTGCCATCGCCATCATCCTTTCCGGCGCGGCCGCAGCGCGGTATGGCTTTCATGCGACCTATGCCCTTGCCGGCGGCATCTACGGCCTGACTTTCCTGCTAAGTCTGACTTTGCGCGAGCCGTCACGCGCCGCCGGGCGCTCATCATCCCCCTTGAGCGGCGAACTCGGCGGCCTCTTCAGCATGGCACGTGGACCCTTGCTGCCCCTGTCCCTGGCCGTCATTGCCTGGATGCTTCCTTTCAGCGCCGTGTATTCCGTGTGGCCCATTTATGTCGCCAACGTCCAGGGTCTGGGTACCGCCGGCTATGCCCGCCTCTGGGGCCTGGCGGCCTTTTTGGAAGTGCCGTCGATGCTGATTGCCGGGCGGCTGGCCGATCGTCTGGGACGGCGCACCATGTTTACGCTGGCCCTGCTGCTGTTCGCGGGTATCTATAGCGCCTATGCCCTCGCTCCTGCGCCGTGGGGGCTGGTCGCCGCCCAGGTGGTGCGCGGCTTTGCCTATGCGGCGTTCACCGCCACCGCCTTGACAGCAGTGGTTGAACTGGCGCCACCGGCGGAACGCGGCCGCGCAGCCGGCGTCTACCAGCTTTCCAGCGGCCTGGCGCAGATCGCCGGCAATGCCAGTGGTGGGCCGGTCTCGAGCTGGATTGGCTTCCCGGCGATGTTTTTGGGCGCTGCCGCCGTGACCCTCGCCGGGGCGGTAGGCATCGCGCCACGCCGACAACGCGCGTTTCGGCTCAACGCGGTGGGGCTCCGGCGCCGCCCTGAATAGCGCTGCACGGATATAATCCGCCCCGTTGGCTTGCGTGAATCGTGGGAGGTCGGCGTGCAATGATTGGTATTGTCCTTGCCGGTGGGTCCGGCACCCGGCTATCGCCGCTGACCTTGTTGGCGAATAAGCATGCCCTGCCGCTCGGCAACGTGCCGATGATCCACCATTCGATCGATCTGCTCGCCAAGATCGGGGTTGGCCGCGTCATCGTGGTATGTGGCGACAGCGACGCCGCCAAGTTTATGCGCTACCTGAAGGATGGCTCGGCCTTCGGTGTGTCGGTCTCCTATACCTACCAGGATCGCCCCGGCGGCATCGCGGAGGCCCTCGGCTTATGTCGAGCCTTTGCCGGTGGCGACCAGGCGTTTGTGGTACTGGCCGATAACGGTGTGGAGTATGTAGACACCCTCGCCCACGCCGTCCGCGAGTTGGGGCACCCGGACCGCTGGCGCGATGCGGCGATCTTCACCACCCCGGTGGCCGAGCCGCAGCATTACGGTGTCATCGCGCGCGACGACGAGGGGCACGTGACCGCCATTGTGGAGAAGCCGGCTGTACCGCCCAGCAACCTCGCCGTCACCGGCTTCTACCTCTACCCGCCTGACGTCTTCGATATCGTGCCGACGTTGGTGCCATCCGCCCGCGGGGAGTTAGAGATCACGGATGTCAACAACTGGTACTTGCACCAGGGCCGCCTGCGAATGTATGAACTGGAAGGCTACTGGTGGGATGCAGGGGAAAGCCTGGCCCAGTACCAGACTATGCATCGCCACGTTTTGGAGCACGGCGCAAACCACTGGAAGCACCCCCTGCCGGCACCGAGTGAGGTCACTTAGTTGCTCGCTTGAGGGCCACACTTGACAATGACGGCAGCCGCCTCTCCGCACAGGGGAGCCACTCGAGGGTGAGGGTATGCGACTAGGCATCGACCTTACCGGCCTCTGGCGGCGCAAGACGGGTGTCTTCCGCTACGCCGACGCCATCAGCCGAGCCCTGATCGAGCGGGATGACGGCATTGCTTACACGCTCTTTTACCGACGGGGAGAGTCGCCGCCGACCTACCCCGGTTTAGCCCGAGTCCGCTCAGTGGCGACGCCGTTGCGCCAGGAACGCCTGGCGATGCAGCTCTGGTTCCCTCTGGCGCGCCACCGACTGGGGCTGGATGGCATCCACTATCCGGCCTTTCCGCCACCAATCGCCCAGCGGAAAGGCATGATTATGAGCATCCATGACCTCACGGCGCTGCGTTACCCGGAGACCATGACCGTGGCCGGACGGCGTTACTGGGGGCCGTTGTTGCGGCACGCCGCCCGGGTCGCCTCGCCGGTGCTGGCGCCGTCGCTGTCCACTGTTCACGATGTCGTCACGCTTGCCGGGGCGCCGGCCGAGCGGGTGGCGCTGACGCCCTACGCCGCCGATCCGAGTTTCGGTCGCCGACCGGCGGAGCAGGCGCTGCAGGCGGTTCGGCGGCGGTGGGCACTGCCGGAACGCTTCCTCCTCGCCGTCGGCACGTTGGAGCCGCGTAAGAACCTCGGCACGCTGTTCGTCGCGTTGGAACGCCTTCGAGTCACGGTGGCACCGCCACCGGTGCTTGTTGTCGCCGGGCGGGAGGGGTGGGGTGATGTAACGACTAATGCCCGGCTTCGGGCTCTGGGCTCTGCCGTAATTTTCACCGGCCATGTGAGCGAGGCTGATCTCATTGCCCTGTATCACCTCGCGACCGTCTTCGTGTACCCTAGCCGCTACGAAGGCTTTGGCTTTCCGGTCCTGGAAGCATTCTGGGCCAATTGTCCCGTTGTGAGCACCACCAGTTCGTCGATTCCGGAAGTCGCCGGCGATGCAGCGCTGCTGGTTGACCCGCTCGACGCCGAGGCCATGGCCGACGCCATCCGCCGACTCTGGCTAGACCGTGCCCTCACTGCCCGCCTCTGCTCTGCCGGTGCCCACCGCACCCGCCAGTTCACCTGGGACCGCTGCGCCGAGCTGACCGTCGCGGCGTACCGCAAGTGGGTCTAGGGGACGGATTCCGAACTATCACCGGCGACGCTCACGTCGTCCTCTTCTTCGCTGCCGATGCCGGGCGAGGCCACCAGCGTTGTGAGCGTCGTCTGGTTGTAGACCCAGGGGGCGGCCGGCGTTTGAGTAAAATGCAGGAAGTACTCATGGACGCCGTGGCGGGGCCGCAAGGCCAATTTTGCCGCTCCGGTCGGATGCAATCCGACGGCGCTACCGGCGTCCAGCACACGGGCTAATGCGGCAACGACGAGCGCCGGATCATCTACCGCGCCGGTGCGACGAGCCGCGGCGTCCGCGACCTCAAAGAGGGGCTTGAACAGGGTCAGCACGTCGCCACCGGCGGCCAGCAAGGGCGCGGCCTGGGGAAGGGCGGTAGTGAGCGAAAGGTAGGACAGGTCAAGGGTAATCAGCGATGGAGTTGGACGCACAGAGGCAGCCGTTAGATCGCCCAGGTTGGTGCGTTCCAGATTGCGAACGCGCGGGTCGGCACGGAGCCGTCCTACCAACTGGCCGTAACCCGCTTCGACGGCGTATACGAGTGCTGCGCCTTGTTGCAGCAAACAGTCGGTGAATCCGCCGGTGGAGGCGCCGCAGTCGAGCGCAACGCGACCCGCAACAGGGAGCCGAAAGGCTGCTACTGCCGAAGCCAACTTGAGCCCGCCGCGTCCAGCGTATCGGTGGCGTCCGCGCAGCCTAATCTGCGCATCAAATGCGACCGGCGTATTCGGCTTATCCACCACCTTGTCGCTAACGAGTACCTGCCCGGCCATCACCCACCGCCGCGCTTCATCCTCACCGGCGAAGAGGGCACGCGCCACGAGCAGTGCAGCAAGCGGGAGCTTAGCGGCTGCGGGCGTTCGTGACATAGCAAAGGGAGGGAGCAGAGGGCGGGCGGGCTTGAACGCCGGCCCTCTGTTCATCGTGCCGGTGTGGGAGGTGTTCAGGAAGAAGAACGATTGTCCTCGGCGGCCGGCGTTGGCACACTGTTCGCGGAGTCGGCCAGGTCGGCGGCGCCGTTGGCGGGCCGGGCTGGACCCGATACGATCGGCCGAGGGGCTAACGTCCCGGTGGGTCGCGGATTGGCACCGTCGGCGGGTCGTGGAGCGTTCCCAAACCGATTGGCGGCGGGAACGGGCGGGCGGGGTACGGCAGGCACAGCGGCGCGGTTGTCACCTGGCGCCGGCTGGCGGTTGGCCGGCGCGCCGACAAACATGCTCATGTTGCGGCCTTCCATGATAATCGGCCGTTCCAGGATGGCCACGCCGCGCAGGATGGTCAGGATACGTTCCAGAACGTCCCGTCCAATTTCCTGGTGCCGCATCTGGGCGCCGCGGAACTGAATCGTGACCTTTACCTTGTCGCCCTCCTCCACGAAGCGGCGAATCATGTTCGTCTTTGTCTCGATATCATGGTCGTCGATGACGGGTGCCATACGCACTTCCTTCAGGTCGTTGGTGCGTTGGGCGCGATGGGCCTCTTGATCCCGCTTTTGCTGTTCGTATTTGTACCGACCGTAGTCCATCAAGCGGCAGACCGGCGGCACCGAGTTCGGGGCGACCTCAACGAGATCCAACCCACGCTCTCGCGCCATCGCCAGCGCCGCGAACAGGGTGTATACTCCTAGTTGCTGGCTATCCTCGCCGATGACTCGAACGTCTCTGGCCCGGATCTTCTCGTTGACACGGATATCTCGTGCGATGTTGGTGACTCCTCCTGAAGCATCTGCCTGGTAGCGCAGAAAACGCCTGCGTGAGATTAAACGCTAGCATGTCGCGTGCCAACGGGTCAACGGAACTGCTGAATTGCCATGGGCGCCGACCGTTGCAACCCTATCCCTACCAGGTATCCACGCTCAGGCTCCGATTCTGAAGCGGGAAGTCCACTCGGCTATTACCGTGCTGCTGAGACTCGTGGATGGCAAGGGCCATTTCCAGTGTCCGCGCCGCCTGTTGCGCATTGCAGCGGGTGGGTTCGCCCGTATCCATGGCATGGACGAGATCCTCCAGGCCGGAGTACATCAGGCTTTGGGTCTGCTCGGCCGGGGCAATGGTTTCCACCACGACCCTGTCCGCCGTAGCCCTGGTTCGCCACAGCAGGATGTCCGTCGCCTCGTTGAGCACCCAGATTCGCCCGGCCGTGCCGGACAGCAGGAAGGAAGCCGGCCCACCGGCTGCGCCGTCGAAGGTGTAGCGTAACCCGTTACGGAACTCGAAGTAACCGCTGCCCGACGGGTCCTGACGGGACCAGTTGTCCGCTTTGATATGAGAGGTGTCTTCCAGGCGACCGACGCCCCAGGCTGGCTCCGGATCGCCGCTGAGGTAGTTCATCAGGTCGAAATAGTGGGTGCCGGCATGCAGCAAGGCAGCAACGGCAGTGGCGTGGATGGCGCGCAACTGGCCAATTTCGCCGGAAGTCACAAGTTCCCGGACTGTGGCGTAGCGCGGATTGTAGCGACGGATGTAGGGTACGACCACGGCCACCTGATGATCGCGGCAGAGATCGACAATCCGGCTCATCTGCTCGATCGAGGTGGCCATCGGCTTCTCGCAGTACATGCCCTTCACGCCACTGGCGGCGACGTGCGTAGCGATGTCGCCTTGGACGCTCGCCCAGGAGGTGACCACGCTGACCACATCCAGCGACTCCTGCGCCAGCATTTCCCGGTAGTCGGCGTAGACCGCCCCGACGCCCCAGCGCCGGGAAAAAGTCCCCCGCTTCTCAGCGTCAAGGTCGCAGCCGGCGACCAGTTCGGTACGCGGGCAGGCGGTGTACATGCCGGCATGGCTAGACGGCACTTCCAGCGGCGTCGTCTCCTGCAACTTGTCGTCCCACCAGCTCCCCATGCGCGCCAGACCGATGATCCCCGCTCGGTAGACTTTTGGTGCTGCCATTGCTTTTCCACCTTCCCTGACGCAGTAGGGCCGCGACCGCTGTCTACGGCCCTACATTTTCTCCCTCGCCCTTGACAGGGAGCGGCTGATAGCCTACAGTAGCATGTAGAACTGTAGACAGTCCACATGGAGATATACTCCGACGGCGACGGGGAGACGATGGCCGTTCCTGTTCCAAATTTGACCGAGAACCGGGCGCTGCACTTGGATGTTGAGGCCTATGTCCTGGAACTGATTCGCAGCGGCGAGGTGCAGCCGGGTGATCGGATCAGTGAGGCGGAGATTGCCCGGCGGCTCGGTATCAGCCGGACGCCGGTACGAGAAGCGATGGCGCGCCTGCTGCGCGATGGCATCCTGGCGCACGCCGTCCGGCGCGGCGTGTTTGTGCCGCAGCATTCAGCGGCGCACATTGATGAGGTGGTCAGTCTACGGGCCGTCCTGGAAGGGTTTGCCGCGCGGCGGGCGTGTTTGCGGATCACGCCCGCCGAGTTGGAGCAGTTGCGATCGGTAGTGGAAGCCGGCGCCGACGGGGCACGCCGTGGCGACTGGCTGACGATGGAGGAGAAGAACGCCGAGTTCCACGACCTGCTCGTGCGCAGCGCCCGGCACGAGTTACTCCTGCGTTCCTGGCGGTTGCTCACGCCGGCTGCCTGGAAGCTCATCGCGGCGACGCCACCATCGTCACCGAGCCCTGAGGCGATCAATGACTTTATGGAGCGTCACCACCAAGTAATTCAAGCGCTCGCGGCTGGCGACCCGCAGCGCGCCGAACGAGCAGCCGCCGCCCACGTAGAACGTGTTGGCGGACGGCTGCTCGCAGGGTCATAGCGGCCGCCGCGTTTGCTGTGGTGTTGTTTCTGCGATTGCGAAGGAGAATGCGATGCCTCAACTTTCAGGTCTACCGACGGGCGTAACGCGGCGGCGTTTCCTGGTTGCCCTGCCTGGCGGCCTGGCTGCCGCCTCCTTGCTTGCTGCGTGCGGCAGTGGCCAAGGGGCAGCAAGCACGACCGCAACCGCCGCGCTATCGACAATAAGTACGGCGCCGGCAACGGCTCCGGCTACGACAGCATCCGCTGTCGCGCCGACCAGTACTAGCGCGACAGCAAGCACATCGGCAGGGAAAACAGCGTCCGCTGTCACGCCCACCAGCACCAGCGCGACATCAGCCGCGGCAACCTCTTCGGCGTCCGCCGTCCAGGCAACGGCCACGAGCGCGGTGGGCAAGGTAGGCGGAATCACCGTCACCTATATGTCCGATCTGCCGGATACACATCCGGAAGGCAAAGCGCGGCTCGGCTTGCTAGCCGAATATACGAAGACCAACACCGATGGCGTCACCGTCGACGTTTCGGCGGCCAAGAACGCCACCACCCTCGACAAGGCTTTTACACTGGCCGCCGCCGGCACGCCGCCCGACCTGATCTACGTCGCCTACTATGACGCGGCGGCGCTCCTCGCCAAAGGGGCGGTGATCGACCTGGACGCCCAACTCCGCCCGGAAAAGGGCTGGGCGGCCCAGAAGGCCGACATCTTCCCTGACATGCTCTCCAGCAGCAGCTGGGCCGGCAAGCTCGCCGGCATGCCCTGCTACACGAACAACTCCGCCATCATCTACAGTCCGCAACTCCTCGCCCAGGTTGGCGTCCCCGCACCGAAGTCCGACTGGAATTGGCAGGACTTCCAGGATCTCGTCCAGAAGGGGAACAAACCGCCGGACCGCTGGGGCTACGACTGGAACTGGGTCTACTGGAGCAACTGGCTCGGCTCGGCTGGGGGGTTTCCGATCAGTTCGGACGCCCAGAAGATCACCATGACCACCCCGGAAGCGCAAGATACCATCACGTACCTGGCGAACCTGTTCAAGATCGGCGTCACGCCAACCAAGATGGAAGGCGAGCTGTTCAATAAGACCAAGGGCACCGGTGTGGTCTTCGAGAGCCAGGGGCCGTATCGCATCCCGACCTTGCGGCATAACGGTGTTACCGACTTCACGGTCCTCCCGACGCCGATCAAGAAGACCATTTTCGCCGGGAACGGCGGGCACAACGTCTCCGTCTTCCAGGGAATCCCGGCCGATCACAGACAAGCGGCTGCTCGCGTCGCCATGTGGCTCAACGCCTCGCACGCCCAGGCTCAGATGTGCATCCAGGCCACGTCCCTGCCGGTGAGCAACGCCGCCTTCCAATCGACGGAACTCCAGGACTACCTCATGACGGATCCCCAGCTCAAGGGGTTCGTTGACATGGCCCCCCACGGCTGGCGCTGGCCGGCCCTACCCTCCTACGCCAAGATCTCGGGGGCGCTCAACACCACGATCAACGATATCTTTGGCGGCAAGTACAGCGTTCAGGATGGCCTGACGCAGGCCCAGCAAGCGGCGCAGGTGTTGCTCGATCAGGATCTGAAGCTGCAATAATAAGAGCCGGTAACCGGGCCGCCGACCGCAGCCACGGCCCGGTTCAACAACTACACCGTATTGGATTTGGAAGCATAACCCATGTTTGCTGACGTTCTGACCGATCATCCGGCGATCGGACGGCCGGTTGCCGACCTCCCCACGCCGGCGCCGGTCGTCGATGTTGACGTGCTCCAGAGCAACATCACCCGAATGGCCAGATTCTTTCAGGACCGCCCAGCCCGCCTGCGCCCACATGTGAAGACCCACCGCGCCCCGGTGATCGCGCGGATGCAACTGGCTGCCGGCGCGACGGGCGTCACATGCGCCAAGGTAGCCATGGCCGAAGCGATGGCGGAGGGCGGCATTGATGACGTGTTCGTCGCCAATCAGGTCGTTTCCCGTCAGGCTATCGACCGGCTCTGCCGGTTGGCGCAGCGCGCCCGTGTGACGGTTGCCGTCGATGACGCCGGCAATGTCGCCGATCTCGCCGACGCCGCTCAGGCCCACGGCGTGACGCTTGATGTGGTGGTCGAGGTCGACGCCGGGATGGGTCGCTGCGGTGTCCAACCGGGCCAGCCGGCCCTGGACCTGGCAAGGGCGGTCAGCCGGTCGCCCGGGCTGCGCTTCCGCGGGCTGCATGCGTATGAGGGCCACGTCGTCCAGCACCAAGACGTCGCGGTGCGCAAGGCGGAAACGGAGCGCATGTTTGCCCGGACGATCGAGACCCGTGACCTCCTGGAGCACAACGGCCTGGCGGTGGCCGTGGTGACCGGCGGCGGTACCGGTACCTACAACATTTCCGGCGTCTATCCCGGCGTGACAGAGCACCAGTCCGGTTCTTACGTCTATATGGACCCCAGCTACCAGGAGAAAGTGCCGGAATTTGACCTGGCCTTCAGTGTGCTTTGCACCGTGCTGAGCCGGCCATCCTCGGAGAAGGTCATCACCGACGGTGGCATCCAGGTCCTGGCGCGGGACCACGGCACGCCGGCAGTGGCGGGCCATCCCGAACTCGCGTACCGTTCGCTCTCCGAGGAGCATGGCAACTTTATCGTCCGCGACGGCTATGCCACCGATTTGCGGATCGGTGATGTGCTGGCAGTCTACCCGGGCCACTGCTGCTCCGCCGCCAACCTTCATGATCGGGTATTCGCTGCCCGGAAAGGTGTGGTCGAAGCCGTCTGGCTCGTGACCGCCCGTGGTCGCTCGGAGTAAAGGGTCGAACCCGAAGCCGGTCCATCAACCACCTATCGCGCAAGGAAGAAATGACTATGAAGCTGGTGACGTATCGTGATCAGGACGCCGTCCGCCACGGGCTGTTGCGTGGGGCCGGCGACGCTGAAGTCGTTGTCGATCTCGGACCGGGCGACCTGCTCGGCCTCTTGGACGCCGGGCCGGAGGCGATTGCGGCTGCCCGGCAGGCTTCGGGCCGTACACAGCCGCTGGCGGCAGTGCAACTGCTGGCGCCGTTGGTCCGACCGCCCAAGCTACTGGCGCTGGCCGCCAACTATCAGGATCACATTAGCGAGAGCGGCGGCGCGCGAGTCGATAAGTCCGGGCTCGCCCCAAAGCTCTTTCTGAAGCCCTCGTCGGCCATCATTGGTCCGGACCAGCCCCTGGTACTCCCGGCGGTCTCCCAGACCGTAGATTGGGAGCTGGAACTCGCCGTCGTGATCGGTCGGCGTGCTCGCAACGTCCCCGTGGAGCGGGCGCTGGACGCCGTGGCCGGCTATACCATTATCAACGACGTCTCGGCGCGCACGGTGGATTACGGCGGTCCACGGAGCGACTATGCCTGGAAGGAGTATTTTGACTGGCTGATGGGCAAGTGGCTGGACGGCTTCGCACCGCTCGGTCCCTACCTCCTGACCGCCGACGAGGCGCCGGCCCCCCAGAACCTGGATATGCGCCTGACGGTGGACGGTAAGCTCCATCAGTGCGCCAACACGCGCAACATGATCTTCAGCGTTGCGGAGATTATCGCCTTCACGTCGCGCCTTATGACGCTGGAACCGGGCGACATCATTGCTACAGGCACCGCCTCCGGGGTGGGCGACGCCACCGGCACCTTTCTCCGGGCCGGCAACGTCATGGAGGCGAGCATCGCCGGCCTGGGTACCCTACGCACGCCGGTAAAGGCGTAATACGGAGAGGATGAGGCATGGCACGCACCTATACCGCGGCGATTATTGGCTGCGGACGCATGGGCGGCTCGATCGACGATGAAGTGCGCAATAGCGCGTCGATCATCTTCCCCTACAGCCACGCCGGCACCTACCAGGCCTGCGCGCGCACGACGCTGGTCGCTGCCTCCGATGTGCTGGAAGACAAATTGCACGCCTTCTGCCAGCGGTGGAATATTCCCCGCCCCTACACTGACTTCCGGGAACTGATCGACCGCGAGCATCCCGATGTGATCAGCGTCACCACCCGGCCGGCCAGCCACCGGGAGATCGTCGTCTACGCCGCCGAGCGCGGCGTCAAAGCGATCTGGTGTGAGAAGCCCCTCTGCTGTTCGATGGCGGAAGCCGACGCCATGGTTGCCGCCTGTGAGCAACACGGCGTCAAGTTCAACCTTGGCGTCAACCGCCGCTACAGCTCGGTCTACCGCGAGGCCCGCCGACTGATCGCCGAGGGCATCGTCGGGGAGCAGCGGACCGTCATCGGCTCCTGCGCCGGCTCCGCCCTCTGGAGCCATACCCACGCTTCCGACCTGCTTCTCATGCTGGCCGGCGACCGCAACGTGGAGTACGTCCAGGGAACGGTGGGGGCGGACGAAGCCGACTATGGCGACAATCAGGTCGAGGTCGACCCCTCGATCGATTCGGCCTATGTTCGCTTCGCCGGCGGCATCCATGGCTACCTGCTCGCCACGCTTGGTTACGAGTGGGAGGTAACCGGCACGACCGGCAAACTGCGGCTGCACAATGATGGACAATCCGTCGAACTTCGCCGCCAAGGCGGGGCTGAAAAGCAGCTTGAGGTAGTGCAACCACCGGAATTCGAACGGACCAGCAGCGCCTTGAACTGCATGACAAACCTCGTGGAGGCATTGGATAACGGCGGCGATACCCAGGGCAACGTGCAACTCGCCCGCCGCAGTCAGGAACTGATCATGGGCGTCATCGCGTCCCACGGTCAGCAGGGCGCCCGCGTGGCGCTGCCGCTGGCCAACCGTGCCCTCTACGTCGGCAAGCGCGATTGGTGAGCCCGGCGATGGCGGCTAGCCGCAGCGGCGATGGCGAGCAGCGGTCTCGCTACCGGGTGGCCATCGCCGGCTGCCACCGGATGCTCTCCCATGACCTCGTCGGCCACAACTGGGCCGCCGCCTTCGCCGCCGTGCCGTACGCGGAAGTGGTCGCCGTGTTTGATAAAGGTGAGGCCACGCGCCAGGCGTTTACGGCTTGTTGGGGCTCGCTGCCCGCCTTTGACGACTTCGCGACGATGCTCAAGACCGTCCGGCCGGATGTGCTCTGCCTTGCTACCCGCCAGACGCAGCATGCCGAGCAGATTGAGCAGGCCGT
>JBPCLN010000119.1:0-12141 GCA_051003235.1 Chloroflexota bacterium | reverse complement strand
GGTAGCCTGCGATATTGCGCCGGAGGAGGGATTGGTCGCCGATCTCGCCGGCAGACTGAACGCCCGCTGGGCCGCGAACCAGGCGCTGCAGCCGGCAGCCCAATCTGTATTGCAGCAACTTGGTGCTACCTGGCCGCTCGGCTTGATTACGAACGGCCCCAGTGATGCTCAGCGTGCCGTTGTCGCGGCTCTGCGTTTGACTTCTATTTTCCAATCGCTGCTCGTGTCCGGCGATGCCGACCTGGGTGTTCGCAAACCGGATCCGGCGATCTTCGCGCGTGCCGCCAGTCTCGCCGGTGGCCCGCCGAACGCTACACTCTACGTTGGCGATTCCGCCGTCAACGACGTGGCGGGAGCAGCCGCCGCCGGCTGGCGCACTTGCTGGCTGAACTCGCCCGCCGCCGCCATTCCCGCATTCGTGCCGAAACCGGACCTGGAAATCCGTGACCTGGCTGACCTCGCGGGCCTGTGCCTCGCCGTCCATCCTCCGCGCTGATCGCGTGGCTGGCGGCTGGGAGCAGGATGTCGCCAGCGCGCCCGTTCGGATCCTGACGGGCGTTACCCTGACGGCGTTTGAGGCGGTCTGCCGCGTGCGGACTTCCCCGCGAGGTAGTCATCTACCCATTTCCTGGTGCTACGCCATTGACCATCGGTTCCCTTTTGCGCCTCCAGGCGGCCGCGAACGGCCGCCGTTCGCAACGCTGGTAGGCTAATCGCAGGTGATACCAACGGCGCGAGGGGGACCAAACGAACGGGACCGGAAATGGCGGGTACGACGAAGCGGTACAGGTTGTCGAGAATGGCCCGTGCCTTCATTTCGCCTAATTGCGCCGGATCTCCCGCATCGGCTCGACCCAGTGCCGCGAGATGTGGATGTTGTGGCGGCGAAAATTCCCGGGCGATTCATCGTCGGTAGCGTCCTCGTGCGGTGCGATCTGCCAGACTGGCGTCAGTGCAGTGTAATGCACCTGGCGGACTTCCTGGAGCGTCACCAGGCGGTCGGCGCTCCAATCGGCCGGCTCCATTGCCTGGCCGTAGACCCACTTCGCTGCTTGGGCGTACCCTTGCACGTCCATGGAGTCGCGCAGTTACGTAGCGCCGGCGGCGTTGCCCTGCGCTAGCAGAATTTCGACCTCTCGTAGCACCAGCGTGTTGCCTTCAATGGCGGTGGAGTTGTGCGCTTCGTGATACCAGATGTCGGTCCAGATGGTCTTGGCCTCGATTGACGACGGCAGGCCACCCATACGCGAACGAAGCTCTTCGACCGCGCTTCGAAGGCGTTGATGCACCTGTTCGAGGGGCGGGCGGCCACGACGCATGGCCACCGTCCAGTCCGCGATTTGTTGAGTCTACGCGCATGTAATTATACAAAACAATTCGCATGCAGCGCTATAGCGCCGGCATTCCGATGTGCGGACCGACGCGCCTACCGCTGGCCCGGCATCACCTCGGAGAGCCAGCTGATAAGCTCGCCGCCCACCGCCGCTTCCTGGCCGTGGTAATCGTGGTCTGCGTCCGCCACCAGCAGTGTATCGCAGCGGGGCGAGGCAGTAGCGCCGGCCTGGATATCGGCCAGCAGTTCCGGCGTTCCACCCTCACCTGTGGCGTAGACGACGAGCAGCGGCACGGAGATGCGGGCCAGGTCAACGGGCGCACCGGCCCGCAGGCGGTCGATGCGGTCCAGGTAGGTGCCGGCGCTGATGTAGCGGCGCTGGTAGGACGAATCAAGCAGTTGGTCGCCATGGCCGGAGGCGACGAGTTGCCGCACCGCCGCCAGACGCTCTTCCGGCGGGCCCGGCCGGCGCATGAGGCGGGAGCCAAAGCCGAGGCCGGAACAGCCGACCAGCGCGGCCACTCGCGCATCCTGCGTTGCCGCCTGATAGTGGGCGACCTTGGCCGCGCCGAGCGAATGCCCGATCAGTGCCAGCGGCAGGTCGACCTCAGCTTCCGTGGCCAGCAGGTCAACCCAGGCGCGCAGGTCCAGCACGGCGTCTTCAAAGCGCTCCCAGGCGGCGCCGCCAAGCGTGACCTCCGGGCCATCGTTGGGCAGGTAGGCTCCCAGATCGTGACCGCGGTTATTGCCTGCCAGGACCCGGTAGCCCGCCGCCGCCAGAGTAGCGCCAAGAACTTGGTGCAAGCGCTGGTAGAAGTGGCTGCCTGCCCCGTGCACCAGCAGGATCTTGCCGTGCGCCGGCCCCTCTGGTTCGAAGACAATGCCGTCTAACGGCACGCCGTCGCTGGCAATGGCCCGCACAAAGCGGATGTGCTGCGTTTCCACTGGCAATATTTCCGGTTGGGAGCAGGCGCCGGACAACGGCATATGCTTCTCCCTGTCGGGCTAGCATACCAGGCACGCCGGAGACGCCTGGGGGGGCACATGTGGCGCCGGGCCCCGTCACATGCCCTTGACAAAGTAACCTCGCATGGGCACTCATGGAAGAGACATATTTTGCACGGCGGCGCGGCGGCGTTGACAAGGCGTACCGGCGGCGTACGTGCCGGTGAGGGGCGGGCATCGTGCAGGACGACGAGAGCCTGGCGCTGCACGCTCGGGCCCTGGCGGGCAGTCCCGGCCTCTCCGCTGAACTCTGGGAACGGTGGCACGATTCCCTGCTGCGCGAGTTACAGCCAAAGTTTCCGGCCCTGGAGGCGGCGGCGGTAAGCGACGCGATTACAGACGTGATCCTGTCCTATGTCGAGCGTCCCACCCAATATCAGCCGGAGCGGCTGCCGCTCGATGGTAACTGCGCATGGCCGCCCACGGCGACCTGCTGAATCTGGTCACGAAAAGGAAGCGTCAACCCACGTTGGTGTCCTTTGATCCTGTCGCACATGACCGACCGGTGCGGAACACCATGCAGGAGGCCGAGGAACGGGATGCCCAGCGCGCCGCCTTCCTGCCGGCCGACCAGACATGGGAGGCGTTCATGCTCAAGCTGGTCGACCTCTTTCCCGATCCGAATGACCGTGAGGTGATCGAGTTGATGGCGGAAGGGGAACGCGAATCTACCCGCTACGCGCAGGTGCTCGGCTGCGACCACCTGGATGTCGACGCGCAGCAACGCCGGGTGAAGCAAGCCAAAGACCGCATCCGGCTCCGTTTGAAGCGCTATGGGATACGTCTCCATGCCTGAACACCGGAACACCACGCCCCCTGGCGATTGGGCGCGTCGCGCCGCCGCCCGCGCCGCCGCGCGAGGCGGCTACATGGCTGGTCTGCTAGCCGCCTATCAGGAGATGCAGGGGATGGATGAGCGCCAGTTAGCCGCCGAGCTTGGGTGCACGCTGGAGCGCCTGCCCTTGCTGGGCCTCTGCCGGGAGCCGCGGCGGGAGCAGGGGCGGTTTGCCGCCGATGTGCGGGAGATTGCCGGCTACGCCGGCGCCAACGTTGGCCGGCTGGCCCAGCTCGTCCGCACCGTCGATACCACTCGCGCGCTAGGCCGGCGCCGGAGCGATGCGAGCGACGGCTATCTGGCCGCCGCCCGTGACGCCGGCGACATGCAATCAGGTCAGTTCGGATCAGGCGCCGAAACGGGCGGCGCAGCCGACGCTCGCGCCGACGATGCCGCGACAGGGACCACTCGCCAGAGTGAATCAGATGCCGAGGTGCGCGGCGAAGCAGGCAAGGAGGCGGAACCGGATGGAAACCTGGCTTGAAACCGCGGCCGAGCGCTTCTGGACGGCAGCCAACCGCCCGGAGCCGTTTCCGCGCAATCTGGAAGATGCCATCGCCCTGGCCTTGCCGGTGATGGTCGCCCGCTTGCCCCGTCTCGGCCTCTTCAGCGCCGAACGCTGGCTCAGCCAGTACAGTCCGCGCTTCATCTGGAGTGCCCCTGAGCGCGGCGGTCGGGGCGACCGCCGGCTGCGCGCCTGCCTGGTGGCCGACGACGAGAACGGTTGCATCCTGCTCGATGCCGCTGATCCTCCAGACGAGCAGCGTTACAGTCTCGCCCACGAAGTGGCGCACTTCATCCTTGACTACCAGCAACCCCGCCAACTGGCGCAACGGCGATTGGGCGGCGCCGCCCTGGCTGTCCTGGATGGCCGGCGCCCGGCGAGTGACTCGGAGCGGATTGAGGCGGCACTGGCCGGTGTGACGCTCGGCGCGCATCTTCACCTCATGGAACGCGGGCCCACGGGTGTGGAAGCAGCCGCCATCGCCCGGGCCGAAGCGGACGCCGATCGACTCGCCTTGCAACTGCTGGCGCCGGAGGATCATGCGCTTGCTGTGCTTCCCACGACCGGCTGCTTTGCCGAGCGTCTGACCGGCGGCACGGCGGCGCTGATCGCGACCTTTGGCCTACCGGCCGCGGTCGCAGCCCCCTTTGCCCGCCGCCTGATCTCCCGACGCGACGGCCCGCCCGGCTGGCACGAGTGGTTGGAGTAAGACGGTGACGATCGGCGGAGAGGAGGCAACGGTGCAGAGCGAACAGACCCCGTTCCCTGCTGCTCCCGGGCGCCTGCCCCGCACCGACCGTCACCGGGTCGATGCCGACTCCTTCCAGGCTGCTTTCGGTGAGCCCCTGGAGCAGGCGCTGGACTTGCGCACCTGGAAGCCGGGCGACGACTTTTCCCTGATCCTGGATGAACTTCGCCAGCAGATCGGCCAGTCGGTCGAGCAAGAGGGACGCCTGTATGACGACATTCGCGGCATCGTCTTCCCGAAACTGGCGACCCGAACACATGCGATTCCCGGCGCCGGCGTCTATCGCATCACGCCGGAGCAACTGGCCCAGACCCATCGCGGTCTGCTGCTCAACGGCGGCGTGGAAGCCTGCGACGGAACGGTCTCCATTCACGACGCCTTGCCCCTGACTATCATTCGGATCGGCGTCTGTCTGGTGAGCTACGACGGCAAGCAGAACAAGTACAGCCAGCAACTGTTCCGACGCGACTTGCACCTCGATGAAGGCAGCCCGGTGACGCACCTGGTGGAGATGCTGGACCGGCGGCGCGACCGGGGCGGGATCGACATCAACGAGCAGTGGGATGCGCTGAGCGAGCTGAGCCGGCGCGGCATCATGACCTACGCTGAACGTGCCGTCCTGGTGCAGGAGTCGAAGGCGATCTGGCGGATGGGCCACGGCACGCCAATGCCGGTGGAACTGCTCAGCGGCTCCGGCAGCATGGAACTGTTGCAGGCCGGCCTGCAGGTGGTGCGAGACCTCGTGGAACGGCATCGCCGCTTCGTCTTTGTGCCCAGCGCGCCGCGCGAGCGGGATTGGTTGACGATCGGCCAGGCGTTGGAGCCGCTGCAGTTCGCCATCGTCGATACGATGCAGGACCGGATGCAGCGCATCGTCGAGGCGGCGCACTACTACAGTCCCTTCTATCGTGATCTGGCCCAGCAGTTCGTCGATACCGTCGGACCGCAGATTGTCTTCGGTTTGTACCGCGTCTGGGATGCCGCCCCGGCCGGAATGTTCTACGCTCACGTCGACCACGCTGCCGAAGCGGCGCTCGTCGCCATGGCGGACAGCGCCTTGCAGCGCCACCGTGGTTTTCCCCTGTTAATCGACCTGGCCGACCGCTGGTGCCAAACCCAGTTTGGCGGTGACACCCTGCGCAGTGTGGCCCAGGAAGCCTATGCCGACGCCGGCGCCCCCTACCGCTACCTGGCGGAGCGCGCTGGACGGGCGAAGGGGTGAAGGGGACGATGGAGAAAGGAATCAATGATGGCAGCCGATGGTACCCATGACGAGAACGGCAGCATCGGGTCCTTGCCGGACGGAGTGATGGCGGCGGTGGCTCGGCATGCCGCCGCCCTGGGCGGCGAGTATGTGCCGCCGGCGGCGTATGGCGGCAGTGTCGGGCGCACCATGTTCGACCTGCCCAGCAGTGAGGACAACACGGTGACGGTGCTGTTGCCCCACGAGCACCTGGGCAGCCTGCCCTCCCAGTCGCTCGTACGCATCACCAGCGTGCCGGATGGCCGGAGCTATGCCGGCATTGTGGTGGGCGGCCCCTTCACCGAGCCGGATGGCCTGCGCGGCGATGCGGCGGTGCTGGTGACGACGACCGTCCACGGCGCCACCTTTGTGCCGAACTTCCATGGCCGGGTGCAGGTGGAAATCCTGGGGGAGGAGCTGGACGGCACGGAGGGGACGGTCACGCTCGGGCCGCGGCGCTTTCGGCCCCTGCCCAATAGTCCAGTCTTTGCCCTGACGACGGAGCAGACGGCGGCCATGCTGCACTGCGCCGGCGATATCCGGCTGGGACTGGCCGTGGGACACGAGGAACTCGAAGTCGGCATCCCCTCCCAGAGCAAGGATGTGCTGCCCCGGCACACCGGCATCCTCGGCACCACCGGCGGCGGCAAGTCCACGACCGTCGCCGGGTTGATCGCCCGCATGCAGGCAGCCGGCATTGCCACGATCCTGCTGGACACCGAAGGCGAATACACCCACCTCAACGAGCCGGCCGAGAACCCGGCCATGCTGGCGGCGCTGCGCAAGCTGAAGATGGCGCCCGCGGCCGTGCCCAACACCCAGCTCTATCATCTGGTCGGGCGCGAAATCGCCAACCCGCGCCATCCCCGCCGTCAGCCCTTCTGCCTCTGGTTCTGCAACCTCGCACCACACATGGTGGCCGGGATATTAGAGATGAACGACGCGCAGCAGGACCGCTTCATGCAAGCCTACGATACGGCGCGGCTGCTCCTGCGCGACCTCGGCATCTCACCGCACAAGGGGAACAAAGCGGAGGAGGAGCGGACACTGAACTGGGACGATCAGGAGACCGGCTATCCGGGCCTCGAACTCTCTCACCTCCTCGACGTTGTCGGCGCTTTCGCTCATGTCGTCGGCAAGCAAAGCGGTGATTTTGCGCCCTTCCACCGCGACTTCCAAACGGCGGAGGGCAAGGCGAAGCTATTGGAGCGGGTGAAACAGCCCACGACCCAGACCAGCCATGTCACCAGTTGGGGCGCCGTGCGCGGCCGGCTGTTCCGGCTGCAACGCCTGCGCATCTTCGACCAGGATCAGGTGGCCCACCTGCCCTACCGCCGGATGCTGGCGGCGGGGCAGGTGAGCATCATCGACCTGCACGACACCGATTCCGTGCAGGTGAACAACCTGGCCATCGCCGAACTGCTCCGTGGCGTGCAGACCCATCAGGAGGCGGCCTACGAGGAAGCGCAACAGGCGGGGAAGCCGCCGACGCCGGTGGTGGTGATCATCGAGGAGGCGCACGAGTTCCTCTCGGCGCAGCGCATCCCCAAGGCGCCGACGCTCTTCCAGCAAGTCGCGCGTATCGCCCGGCGCGGCCGCAAGCGCTGGCTAGGCCTGGTCTTCGTCACTCAACTGCCGCAGCACCTGCCGGACGAGGTTTTCGAGTTAATCAATAACCTGATCCTGCACAAACTGAACGACGCCAACGTCATCCACCGGCTGAAGCAGCGCAACACCGGCGGCATCGACGACAGCCTCTGGCAGCGCCTGCCGGCGTTAGCGCCCGGCCAGGCGATCGTCAGCCTCACCAGCATGAGCCGTCCGCTCCTGGTCGCCGTCGACCCGGCCGGGGCGAAGTTGCGGATGGTGGAGTGATCCCCAGCCGATCCAGAATATGGCGAAGTCGCGGCCAGCCAGCGGCGCGGGCAACCGGACGCGTGCCGTCGGACGAGAGGTGGATGCACTGTCAACGGCCAGGAGCGCGTCTTCTCGTCAGCCAAGCCGGCTCAGAAACTCGCGGATGGTGCGGTTAATCAGGTCCGGCTGTTCGTGGATCAGCCAATGGGTGCCCTCGGGGACGCGTCGGATGGTGAGATCGGCGACGTAGGCGTCGAGCCCGTCGAGGTTGCCGGTGAGCAGGGCCGTGTCGCGCTCTCCCCAGATGACGCGGGTCGGCACGTTTATCGGAGAAGGCTGGGCGATAGCTTGCATGCCCGTGTCGGTCTCGCTAGTTAGATCGGGGCCGAGTTGCGCCGCGCGGTAGTAGTTGAGGCCGCCGGTGAGCGCGCCGGGCTGGGCCCAGGCCCGCAGGTAGGCGGCGCGGTCCTCCGCGGTGAAGTGCCCGTCGCGCTGAAGGGGGTCGAGCAGCGTGCCAGTCAGACGCTCGTACTTGTTGGCGGAGAGCGCCGTTTCCGCTGCGGGGCTACGGAAGAGGAGCATGTAAGCGCTGGCCCGCTGTTGGGCGGGGTTCTGCTGTAGCTCCCGCCCAAAGATGGCGGGGTGCGGGGCGTTGATAATGACGAGCTGCTCCAGACGGTCGGGGTGGGCGGCGGCGAAGGCCCAGGCGACCACTCCGCCCCAGTCGTGACCGACCAGGACGAAGCGTTGCGCGCCGAGGTGATCGGCAAGCGCGCGGATGTCCTCAACCAACGTCGAGACGCGATAGGCGTCCAGCGCCTCCGGCTTCTCGGTCTCGTTGTAGCCGCGCATATCCGGCGCCACCGCCTGGTGATCACGGCCGAAGTCCCGCAGTTGCCGGTCCCAGGCGTACCAGAACTCCGGGAAGCCGTGCAAGAACAGCATGAGCGGTCCGGAACCGGCTTCGACGTAGTGGATGCGGATGCCATTAACTCTGGCATAGCCGTGCTGGAGAGCGGGTTGAGCAGTCATCGTGCTACCTCTGAGGGCTGACGAGCGGGCGGCGTCGCCCCATACAGGCGGGCCAGATTCCCCACCAGTCCAAGCGTGAATAGCGGGATGACGCCGGGTGCGGCGACCGCCGCCTGAATGTTGGACGCCAGTGTATGGACCCAGAAGGGATTGCAGAGAGCGGCATGGAACCATGCTAGCGCCTCCGCCGAGATCTCGTCCTGCCGGGCGATATCGACGGTCTCGCGGAGGAACGGCAGAAGCAGGTCATCGCGCTCGCACTGGTAGGTATCCAGCGTGGCATCCCAGTCGGCGCCGTCGAACGTCTTACCGAGCGCCTCCGCTAGGAGCACGCTCTGGCTAAAGGCATCGCGGATGCCCGTTCCGGTGATCGGGTCCTTGCAACAAGCGGCGTCGCCCGCCAGGGCCCAGCCCGGTCCGGCGGGGCGGCGCAGGAAGTTGGCGATGCCGCGTGTGCCGTAGACCAGCCCTTCCAGCCGCGCCCCGGCCATGCGGTCGGCCATGCCGTACAACTGGCGGAAACGCTCCTCCAGGCAGCCCTGGGGATCCTGACGGAAGGTCGCAAAGTCCTCCCCATGCACCTCCAGGCCCAGGCAATCGACGTCGGGTTGCATCGGAAAGAGAAAGCCGATGTGCCCCTCCTGGAAGAACACTTCTATCGCCGGCTCCGGCAACGGCGTGACGCCGCGATAGTAGCCGAAGTAAGCCGGCCGGAGGGCCGGCGTCTCCTCATAGGTGGGGGCGGCCACCCACTGCGCCACGGCGGAGTGGCGGCCGTCGGCGCCCACGACCACCGCGGCCCGCGCCTCCTCCCGCCGCTCGCCGCACCGCAGGGCCGCCCCCACGACGCGATCATCCTCCCAGAGCAGGCGCTCGACCGCTGTGCCCTCGCGGAACTCCACCGTCGGGTTGCGCCGGGCGTGCTTGATGAGGATGGCGTCCAGGCCATCCCGCCGCGGCACCAGGGCGTAGGTGAACGGACCGGGCCCGGTGAATGGAACATCCACGATACAGTCGGCAACAATGCTGCGAACACGAGGGACACGGCGGAAGCCGAGGGCCTCGACATCCTGGAGTACACCGAGTTCGGCCAGACGGGCGACGCCGAAGGGGTTGAGGAAATGCGTGGAGAGGGTGTCGCCCGGGAACGTCGCGCGGTCCACCAGCAGGACGCGCCGGCCCTGACGCCCCAACAGCATGGCCAGGGTCGCGCCGGCGACGCGCGCGCCAACGATGATGGCATCGTAGTGCATTAGACGAGCCGGCTCCTTTCGGCCAAAGGGGGCGGCACGCCTGCAGCCGCTTGCCGCCATTCTAGCAGCCGTACGATCTACGGGGAGGAGGTTGGTGGCTGAGGGAGGTTGGGACCATGCGGAGGGCAAAGCTGCCGGCGGTTATGCCGGTGGCGGACTTTCGACGGCATGGAGAATCGGCGCGGCCAGGTACATTCGACGCCAAGCGCCGCCGGTCGTCTCTTCCAGAATCCTTTGTTCCTGCAAGGCCAGCACCGCTGCTCTGGCCGTCGGAGAAGAGACATGAAGGAGTTGCGCGGCGCGAGCAACGGTGATGTACGGGTTAACGAAGAGGGCGTCGAGCAACGCCAGCGCCTTGGGTATCTTCAGCAGGCGCCTCCGATAGGTTTCGCGCAGATCCATGAGGTTGCTTGCCTGGCGCATTGCCGCTTGGGCAGTCTCCGCGACGCCGGCCAGAAAGAAATGGAGCCATGCCGACCAATCACCGTGCGTACGGACGCGTTGGAGCAAATCGTAATAGTCCTGGCGGTGCGCTTCGATATAGGCGGAAAGGTAGAGCAAGGGCTGCGAGAGGCGGCGTCGTTCCATCAGAAAAAGCGTGACGAGGAGCCGGCCGACGCGGCCGTTGCCATCAAGGAACGGGTGGATCGCTTCAAACTGTTCGTGCATCAGCGCACATTGGATGAGATCCGGCATCGTGCCCCGTTCGTGCAAAAAGCGCTCCCAGTGGTCGAGCGCTTCTATCATGTCCAGCGGCGGCGGTGGGACGTAGGGAGCGGTGCTCGGGGTACTGCCGCTGGGACCAATCCAGTTTTGCGTCCGCCGGAACTCGCCCGGGGTGGCGTGCTCACCGCGCACGCCCGACATGAGCCGTCCGTGGAGCTCGCGGACCAGCCGGAGTGATAGCGGCAACTCGCCAATACGGGCGATGCCAAACTCCAACGCCGTGACATAGTTGCGCACTTCCAGGATATCGGCGGCGTGGCGCTGATCGGTTACTGCTCCTGCCTCCTCCAACAGGAGGTCGGCCAGGCTGGCGCGCGTGCCTTCGATGCGGGAGGAGAGAACCGCTTCTCGCCGCATGTACGGCGAAATCAAGAGGTGTGGGTTGGGAACAAGGCGACCAACGCCGGCCAGCTCGCTCAACGCGGCGTCGGCGCGCGACAGCGCCGGCACCAGGTCGGGGTCATACGTCAGGTGCGGCGGCAGTGGCGCCGGGAGAAACGCCATGTAGCCCTGCAGCGTCCTGATGGTGCGGCCAGCTTCCGCAGCCGTGAAATCGGCGGCATTGATGGCCCTGATCTCCCCACATAGAAAGTCCGCTTTCCAAGTTGCGTACACTTAGAAAGTATACGGGCCAATTCTTTCAAAGCGGGGCGAGAGGGCGTTCCCATTACTAATTCTGAGAGTGAGTGTCCCGTTCGCTATTGCGCCTCAGCGACCCGCTCGTTTGCCGCCCATCTCGACCAGGCTTCCCGTAATGACGCTGGTATGATGAGACTCCACGGCAATCGGACTGGAAAGGACACGCGCCATGGCAGTCGCCACCGACGAGCGGCGCTGTGGACATGAAGTCTCGCGCGAGGAAGGCCTCGCCTTGCTTGATCGTGCGCCCCAGAAGCGCCTCAACATGCGTGCTCAGGAGTTCGTCGCAGCCTGGAATGCCGGCCAGTTTGCGGGAAAAGCCGACAATTCCAAGGTCTCTCGTGTGGCGATGCTTCTTCCATTTGCCCGCTGAACGCCACGCCGCGCGGTGTCCGCACGAGGCTGTCGATTGGTTCCTCTGCCGTCCAGTCCTCGGGGCGGCGATGGGGCCGTGATGTACGCGGGTCCGCTGGCTGGCACGCTCCTGCGAGGCGAGAATGCCGAGACGCTGCTCACCCCGGCGTTCTTCGCCTTCCTCCCCGGCCTGGCGGCGAAAGCGCTCCTGGACAAGTTGCGCGTGATCTTCAAAGCGCTGTTTTAATTGGCGCCGACTCTGCCCCTACCGTATGGTAATCGGCGCTCGGGTTGCGTACATAGGCATCGCCCCACCGGCGCGATCATGCCCTGATGCCTTGGGACAGCGGTATGATGGTATTGGCTGTAGCGTACAAGCGTGCGCAGTCGGCGGTTTGGACAAAGCCGTCAAGGGACACATGCGATGATGGCCTTCGAACGGTGAATTGAGGTGGATGTGTGGGCACGGCAGCGAATGTCACCGGACTTGTATTCGGGGTTGCCGGCGTCGTAGCGGGGCTCGTTGTCGCCCGTTGGGGGGACGCCAAGCGCGAACGATTGGTGCGACTCCACGCCTCTCAGGGATCAAAAGCGACGATGATTGTTGAGGT
>JBPCLN010000118.1:0-5470 GCA_051003235.1 Chloroflexota bacterium | reverse complement strand
CTATACGTCGCAGCGACGCACCGCGTCGCCGGTTTCATAGTTCCACGACTCCAAAACACTGGTGGCGAACCGCCACGAACCCTTGTGGCGAACTGCCACTGCGGGGAGCGTAGCAGCAGCAGGGCAGGGTGTCAAATTCAGTGGTACAACCGGCACGTCCGGTGTTTTTTTGTCCCGAAGGAGCCCGGCGACTGTATTCACAGGCTACCACTCACGCCACGCGCGGGTACCCAGCAAACGGTCAGTCTGCGTCTACTAGCCCTTTAACCCCGTCGTGGCAATGCCCTGAATGAAGTACTTCTGGGCTACAAAGAAGATCAAGATCATGGGAATGGTGATCATCACGGAAACGGCGAACAGCAGATTCCAGAGCATCTGCCCACCCTGGCCGAGACTGCCGACGAAGATTTGCAGCAAGAGCGGTAAAGTGCGCAGATTGGGATCCTGAAGGTAGATCAAGGGTCCCATGAAGTTGTTCCACGAGCCTTGGAACTCAAAGATCGCCACGGCGAGCATGGCGGGGCGAACAAGCGGCAGCATAATCGAGATGAAGACGCGGTAATAGTTGGCGCCGTCGACACGGGCGGCTTCGACGATCTCCTGGGGGATCGTCAGGAAGAACTGGCGCAACAGGAAGATATAGAAGGGAGACCCAAACAGATTGCCGACCCAAAGCGGTTGGAACGTGTTCACCATATGCAGTCGCTTGAAGATCAGGTACACCGGCACCATCGTCACGGCGCCAGGCAGCATCATCGTCGCCAGCACGCCGAGGAAGACGATGTTGCTGCCTGGGAAACGGAGCCGGGCGAGCCCATAGGCCACCATGCTACTGGACACGACGACGCTGCTGACGGCCAGCACGGCCACGATCACGCTGTTACGCAGACCCTGCAGCAGCGGCGCCGCCTGAAACATGGTGACATAGTTATCCCAATGCACCGGCTGGGGGATCCAGGTAGCATCGAAGACGTGCGCGGCATCCTTGAGGGAGTTCGAGATCAACCAGGCGAAGGGGCCGATGAAAATAATCGCTAGGACGATCAGCGTGAGGTAGAGGACCAGGCGTCTGAGGATTGCCGTGAATTGCCGCCCAGGTGTCTGCGGCGCCACCACCGCCGCTCGATCGGCGGTGACGGTCTGCGTGGCGACGGCGGCGCTCATTCTCGGCTCGCTTCCGTATAAACGAAACGGCGCGACCCACGTACCTGAATCAACGTAATAATCATGATAATGATGAAGAGAATCCAGGCCAGAGCCGAGGCGTAGCCCATGTGGAAGTAGCTGAAGGCCTGCTCGAAGAGGTTCGGGACATAGAAGAGGGCGGAGTTTTGTGGTCCGGCTTCGTGTGTGGAAGAGCCATCGACGGGGAAGATAATGTAGGCCTGCGTGAACAACTGCAATGCCCCGATAGATCCCAAGACCAGCGTGAAAAAGAGCACGCCGGAAATCATCGGGATCGTGATGCTGACGAAGCGCTGGAAAGGATTAGCGCCGTCCACGACCGCCGCTTCATGCATCTCTTTTGGTACTTGCTGCAACGCTGCCAGGTAGATCACCATGGTCCCGCCCACACCCCATATGCCGAAAATCACCAATGCCGGTTTGACCCAATTGGCGTCCAGGAGCCAGCTTGGTCCGGGGATATGGAGCAGGCCGAGGGCGGCGTTGAGCAGCCCATTCTGGGAACCAAGGATGCGCAGCCAGAGCACCGAAGCGGCGACGACCGGCGTGATGGTTGGCAGGTAAAAGGCCGTGCGAAAAAAGGAGAGGCCGCGCACACGGGTGTTTAACAGGAGTGCCAGGCCTAACGCCGTGAGCATCGCCAGGGGAACATGCAAAAAGGCATAGAAGAAGGTGTTGCCTAGCGACTTGAGCCAGAGTTGGTCCCCGACCATCTGGCGATAGTTGTGGAGGCCGACCCACACCGGCGGATTGAGCACGTCATAGCTCGTGAAACTGAGGTAGAGCGAGGCGAGCATGGGACCGGCGGTAAAGATCATGAATCCCAGGATAAAGGGGAGCACGAAAACCAGCCCGGCCACCGCCTCCTCGCGCTGCAAGTGGCTGCGCCGGGTCGGCTTCAGGGCCCCCGGCGCAGCCACGGTGGCCGCCGGGCGTCCACGCTGGTCACTTTCCGCCAGTGATGGTGTGCTCACGGTGCCGTATCCTGTTCACGCAACGCTACCAGTTATTCAGCGGTTACCCGGCCCCTTGGCGAAGTTGTCAATTGCCGACTGCGCCTTCTTGTTCAGATCGCCTAATGCCGCCTCCGGCGTTTTCGCCCCTTGGAGAGCATCGTTGACGTCGGCGGTGAGGGCATCGGAGACCTCGTTGGCAACGGGGCCGGAGTAGGGGTACATTGAGACTTTCACCAGCTCCGGAAACAGTTTCACGGCGTCATCGAAGCCTTTGCTGATTGGCTTATAGACCTGTGTCCAGATCTGCTGGTCGGCCTGGATATTGCCCGTGATCGTCGCCGTGTAGGGCTTCTTATCGACCGACAGTGACTTTTCCGCCGCCGCTTTGGCGCCATCGACCCAGGCCTGGGTCGACGTCATGCCACTGATGAAGGACCAGGCGCCCTCGCGCGGGTTGCCTTTGATGCCATGGGGGATGGCAAACACACTGCCCGTGGCGGTCGTCAATCCATCTGTGCTGTGCCGCTTGCGCGGTACCATCGCCGTGAAGTTGAGGTCCGGCTTGTAGGACAGCACGCCAATCAGCCATTGTTCGAAGATCGTCATGGCAATCTGGCCGATAATCACTGGATTCTGGGCGGAGAAGAAGTTCTGCGTCTGCGAGAAGGCGGCGCGGGCCTTGTCGCCGCCCTGCATATCCACCGTTGCCTTGCCCCAGGTCAGCGCCTCGACGATCTTCGGGTCAGTGAACTCGGCCTTCCGGCCGTCGGCGCTAATCGGATTGTTGTCGCCGTTCGCCCACGACCAGTACCAGAGACGGCCGTCCTGCATCTTCGTGTCAAAGCCGGTGCGCGTCACCTTGCCGCCGTTTTCCACGTGTAGCTTGGCGCCGAGGGATTGCAACTGCTCCCAATTGCCTGGATCGACCGTGGTCGGATCAACGCCGGCCTTCTGCAGGACATCGTTGTTGATATAGAGGAGGTCGCAGGTGACGAATTGGGGGACGCCGTAGAGCTTGCCCTGGTATTTCACCTGATCGACGGAGAAAGGATAGAACTGCCCCAGGTCGAATTTGCTGACGCTGACCAGATCGTCTATCGGGTCGATGCCGTTGCGCCCGGCCCAACTGCCGGTCTGTGTGCGGTCAAAGCTCACTACCTCCGGCGGATCGCCGCTGGCGACGGCGGTCAGCAGTTGCTGTGTATTGAGGGAGCCGCCGACCGGCTTTACGGTGATGTTCGGGCTGGCCTGCTGGAAGACCTGGAGACGCGCTTTCGCGAAGGCATCATCAAGACCGAAGCCCCAGACGCGCACCGTGGCGGGGGCGCCCGTCGCGGCCTTGGCGGCGGAAGCAGAGGTCGCCGCGGCCGTCGACGCCGCCGATGATGTTGCCGCCGTGTTGGGAGCGGCAGCCGTGGTGTTGGCGGCAGTCGTGGTTGTGCTGGCGGCACTGAGGGCGGCAGTCGTGCTGCTCGTCGCCGCGCTACTGGACGTGGCGGTTTGGCTTACCGTGGAACTCGCAGTTGTCGCGACGCTCGTCGCGGGCGCACTACTGGCGGCGCTCGTCGTGCCGGCCGCCGTTGAGGCGCTTGACGTGCCGGAGGTAGCGGTTGTCGATTGCCCGCAGGCGGTGAGGATGCTTAATCCAGCAACGCCGAGAACGCGCGTCGTGGCAGTGAGCAGGAAGCGGCGACTCAGTGGCCGACGGTCAAGGTTACTGGACATTGGGCGGACCCTCCCTCTAGATTCAGACAGTGCGCGACATGCGTCTGAACGTTGTCTGAACGTTGATTGTGTTGTCTAATCGTTTTTATAACCGCGTACCGTTCGTCTGTCAAGGACGGCCAGGGAATCAGAGGATTCCGACATGCCGATGTCGGCGGCCTCATGGCGGCGAGCACAGGCGGGCGAGCAGGACGCCCGGACCACTATTTGGTGCGGCACCGTGACCTCGCCCTCCGGCGTCGCCTTCCCCTGCAGTCGCTAGAGCAGCAGTTCGGCGGCGGGCAACCCTAAGGCGTGGGTGGGTTGGCGCACGACGGAGAGCGGCGGTTGGGCGAGCATCGCCCATTCGTGATCATCGAAGCCAAAGAGGCTCTGGTGCATAAAGTGGGAAGGTCAGCAACGCTCACGCGTTGACGAGCGCTGACCGTCCGGGCACCACTACGGCGAGGCGTCGGCCTGCGGCACGAGGCTGACCGAGGCGGCTCACAGCAGGCCGCCTTGCTCGGTGACGTGGTTTAGGCGGTCCGAACACGGCGCCGGAGCAGATCAAACTTGGCACGACCGTATCCTTGGCGCTTAATGAGCTTCACCTTGTGGACGTGCCCTTCGACGACGCCGTTGGACCACGGCTCGGTAATGGCCGCTTCGATGGTGCTGCGGTCGGCCAGCATCCCGTTTGCCAAGCCGACGAAGCTGGGTAGGTCCCTCGCCTGGGCATCGGCGAGCCGGGTGTGGAAAGCGGCAAGATCGCGCTCGTGCAGGAGCGTGCGAAACCGCTGGACCAGCGCGTGTCCGGTCGCCAACGCCGTATTGGCGTCGAGCGCGTGCTGGACGGCGCGGCGCTCCTCGGCGGTTCGTCGCTCCGGTGGACGACCGAGGAGTCGCCGTAGCCGCCGAGGATCGCTCCGCCGCTGGATCGCCGGGTGGCGCAGCGCTTTGGGTGGCATGGGGGCACGCCAGGAACGGATCGCCTCCAGCACCAGCGTCCCGCTCCCGTCGTAGCCGTGCTCCGCCAACTCGCGGTACAACTGATAACCGTTGGTGCAGTCGGCGCGCCAGCGTTGCTGCAGGTACTCGGTGAATGGCGTCAGCTTGGGGGAGGTGATACCGCCAGGGCGCGGGTGCCTGATCTGGTTCCGCGGCGGCTCCGGCGTCGCCAAGAGGCGGCGCACTGTGGTTTTGCTCATGCCGAGTTCGCGCCCAATCCCCCGGATCGAACCGCCTTGTCGATGCAACTCCTGGAGACGTTGCCAGCGGGCTGCTCGTGCGTGTCGACAGTGCGCTTGCCGCTGCTTCGTCGGACTCAAGGGGGCGGGCACGGCGGTCGGCGCTTCTCCGAGTGGTGCCTCCTGCGCTGACCCGTCGGGCGGGTCCTCGGCGGACGATTCCCTGGTGGGCGACTCCGCCGGGGCGTCAGCATCGGCGGGGTCCTCGCTTGGCGGCACGTCCCACCGCTGGCGCTTGGCGACCTCATCGAGTGCGTCCGTCACATTACAGACCAGATGGAAACGGTCAGCAACTTGTTGGGCGTCCGGCGCTCCCTGGCGGGCTCCCTTGTGGATTGAAGATGGTTTTCGCCGCAGCGGCGAGTTTCGTCTTCCGAA
>JBPCLN010000117.1:0-6486 GCA_051003235.1 Chloroflexota bacterium | reverse complement strand
TATGGGTACGGCAGCCCCACACGGCGTCCACTGGTTCTACAGCCGACCACCCGTGGAAGGGCTCGACATCGAGATAGACCTGCGCGGCACCTGGCGGGAAGTGCGGCTGTTAGGGTAGGTCGGCGGTAGTCATTGTGGGCACATTAACATTGCTGTTTGTACACGTATAGCCGTAGATCCACGGCGTTGGCCGCCGTGTCGCTCTGAAATGCTGAAAGGCGCCTTCCCCGGCGGCGCGCACGAACGTGCCGTTGCGGGAACCATGGTCTTTAGACCCACCACTGATCCTGGCCATCACGCCAGATCTCCGCGACGACCTGCCGTAGTATAGCGATGGAGGCGCCTTCCCTCTGCCGCCCATCGCCCAAAAGTCATTGCCAGGCTCCGTCCCGGTACTATTGCTGATCTCATCGAACACCCATTATTCAGATAGCAGTGATCTGGATCAAGCCGCTATCAGGTTTGACGATGGAAAGGCGGTGCCGGACACCATGGTGCTGACACGACGGCGTTGTACGTTCGATGAGTGGATTGACTCGCCGGTTAATACTGCCCCGTCGTTAGATGCGCCCCCGTTGATGGCCTGCACGCACCTCGGTCCGTCGGGGCGCCTGACGCAACTGCAGATGGCCGGCGCCACCGTCAAGTTCCAGATCAACCACAAGCATGTTCTTGCTGTCGCTTATCACGTGAACATCGGTTATGGTTTTGCCAACCGCCGTCTCGATCTCCGAATCTACCGAGAGGTTGCGGAACGCCGAGAACTGGGCAAGCTTCCAGCGGAGAATACGTTGGGCAGGGTCACTCAGTGCAGCGTACGGACCGCGCAGCAGTTGCCGGCTGACCGGAACGGTCCGCGTGAAATCGACGTAGCCCGCATCCATGTCGTTGCTCTCCAGGACGGGAAAATAGCCGATCGCTTGCCCCTGTTGGACCGCCATCGGATTGACATGCTGTAACCGGGCGTACGGCAGGATAGGCGCGACCAGTACCAGCGAGTCGAGCGACGCGTCGCTTCGAGCCTCCGCCTCGGCCTGGTTCTCTGTAACACCTTCTTTGATCCGGCGTTCCACGAAGAGATTGAACTCCTTGTCGATTACGCAATCATCGACAACGATAAGTGCCGGCGTCAGCCAACTTTCGATCGTTGGCTCCGGGGAGTGCTCGTCGTACCAGAGGTCATAGAGCACGCTTGCTGAGCCATCGGGCGGTGGCGCCGGCTGCGGAAAGACCCCGCCCGGCCGCTGCTGGCGGCGCCACAGTACCGCCACCGGCACGACGACAATATCGCCGAGCGACCAATCCTCCTGGGCCTGGCCATAGTAGAGCAACGGCGTATCAAGCACCGCCACGTTTACAGCCGTCCACGTCGCCGTCGGGAAACTGGCGGTGATGGTGTGCCGCGTGCGATCATCTGTTCCTCCGTCAATACGGGCGCAAGAAACGACCGATATGGGCGGCGCTGCCGCACGCTATTCTCGGTCGGTTGCTGGGCGTGGTCAGCAATTAGACGCCGCATCAGCTTCGGGAAAGGCGTTTCGCCGCTGCGCAAGGCTGTAGCGATCAAGGGCGCCGACTGCTCCGGGTGGCGTGTCGCCGGCCCGACGAGCCAGAGCTGCGGTTCGAGTTCGACCCAGGTGAGTGTCGTCTCGGGAGTCACCGCTGCCGTCTCACGTAGGTCGATTGGGATGGTCGTCACGCCACGCTCGCGCGTTACGGTTGTGTACGATCGCACGTTCCGCCTCACCAGTCTGCATCATACCAGCAGTGACACAGGCACGCCATTGCCTTGACGCCCTGCTAACGGCGCACGATCTCGTGGAACACGCTCCTCGGCCTGGAGATTTGACGGCTTGCTTGACGCCGTGGTATCGTGGCGGGCGACCCGTCAATGAGAGTCCGAATGGATAGGCAAGGCAACCGTCGTCGTGAGGCATTTTTCAATTCCCTGGTTTGCCTCCGACGGGAGAGTTGGGCCCATTTTCGGCTAGCTTGACGTAGATAGCCACACCGAGCCGTGGGCGCCGCTCTCGCCCCACGGCTTTTTTGCTGCCCACCGCCGGCGCGTTGCCACCTCTCGGGCAGGGGCCGTGGAGACCGTCGAACCTCCCCAATCGTGACCGCGATCGCTCGCCGTCTCGACGCCCCAACACCATCGGCCTGCAACGAGAGGATCCGCAATGAATGTCCCCTTTCGGCGCTATTGGAAGCTCCTGGCCACCTACCTTCGGCCGCAATGGCGCAGGGCTATCCTGCTGGCCCTGCTGCTGTTCAGCAGCATCGGGCTCCAGCTCGCCGGTCCCCAGATCCTCCGCGTGTTCATCGATACCGCCCAAGCGGGCGGCGCGCTGCGGCGCCTGGCCAATGCGGCGTTGCTCTTTCTCGGCGTGGCCGTGCTCACCCAGGGAGCGGCTGTGGCCGAGACCTACGTCGCCGAAAGCATCGGCTGGACGGCCACCAACCAGCTCCGAGCGGATCTGGCCCTGCACTGCCTGCGCCTCGACCACGCCTTCCATAGCCGGCGCACGCCCGGCGAACTGATTGAGCGCATCGACGGTGACGTCAGCGCGCTGGCCGGCTTCTTTTCCCGCTTCGTCATCGCCATCCTCGGCAACGTCCTGCTGCTCGCCGGCGTTTTGGCGCTGCTCTACCGGGTGGATTGGCGCATTGGCTTGACCGCATCGATTTTCGCTGCCGTCACGACCCTGGCGATGCTGCGCCTCTACAGCATCGCCCAGCCGCTCTGGACGGCGGTGCGGCAGGCGAGCGCCCTCTTCTTCGGCGCCCTCGGCGAGGTGGTTGCGGGAACGGAGGATATCCGCTCGTCCGGCGCCACAGCATTCGTTCAGCACCGCTTCGCCCTGCGCTTCCGGCACTGGGCGCCGCTGGTCCTGAAGGCCACGTTTGCTGAACAGCGCGTCTGGATGGTCGCCCTCAGCCTCTTTGCCCTCGCCAATGCAGCATCGCTCACTGTCGGCACGACGTTGCTGCATCAGGGGACAATCAGCCTGGGCACGGTGTACCTAATCTTCCAATACTTCAGCTTGCTCAGCCGGCCGATCGGCGAACTGCAAGCGCAGATTCAGCAGTTCCAGCAAGCAGGAGCAAGCATCGGCCGGGTGGAGGAGCTGTTCCAGATGCATTCGCGCGTGCCTGATGGGCGGAAGGCACTCCCCACAGGCGCTCTGGCGGTGGCCTTGGAAGGTGTCTCCTTCGCCTATGACACACAGAAACCGGCGGTGGAGCCGGTGTTGCGTGACATCAGCCTGGCATTGGCGCCAGGAATGGTCCTCGGCCTGCTCGGACGTACGGGCAGCGGCAAGAGCACGCTGGTTCGTCTGCTCGTGCGCTTCTTCGATCCAACTGCCGGCAGTGTCCGCCTGGGCGGCGTCGACCTACGCGATGTCGCCCGCGCCGACCTGCGCCGACGGGTCGGCATGGTGACCCAGGAGGTGCAACTTTTCCAGGGGACGGTCCGCGACAACCTGACTTTCTTCAAGCGGACGATCCCTGACGAGCGTCTGCTCACCGCGATCGATTCCCTCAGCCTGACGGATTGGCTCGCCGCGCTGCCGGACGGACTGAATACGGAACTTTCGGCGCAGCGCGGCCTCTCCGCCGGTCAGGCCCAGTTGCTGGCTCTGGTGCGCGTCTTCCTGAAAGACCCCGCCCTGGTCATTCTGGATGAGGCGTCGTCCCGCCTGGACCCGCTCACGGAAGTCCGCCTGGACCGGGCGATTACCAACCTCCTGCACGGGCGAACCGCCATCATTATCGCCCACCGGCTAGCGGCGATCGAGCGCGCCGACGCCCTGGTCATCCTCGACGCAGGCCGCATCGTTGAGCAGGGCACGCGGGAGGCACTGGCGAACGACCCACGTTCCCGTTTCGCTGTGCTGCAATACCTGGATCGGACACCATCGCCAAACCTTGAGAATACGGGGCGTATGGCAAACGCCTCACAGTAGAAAGCGAAAGCGAATGTCGCTCCCGTCAATTCTGTGGCGCCTTGGGCGCTCCTTTCCCCACCTCTACCTGCTCAACGTCGCCCTGGCCATCGTCGTCGAGCTGCTCGACCTGGCGCCGGGACCGGTGACGCAGTCCCTCTTCAATGGGCTTTCCGGTAGCGCTCCGGCGCGCTTTGGCGTCCAGAGCGCCATTGCCCTGCTCGTCGCTGTCGCCCTGGCACGCACAGTGACCAAGACCAATGCTGTGCTGGCCGACGTGTTCTGCGAGTTCAGTGTCGATGCGCTGCTACGTCAGAACCTGCTGGCCGCCATTTTGCGACAACCCGGCGCCCAGGCGCAGACGGAAGCGCCCGGCGAAACGGTGAACCGCTTTCGCGACGACGTGCCGCAGGCCGGCTTCTTGCTCAGCCAGACCTGGGTGATCCCCGCCTATCTGCTTTTCGCCGCCGGCGCTCTCACCTTTATGCTGCGTATCAATGCCCAGATCACCCTGCTCGTCGTCCTGCCGCTAGTTGGCGTCGTCGCCCTCACCAGACGCCTCGCCGGTCGCATCGAGCGCTACCGCGCCGCCAGCCGGCACGCCACGGGCCGCGTTTCCGGGTCGATCGGTGAAATGTTCGAGGCGGTGCAGGCGATCCAGCTTGCCGGCGCTGAGGAGGAGGTGATCGCGCACTTCCGGACGCTCAATGAGACCCGCCGCCAGGCAATGCTGCGTGACAGCGTGCTGACCAGGATGCTCGCCGCCGTCTTCTCCAATATCGTGAGCCTGGGCACCGGCCTGGTGTTGCTAGCGGGCGCGGGGGCGATGCGCCAGGGCGCCTTCACCGTCGGCGACCTGGCTCTGTTCGTCTATTACCTCGGTTGGGTCGGCTGGTTGACGCAGTTCAGTGGTGAAATACTGGCGGAAGTTCGTCAGACCGCCGTTTCCTTGCACCGGTTGTTGGGGCGCGTGCCCGGCGCCGGCGTCGAGGTGCTGCTGACGCCGCGCCGCCTCCACCTGCTGCTGCGCGGTCTGCCGGCTTTCCAGGCGCCGCCATCGCCGCCGCGCGAACCGCTTCAGCTTCTGGAAGCACACCAGCTCGCATACCATTTCCCTGAATCGGATCGCGGCATCGTCGGCGTTGATCTCCGTTTGCAGCAGGGATCCTTCACCGTCATCACCGGCCGCGTCGGGTCCGGCAAGACGACGCTGCTGCGCGTCGTACTCGGGCTACTGGCCCGCGATAGCGGCGAGATCCGATGGAACGGCCGGACGATCGACGATGCCGCGGACTGGTGCATCCCGCCCCGCTGTGCCTATATTCCTCAGGTACCACGCCTGTTCAGCGAGACCCTTCGCGACAACATCCTGCTCGGCCTGGCGGAGCCGCCCGCCGACCTTGCTGCCGCCCTACATCGGGCCGTGCTCGATCACGACCTCCCGACCCTTGAGCAAGGCCTGGATACGCTGGTCGGACCGCGCGGCGTGCGCCTCTCCGGCGGCCAGGTCCAGCGCGCGGCAGCAGCGCGGGCCTTCGTGCGCACTCCCGAGCTGCTGGTGATAGATGATCTCTCCAGCGCATTGGATGTGGCGACAGAGCGCCTGCTGTGGGATAGCCTGCTTGCCGGCCGCGATACGACCTGTCTCGCCGTCTCCCACCGTCATTCGGCCCTACGCCGGGCCGATCAGATCATCGTCCTCGAAGATGGCCAAGTCGAGGCGCAGGGGACGCTGACAGAGTTGCTGGAGACGAGCGAGGAGTTGCGGCGACTGTGGACGGGAGAAGAAGCGACCTCCTCGATCAAGGTTGAGGTCGGTAAGACGCCCGGATGATACCGAAGTTGAGCACGGCGAGACCTCGGCGCGCCAACTGTTCTGCGAGCGGGCCGTCATCGGTAAGAACCAAGCAATGCCGCTGCATCGCCTTATGGATAATCCCGGCATCGGTTAGGCCCAGGCGATAAAACTCCGGCTCCAGGACAATCAATTTTGCCGGTCGATATTGCTCGTCGACGATGAATTGACCCGGAGTAGTGATCAGGAGCGACCGGACGACTTGAAAATAGGCATACCGTCGATCGTGATGCATCCTTCCCACGAAGTTACTGACTTCAGTAAGAATATGCGGGGTCACGATGATCCTTTGGAAGTATTGCAGGATCTGGACCAGCGCACCGAAATCCTCGGGAGTATACGATTTCGTCCGTTCAAAACGCTCGATGTAGCTACGATCAAGAATACCTATGAACAGCAAAATCAATACGTTGGCATCGACCAAAATACCGGCCTGCCGATACCTTCGTATGAGCGTGAGGAGCGGCTGCTCACCGCTAATCACTCGATGAATTCCTCACGGCGATCGGACGAAGCGAATCCTTTTCTATGTCAACGGTCTTGTGAACCCGTGTCTTCTGTCAATGGCCAGTTCGAAGTATCCACTGGTGGCCACAAAAAGTATCCACCCGTTGGGCAGTTTTCTACATAGGAGCACCTCCTAGCCGTGGGCGTGAGCGCGCCTCGCGCATGCGGAAGGAGTCG
>JBPCLN010000116.1:0-8292 GCA_051003235.1 Chloroflexota bacterium | reverse complement strand
ACGCCGAGAGCGGCGCCTTTTACGTCTGCTATCGGCGCCGCTGGCCGCTCGGCGGTCGGCGCGGCGGCGAGTGCGCCATCGCCCGCAGCGATGATGGGGTCCACTTCCAGGAGATCTGGACGGCGCAACGGGAGCAGTTCGGCGCTAATTCTATCGAGAAGTCGGCCATCTTCCGGGATCCCTCCGGCGAATGGCGGCTCTACGTCAGCTCCGACATTGCCGACGCCTACGATCGCAATCCGCCGACCTGGCGCATCGACCTATTACAAGCCGCTGATCCCGCCAAGTTCGATCCCTTGACGCGGCGGATCGTGCTGGATGCGCCAATGTTCGGCTTCAGTCACGTCAAAGACCCGACCGTCAATGTGATCGGCAATGAATACTTTGTCTATACCTCCGTTGGGCGCCTGAAGCAGTTTCACGATCCCGACGCGCAGGGCGTCATTCGCCCAGCGGGGCGTGGCATGATTGCCCTGCATCGTTCACCGGACGGTGTGTCCTTCCCCACCGCCGAAGTCATCATGGAGCCGGATGCGGTGGACACCATGAATGTGCGCGCCTCCAGCGTGCTCTATGTTGCGCCGCTGTGGTACCTGATCTATGATGGCGGCCCGACGCGGGCGGACTCTTATGATGAGTTCACACGCCTGGCGGCCGGCTTCGATCCGCTGCATTTCCGGCCCGTGTCCGGTCGTGAACCCTGGGTGCGCTCGTCGCACGCCTCCGGCAGCGTTCGCTACGTGGATGCTGTCCAGGTGGATGGCGTCATGCACTACTACTACGAATACGCCCGCGCCGACCGTGCCCATGAATTGCGCCACGCCGCCGTCTCGTTGACGTAAGCTGGGCGGAGTCAACGGACCAGGCGCACCGGTTTCCGTTTGGTGCTACAGGTCATCAAACGCAACGAGCGTCCGAAAGTCGTCCACAACCTTGCGAACAGCAGACCGAACTCGCCCAGGAAGACGAATGACGCCAGTGCTACACACGTGAGCACTTATCCCCAGCAGGCACGTGATCAGGTCGAGCGAGGCGATCGTCCTGATTGGCAGACGCCAATTTTCCTCCCTCTCTTGACACGTAAGGTACTTCTTACGTATAATGCAGGCATGAGAACACAACAAGTGCCGTCGATGGTCGACGTCTTCCACGCCATCGCCGATCCGACACGGCGCAGTCTGCTGGAAATGGTGGCGGACGGGGAACGTCCGGTCAACGTGCTGGCGGATGCCTTCCAGATGACGCGGCCGGCGATCTCCCAGCATTTGCGAGTGCTGCGCCTGGCCGGTCTGGTGACGGAGCGCAAGGTGGGGCGGGAGCGCCGCTACCGCTTGCACGCAGCGCCGCTGCGGGAAGTGCGCGACTGGGTGCGCCAGTACGAGTGGTTCTGGCAGGCGCGCTTTGGCGCCCTGGGTGACTTCCTGGAGGATGAGACATGAGTACCCCCGAGATCATCACCGTCGTGTTCTATCCGCAAGCGCTGGAGCAGGTCTGGGCGGCGCTCACCACTCCCAAGGCCCTCGCCCGCTGGCTTCTGCCGAACGACTTTGTTCCGCGCCTGGGACAACGGTTCACCTTACGCGCGCGGACGGCGGATGAATGGCCCCAGGAGATCCACTGCGAGGTGGTGACCCTGGCAGCGCCGCACCGGCTGGCCTTTACCTGGCAGGACGGCGATCTGCAACGGCCAACGCTGGTGTCGTTCACACTGGAGGCGGTATCGGGGGGGACGCGGCTACGCCTGGAGCATAGCGGTTTTACCGAGGCGAGCAGGGCATCGGCGCGCCGCCGTCTCCCCCGCCAGTGGGCAAGGCTGCCAATGTTGCTCCAGGTCCAGGTTGATACGTTGGCGCTGACCGACGAATTGGTGGCCTTCGTGCGGGAGCAGCGGGCGCCCACACGCAACGCCCTGCCGCTGCTTGCCGAACTCCAGCAAGCGCCGGCGCCAGGCTTCCCTCCGGAGATTCTGGAAACGATGGTGCTCGACGGCGTGGACCAGCGGGCCTTTATGGCGGAGTATGTGGCGACGGTGCTGGATCAGCCGGGCGTCCACGTCGCCGAATCGGCGCAGCGATAACGTGATGCAAGGAGGAATGGCATGTCACGGTTGTTTCACTACCGGGTTGACGAGGATGGCCTGATCGACGGCATCTTCGCCTTCGTGACGGAACCGAGAGCTTCGGTCCGCCAGGCAATGCCGATCGTGCAGGAATTGCAGGAAGGTCCGAACTTCTTGCTGCCCTGGGATCTGGTGGAAAACATGGTGCTGGACGGCGTCGATCAACGTCAATTTGTGGCGGATTGGGTCCGCTTCGCGGTGGGGCAACTGGACTGAGCGCATCGCCCTGCTAGCCCTGCCTATCGTGGTACCGGATAATCGGAAAGGAGTATTGAGCATGGCCGATCTGACATTGGAGAACGTTACGAAGCGCTTTGGCGCCGTGACGGCGGTGAAAGAACTGACCCTGTCGACGCCGGAGCACGAGGTGCTGGTGCTGTTGGGTCCATCCGGCTGCGGCAAGACGACCACCCTCCGCATGATCGCCGGATTGGAAGAGCCGGATAGCGGAACGATTGCCTTTGACGGCCAGCCGCTTCAGGAGCTGGCGCCGAAGGACCGCCCCGTTGCCTTTATGCGGCAGTCGTACGCGCTCTACCCACACCTAACGGTGTACGAGAATCTGGCCCTGTGGGCCCGACTGCGCGGACTGCCGGCAGCGGAGATTGAGCAACGTATCGTCTGGACCGCCGAGCGGCTGGGCCTCCGCGAGCTTCTGGAACGCAAGCCACGCCAATTGACCGGTGGACAGCGTATGCGGGTGGCGCTGGGCCGTACCCTTGTGCGCCGTCCGGCGGTGTATTTGCTGGACGAGCCGCTGGCGAATCTGGATGCGAAGCTGCGCGTGCAGACGCGAGCGGAGATGCTCAAACTGAACAAGGAATTGCAGGCGACGATGGTCTACGCCACCCATGATACGCATGAAGCGATGGCGATGGGCCACCGCATCGCCGTGCTGCGCGACGGCCAGGTGCAACAGATTGCCACGCCGCACGAGATCTATGATCAACCGGCCAACATGTTCGTCGCAGGATTCGTCGGAAGTCCGGCCATGAACTTCTTCCGCTCGGAGTTGCGCCACTCCGGCGATCAGCTTCAGGTCGATACAGGCGCCTTCGCCGTGGCGGCGCCGCCATCCTTCGCCTCGCGGCTCGCTGCCTATCCCAAGGCACATGTCATCCTTGGCCTGCGTCCGGACGACCTGTATGACCGCGCTGTTGCGCCGCCGAGCCCGAGCTTCAGTGCCGCGCGTATGCAGGTCAATGTCGTCGAATATCTCGGGCGCGATGTCGTCATCTACTTGCTGGCCGGCGCCGACAATCCGGTCGCGCGCGTCGATTCGCGCACCAGAGTCCAGGCCGGTGACAACATTGACGTCCTGATCGATGGCTCCCGCATGCACCTCTTCGACCCGGACAGCCAGCAGGCGATTGCCGGCCCGGCGCGTTCGCCGCGCTGGGGAGTGGACCTGGGCCAACAACCGGTGTGATCGCCGCGTCGCCGTCCGAGACGCTCCCGTCCGCTGGTCGCTATGGATCGTGGTTCCGCCCAGAGCGGCTAGCGGTGCAGGTGGCCGAAGACGCCGCCTGGCTTGAGGGGACCGTAAAGATAGACGGCCACCATGCGCTCGTGCACGATGAGGGAGTGTTCGTCACCCATGCGCGTCAGCACCATATCGCCCGGCCCGATCTCGTAGGTATCCCCCTCGGTCGTACAGGTACCGCGGCCGCTGATGATCACCCAGTACTCGTTGGCGTCGTGGTAGTGCCGCTCGACAGTAGCGCCGGGCTCGAGCGTGTTGATGCCGTAGTGGACGATCTCGCTCCAGTCCGGGACCGGGCGCTCGCCTTTTGGCCTGGCAATGGGCATGCGTTACCCCCTTCGCTCAGCCGGAGCTTCCTCCGGAAAGAACTCGTGATCCACGTTCACAACGCGTCCCTCGGTCGAGGCGCGGCCCACCGCAAAGGCGATGGCCAGGGTGCGCAGGTTGTCGCGGGCGTCACACTGCGGCCGCCGCTGGTCCTCGAGCGCCGTGGCGAACTCGTGCAGCGTCCCCAGGATCGAAGTGTCTTGATCGACGCCATCGGCCGGCACCGGCTCGATCCAGTCCACCGTGTCTGGGGAGTGGCTCAGGTACACGCCGTAGTCACGCCCCATGTCGGCGACGTGGAGGGCGCCGTCGGCGCATTCGAGCTGCCATAGCCCCGGCCAGGGAGTGCGGATACCGGGCGATTCGAGGCTGCCGTGATAGGCGACGTGGATGCCGCCATCGCACTCGAACAAGCCCTCGACGAACGTGTCACCGCGGTACCGCGTCCAGGGCGGCCGCCACGTCCGTGCCTGCACCGTCCTGGCTTCCGCGCCGAGGACGTCGCGCAGGCTGTCAAAATGGTGCACCGCCATCTCCAGCGCCATGGTGTTGGCCATCTCCCATTGATATGGTCGCCCCGGCCACCAGAGGCAATCAAAGCGCACGCTGACGTGGGCAGGCGGTCCGGCGACCTGCTCCCGGAGCGCGCGGCGCAACGTCCCCATCTCTTTGATATAGCGGTAGTTCTGATCGACCATGAGGCGCAGCCCGCGCTGCTCGGCCTGTTCCGTCAGGGCGCGGGCCTGGGCGAAGTCGATCGTGAAGGGCTTTTCCACGACGACGTGCTTGCCCGCCTCGAGCGCCTGCGCGCAGAGCGTGGCATGGAGAGGAGACGGCACGACGAGCGCACAAGCCTCAAAGTCGATGGCCGTGACCGCCTCGTGAATCGTGGTGAAGCACTGATCGGGCGTTAATCCTGCCCGCTGTGCTGCACTGCTAAGGTGCTCGGCGCGGGCGTCAACGACGCCGGCCAGCGTCCAGTCAGGGGATTCACCGATCCAGCGCAGCCAGGCGCTGCCGATGCCGCTCGGGGCCACGCCAACCTGCACGATGCGCCGTGGCATGCTCGTACTCCAATCACCTTCATGCCGGCGTATCCGGGCTCTCAGTCCATTTCGCCCGGCCACTGCCGCGCGCTATGGATCACCGCCAACAATTCAATCTGATCCCGGCGTGCGCGGTAGGGAATAACGTAGGCGGCGCCCCACGACAGTTTCCGGAGGATCAGGTCGCGTATACCCTCCTTGCGACCGGGGCACCCCAGCCCGGGCTATTCGCAGAGCTGGGTAACGGCATGCTCAATGAACGCCACGATTCGCTGCGCCGCATCGGGGCTGTCCTCGGCAATGTAGGCGATGATCTGTTCCAGGTCCGCACGGGCACGCGGCGTCCAGACCAGGCGCATCTACGCTTTGGCCTGCTGCCCATCCTGAGAGGCTTTTCGCTCCCGCGCCGCGGTGATGACGGCGCGCACGCCGGCCGCGACCTCCTCGGAGGTGTAGAACTCGCCGGCATCGGCCTGCTTGAGGCCCTCTTCAATTTTAGCCAATTGCCAACGCTCGTCGTCAAGGTAGCGCTTCAACGCCTCGTTGACGAGGTGGTTACGGCTGCGGCCGGTGGCTTCCGCCAGGGCGTCGAGCTGTCGCAACCGCGCTTCATCGGAGACACGCACATTAATTGACGCTGCGGGCATAGCGACCGTCCTCCTCCCTCGGCTCATGGCTCGTTATACCAGATGCCTTGAAATGCAAGCAAAAGCACTCATACGCACCCCTCAACTGCTTCGGTGGACCACCTACCCATCCCATCATGTATCATTGCCCGGTCAGGAGGAGGAAATCACGCCGCATGAAAATAACCGACATTCAGACGTTTCCGGTCTGGGGAGGCGGGCGTAACTTCTTGTTTGTGGTGGTCGATACGGATGCCGGTATCTCCGGCATTGGGGAGGCGGGGCTGACCTCGCGAGAGTTGGCGATCGTGGGGGCGATCGAGCACTTCAAACCGTTATTGATCGGTCAGGATCCCGGGCGCATGGAACACATTTGGCAGGTGCTCTCGCGCGGCGGATTCTTTCCGGCCGGCAAGATCGCCGGCAGTGCCCTCTCCGCCATCGATATTGCCCTCTGGGACATTCAGGGCAAGCGCTTCGGCGTACCGGTCTACCAACTGCTGGGCGGGTTGGTGCGCGACCGCGTCGTCTGCTATCCGCATAACGGTGGGCGGACGCCGGAAGAGCTGGCAGAGAGTTGCCGGCGCACGGTCGCCGAAGGCTGGAAATTTGTACGGTGGGGTCTCTCTGATCATACCGATGTGCTGGAACCAAGTCGGGCCGTGCGGCGCGCTGTCGCCGAGTTCGAGGCAGTTCGCGCGGCGGTGGGCGAGGAGATCGAGATCTGCTTCGACATTCACACGCGCCTGGACCCACCTGATGCTATCCGGCTCTGCCGGGAGGTTGAGCGCTTCCACCCATTCTTTATGGAAGATCCGCTGCGCTCGGAAGGTCCCTTCTCCTTGCGGCTGGTCCGCCAGCAGACGGCGGCGCCGTTGGCGGTTGGCGAGCAGTTCGCCAGCAAGTGGGAGTTCCGAGAAGTGATCGAGCAAGAGCTAACCGACTATGCCCGCATCGATCTCTGCATCGTCGGCGGTATCACGGAAGCCCGCAAGATCGCCGGTTGGTGCGAAACCCACTATATCAAGCTGGCGACGCACAACCCACTGGGGCCGGTGTCGGCGGCAGCGTGCCTCCACCTCAACCTGGCAACCAGCAACGTGGCGGTGCAAGAGCAACCCCGCCGGCCCGGCACACTGCTGACTGAGGTGTTTCCCGTGCAAGTCCCCTGGGCGGACGGGTACTTGCTGCCGCCGACGGCGCCCGGCCTGGGGGTGGAGTTCGATCGGGAGGCAGCCCGGCGCGCGCCATTCCAAATGCGAGATCTGCAGCGGCTCCGCCGTGAAGACGGCTCCTTTACCAACTGGTGATGCACTCCTGGTCCTATCCCGTATAGTGGGGACCGATAATCAAGCAGTAGCCCGTTCGCACTGACAAGGAGAGCCGTTCCGTGATGTCCATCACCCGTCTGCCCCGTCGAACGGTGCTCGGCGCCCTGGCGACCCTCGCGTTGACCGCCTGTGGCGGCGCGGTTAGCGGCGGCGCCGGCTCGTCCACCGTCACCGCCTCAGTCGCCTTGACGACTGCTGCCGCAACGACGGCGTCGGCCCCAACATCAACCTCGGCGGCGACGAGCAGCAGTGCAGCCGCCGTGTCTACGACCACGACCAGTGCTGCCGCAACAAGCGCCACTGTGTCGAGCGCCGCGACGAGCAGTGATGCCACCAGCAGCGCCGCCACTGCATCCGGGACCGGAATCAAGATCGGGGCGGTCTTCACCACCACCGGCGCGAACGCCGCCTACGGGTTGAGTCAGACTAACGCCACGAAGCTGGCGGTGGAAGACCTGAATAAAGCCGGCGGTATCGGCGGCGCCCCCCTGGAATTGCTCTATCAGGACGACGCCGGCGACCCCAAACAAGCGCTCACCGTCTACCAGACGCTGATCCAGAGCAACAAGGTCCCGGCCATCATTGGCCCGACGTTGAGCTCCAGCGCCGTTACCGCCGATCCCATCGCCCAGCAAGGCAAAGTCGCGGTCCTGGCCGTATCCAACACCGGCGACGGCGTCACAACCATCGGCGACTTTATCTTCCGGGACTCCCTGTCGGAGGCGCAAGTGCTGCCGGTTACGGTCAAGACGGTGGTCGACAAGCTGAGTGTCACCAAGGCGGCCATTATTTATGGCAACGACAACGCCTTTACGGTCTCCGGCTACAAGGCGATGAAAGACGCGCTCACGAAGAACAACGTCCAGATCCTTACCGAAGAGACCTTCGCCAGTGGCGACGTGGATTTCAGCGCCCAGTTGACGAAGATTAAGGGTCTCAATCCACAGGCGATCTTCGTCTCGGCGCTCCTGCCGGAAGCGACGCGCATCCTGGACACGGCCCGCAACAAGCTCCAGATTCCAGTGAGCGTGCAGATCGTCGGCGGCAACGGCTTGAACACGCCGCAGTTGATCAAAAACGTGGGGAAGGCGGCGGAGGGGGTGATAGTGGGCGCCGCCTGGAATATCGCCAGCGACGTTGCCTTGAGCAAGGCCTTTGTGGCGGCCTACAAGGCGAAGTACAACGCCGACCCCGACCAGTTTGCCGCCCAGGCCTACGCCGGCGTCAGCATTTTGGCCGATGCTGTGAAGCGGGCGGGGACGAACCCGACCGGCGATACGATCCGGCAGGCCTTGATGACAAGCAAGCTGGAAACCGTACTGGGAGCGTTCTCGTTCACCAGCGGCCGCGACGCCAACCA
>JBPCLN010000115.1:0-14655 GCA_051003235.1 Chloroflexota bacterium | reverse complement strand
CGCAGCAAGTGTCCTCCCTGAAGGTACCGAACCCGCAACCGCCATCGCCGTCCGTCCTTCACCATCGGCGACGGCCATCGTCCCGGTACCGAGTTCGACGCCCGACGTTCCGTCGCCCACTGCCGTCGCCCTGACCTACCTTCAGGCACTCCAAGCGCAGCAGTGGGCGAGCATGTGGCACGAGACGCATCCCCAGGCGCGGAATCGCTGGAGCAGTGAGCAGGCTTTTGCGGCGTTCCTGGCCGAGAAGTTCGCTCCCGCCGGCGTATCGATCGTCAAATCGGTCAGCGTTGATGGCGCGCAGTCCTTGACGACATGGAATGACGTGCGCTTCGTCGAGCAGGCGGCCTCGGCGGTGGCCGTGCCGGCAAGCGTCACGCTCCTGGCCAGTGCCCCGCTTGCCGTTCCCCCCACGGATTTGAACGATAAAGCTCCACTGGTGTTGCTTCAGGAGGGGGGACAATGGAAAGTCGTCGATGGCGGTCCTGCCGACCTCCAGGGGCCGGTGCTCGTGCCGAATCATCCGGCGCCGCGCCGGTTGCGGGTGCCAATTCTCATGTATCACCACATCGCTCCGGCGCCCCAGCGCACGCCCCAAATGGGCGACTTCGACTATCGTCTGGCGGTGGACCTGACCGTGACACCGGTAGACTTTGCGGCCCAGCTTGATTGGCTGGCGGCGCACGGCTATCAGACGATAACACTCCAGCAGGTGATGGCTGGGCTATATGACGGCGTGGAACTGCCGCCGCAGCCAATCGTGCTCAGCTTCGATGATGGCTATGCGGACAACGCCCAGTTTGCGGCGCCGGCGCTGTTGCAACGCCGCATGGTCGGCGCCTTCAATATCGTCACTGGTCTCGTCGGCAGTACCGGCGGCCCATTACAGTATATGAACTGGTCCCAGATCACGGTGTTGGCAGCGGAAGGTATGCAGATTGAATCGCACACCGTATCACACCGCGACCTTGGTACGCTGACCGAGGCGGAGGTGCAAACGGAACTGGTTGAATCGCGCCAGATCATTGCTCAACATCTCGGACAGGCGCCACAGTTTCTCTGCTATCCCTCGGGCGAGCCATTCCGCAGTGGCGCATTGACGGCACAACAGCGCCTATTGCTGCTTGCGCCAAGGGATGGCTACGTCGGCGGCCTCCTCGACCCGCGCATCGCCGGCGCCGTCCAATCCAGCACGGCGCCGGAGCAACTAACGCGCATTCGTGTGTCGGGGCAGGAGTCGCTGAGTCAATTCGCCGCGAGTATCGTGAACCAGCCCGGGCCGTAACTCTTGAAGGCGAGCAGGTGCCTCCATTGAGCAAATGGGCGTATGCAATACGCCCCTACAGGAAGCGGGGACGTATTCACGTGCGATTGATGGCCCCTCGTTGGGGCATATATATTGCATACGCCCACGTCCTCTGCGGATTCGCCAACGGCCCCGTCCACAGTTGGGTGGGGACCTGAGTGCGGGCGAGTACAATCATCCCGAACAGTGAAAGGATTCGGACACGCAGGTGAGTACGCTCGTTTTTCAACCCGGGCAGCGACTCGTTTTCATTGGTGACAGCATCACGGACGCCGGCAGGAGGAAGGAGGCGGCGCCCTTCGGCAACGGCTACGTGCATCTCGCGCGGGCTTTCCTGATTGCCCGCTATCCGGCGTTGGGCCTGGACATTGTCAACCAGGGGATCGGCGGTAATACGATCCGCGACTTGGATCACCGTTGGGAACAAGACGTGATCCAGGTACAGCCCGACTGGCTCTCAATCAAGATCGGCATCAACGATGTCTGGCGGCAGGTGCAGCGCGTACCGGATCAGGCAGTGTCGCTCGAGGAATACGCAGCCACCTACGAGCGGCTGTTGCGCCGCACCAGGGAGGCAACGCAGGCCCGGCTGATCCTCATGGAACCCTATGTGATCGAAAGTGACCGCGCTGATCCGTTCCGGGCGACCATCGATCGCTATCTGCCGGTGATTCACCGGCTGGCGCACGACTATGACGCCATCGTCGTCCCGACCCAGGCAGCCTTCGACGAAGCGTTGGCGGCCCAGCCCTCGGCCTATTGGGCGCCAGATCGCGTCCATCCCCACGCGCCCGGCCATGCTGTCATTGCGCGCGCTTTCCTACAAAAGGTCGGTTACGGCGACATCTAACGCGCCAGGAAGGCGATGGCCAGCCGGTTGAACTCCTCCGGGCATTCCAACATCGGCACATGGCCGGCAGTGGGAAAGACGTGGACCTGCGCACTCGGCAGATGCGCTTTGACCAGCTCCACGTGGCGGACGGGTACCACCTGGTCGTGCGCGCCCCACATGATCATCGTCGGGATCTGGGTGCGGCGCAGGCCATCGAGCATGACGATCTTGCGCCGCAGGCCGAAGACGCTGGTCCCACGACGCAATGACTGCAGCAGAAAGGAGCGCGCCGGCGCCCCCCGATCACGAATCTTATCGGCCACCCAGTCCGCTGGGGCGAGCGCGGGGTCGTAAAAGAGGCCACGGGCGGCGACTATTCCCGCGTTCCCGGAGGGTCGGAGCGCCCATTCACCTAAAAAGGGCACAGAGAGCAGGCGGAAGTGGATGGATAAATCGCGGGCCAAGCCGACCGGATCGACCATCAATAGCCGCTCTACCCGCGCTGGGTGGAGGATAGCGTAGTGGCCGCAGATCAGGCCGCCCATTGAATTCCCGACGAGGGACACCGATTGGATCTGGAGCGCATCAAGGAACGCGTCCAGGAACGGCATGACGTCGGTAATCCCGAGCCCGCCACGGGGGATATCGCTATCACCAAAGCCTGGCAAATCGACTGCGGTGACGGCAAAGTGCTCCGCCAGCGCCGGAATATTGCGGTGCCAGTCGAACAGCGAGGCGGCGATGCCGTGCACGAGCAGCACTGGGCGCCCCGCACCCGCTTGAACGTAGTGGATGCGCTGCCCATCAAGCTGGATATCGTGCGACTGCATCACAACATTAGGAGCGGGCGGTCCACTTGAAGGCAGCGCCATCTTGCACGACCCTCCTCAGTGAATGTGGCCGTTGGAAAGGGGGCAACTATGGACCTCCGGCCCCATCGGCTGGCCGCAGAGGGGACAGAGGGGACGACCTGCCGCCGAAAGCGCGGAGACCTGTTGGCAGAGGCTACCGGCCAAACGGTACGGTAGGCGCACGGAGAGCGTTGGCAGCGGCGGGCCATCTTCCATTTGCTCGACATCGCTGGCGATGAGATCAAATTGTTCGTTGACGGAATCGTGGCCCAGTTGCAACTGCCCGACGCGGAATTCGAGGGTGGGATTGAGCGGGAAGTCTTGCACGGGACCTGCTCGGAGGACCGTTTCTGCACCGGCCACTTCTCCCGGCGCCACCTGCTCCAGCACCTGCTCCATTGCGATGGCAAGGGCGACAAGCTCTTGCTTTTCGATCCAGATCAGCGCTGAAGAACTGCCGGAGCGTACCAGTAAGCGGAAGGTTCGCTGGCCTGGCTCACCCAGGGCGTCCGCATCCAGTCGCGTTGCTACACCAAATTCGTGTTGCGCGTCAGCCATTATCCTCGTCCATATATCTTTAACATCGGGCATCGTGACGGCGGATTGCCACGGAAGGGATGGTCCATACTTTCGTGGCAGTGTAGCACAGGCGCATGCGCCGGCCTACCAGTTACAATTATTAGACGACAGAGCAGAGGGAAGTGATCCGTGGAGACCGTAGATCGGCCGGAGCGCGAGCGCGCCGATGAGTACACGCGCGCCGAACGTCGGCAACGTCGGCAGGAGGCGGAGCGCCGGCGCATGCCGCTGCATGGCAAGGGCATGGGCGTGATGGTAGGCAACGCCCTCCTCCGCCGGGCGAAGGCCGCGCCTGCGAAGGATGGCGGGTAGGGGCGTCCGCGGCAGAGAGAGGGCTCGTCAGCCCACCCGTTGGTCTTTTGCCCGCTGCTGCCGAGTTTCATCCATTTGCCGTGGGACGCGGTGATCGGGGAACTGGGGTCGCTGGCCCTGGCGGTAGCTCGTCCACTCGTTCTTCGCCAGCAGGTCGGCCGCCAAATCCGCCAGTTCGCCGATCCGCTGATTTGAGCGCATGGCCTCGCGAATGGCGAGGATGCCGACCGCTGGATAGCGCTTTTCGATGACGTGGCGCAGCATGGTCAGGTGGGCATTATCCGGCACGCCTGGTTGACGAATGGCGCGGGTGGCGGCACGCAGGTTGGTTTGGGTTCCATCGATGGCCTGGCCGGCGGCGAAATCGAACTTGTAGAAGGCGGGCCGGCCGCCAAGGCGTTTCTCTCCGGCCAGCTTTATCCACTTGGAGTTCTCGACGCCCTTCCCGACATCGATGACGAGGCGGACGTTGCGGTTGCGGTGTGGAAAGGTGGCGCAGATGCGCGCGTAGGTCTCCCGTGACCCATCCGGTGGTTCCTGGCGGGCGATGGTCACGGGATCCTGAGCGTCGAATTGGATACGGTCAATGGGGGTAAAGAGCGATACGATGGCGAAGGCGTGCGGCAGCATGTCTTCGATGATGCCAATGTCGACGGCCGCGCCGCTGAGTGGGCGCTCTTCGATCAGCTCAATCTCGATCTCCTCGACATCGTCCAGGAAGGATTTGAGGGTCCGTTCCTCCGTGAGGAGAAGGTGGAGCAGGCGTACTTCCAGCTTGAAGTAGTAATGGTCGGCGGCCACAATCTGCACGCCGGCTTCGACCGAATCCAGAAACTCGCGGTACGCCTCGACCGGGGCGCCGAGCGGCTTTTCAATCACGACGATATTGCTAAGGTCGTAGTACTGGGCTAATACGGCCAGGTGGGTAGGGGCCGGGGTGGCAATGTAGGTGATGACATAACAACTTGATTCCAGTTCCCGGCGCAGTTGCTCCCGTCCCGGCAAGTTGGCACTGTCCCAGTACACCGCATCGCCTGCCTCGACGATCTCGGCGACCTTGCTCTCCAGTACCTGGCGGCGACCCGGCGTGTCGCGTTCCACAATATGGATCTTGAAGTTGAAGAACTGCTTGAGCGTGAGAAGATGCTCGTAGGCCTTATGTCCCCATTCGCCGAAGCCGACCAGGACAACGTCGCGCTGGATATGCGGGTCTTCTTCGGCTGAGGCATAGGTGCGCGCATTCTGGATGGCGATGGCCGCCTGGTGCGAGAGCCCTTCGGCGCGCTGCACCTCCTCCGGCGTAAAGGTACGGACGTCGTCGCGCTGGCCAAGGATAGCGGCGCCAATCGGATGGCCACGGGCGATTAGGGGGAGCGCCAGCAGGGAGCGGATCCCAAAGAGCCGGGCATAGTAAGGATTGACGGACGGCTGGTCCTGGGCGTCTGCGACCACGAGCGGCGCCCGGGTTTCCAGGAGGTCGAAGAGGAATGATCCTTCCGAACGTTCGCCACGCTGGCGACGCCAGAGCGCTTCATCTACCGACGCCGCGGCGCCGTACCAGGCGGAGCCATCCTCTTCATACAGGGCGATCTGGCAGAAGGAGGCGGCAACAGAACGCTCCAAACACTTCGCCACGATACGCAGCGTCTGATCCAGGTCGATAGACGATGCCATTGCTTTGCTGACGTCGGCGATGATTTCCAGTTGCTCAGCGTGGCGCTTGGTTTCTTCATAGAGGCGGGCGGTTTCCACGGCCACCGCTACCTGAGCCGCCGCCGCCCGCAACGCTTCCACCTGGGTACGCTCGATGGTCCGGCGTTGCGCCCGATGATACCCCACTTCCAGCACCCCATTCGCCCGTGCCGCCGCGGTGATCCCAAACGGCAGAAAGATGCGTAGGAGGTCGCCGTGCCTGCTGGCGTCAAAGATTTCCGCGTCGAGCGTGAACGGGTGCTCCGGCTCCTCGCTTGGCCCCTGGCGACCGGCATCACCCTGGCCCCTGACGAGCACGGCAGGCACGGTGGCGCCCGTGCTCCCATCGGCGTGGACCGCGTGGACCTCACGCATGGCAACCTGCTCCGGCGGATAGCCTTCGGTCAGGTATTCCGGTTGCTCACCGTCACGCTCTTCCCCGAGGGGGCCAACGATGACGATCTGCCGCTGGCGTGCGACATAGGTAAGGACATCGTCAGGACCAAGGACACGATTCGGGAGCTGGGCCCAACTGGGAACCCGAATCGCCGCCGTCCCCGGTGAGGACGGTGTCCCGAGCGGTCGAGCGTCGATGCGTTCGTCGGCGGTGGCGCCGGCCGCCATGCGTACGCTGAGGGGCGCAAGCGCATCCGTTGGCGGAGCATCAGCGAGCAGAAAGATGGTGGCAAACTGGAAAGCAAACTCCGGGATTTCGGGATCGATTAGATGGCGGACAACAGCGTCGAGCACCTGCTGTCGCGTGGCTCCTGGCTGCAACATGGCGCCGCTCAGGCGACCTAAGGCGCCCAGCACACGATTGGCATGCTCCAAGGTCAGGAATAGCCTTTCGCCGGCAAGAGCGCCGGCAATCAGCTCGGCGGCGGACTCTAACAACAAGCGCGTGGCCGGCGTCCGGCGTTGGAAGGCCAGGAGGTCGTGGCTCAAGATCAGTAACCAACCGACCGTGGCGACGCCTGCCCGCGGCGTAGTCCGGACCGGCGGTTGCGTTACCACATGCAGGGGCAACGCGAGGGCTACCGTCAGCCCGTCGGCGCTCGTAGCACGTTGCAATTGCGGATCGTTCTGGGGATCCCACCCGGTAGCGCTGGCGTCAGGGGCTGTTTCTCGCTCCTCCAGCGCCAGGCTTACCGGCGCACCAGCAATGCCGTGCTGCGCGATGAGATCCAGGTGGCCGGGGCGCTGCGCCTGGTAAACGAGGGCGGCGTCGAAGTTCGTCACCTCCAACAGGTGGATAAGGGCATCGGCCAGTTCTTCGTGGAGACCGCGGCTCGCCGTGCCGCCGCCGACGGCTGCCGCGGTGAGGTGGGTGGCGAGATGGGCCGTGGCAACGAACGCTGCTCGCTCCTCGGCCTGCCGTGCTTGCTGGATTGCCTGCCCGGCCTCGGCAGACCGCTCCTGCAATTGGGCCAGCGCTTCGCCCTCCAACGCCGGGACGGGCTCTTGAGAATCGCCTTCTTGCTTGCTCACGAAATCCAAATAGAGAATGCCGATTAAGATGCCGCCGGCGAGCAGGGGCAGGCCAACGATTGATCGGATCCGGTGACGGCGCACAAAACTGGTGTTCAGATCGGCTACGGTATCGGGGACGACCAGGGGTTGCTGGCTCACCGTGAGCCAGACGTTCGGGCCGTAATCGGCCGGCCGCAGTTGTTGCGGCGCCTTGCCCTGGGCCAGGTCCGCATCGTAGCGAGCTAACTGGTCCTGCATGTCGGGTATGGAGCCGGCCAGGTCAGTTTCGGGGATGCCGAGGGCAACCGGCGCGAAATACTGCCGCGTTTCCGAATCGAATAGGTAGAGGGTGATGATGTCGGCGCCGGAAGCCGCTCGCAAGGACTCACCGGCCTGCCGAATGATATCCAGAAGACCGGTCGGGGCCGGCGGTGCTGTTTGCGGTGCCACGGAAATGCCTCCCCCTCAGTTGACGCTTCAGCCTACTTCGCGATCTGAATAATGCGTTGCTACGGATGATCAAGAACACTGAACGAACGCGCTGGAGCCTGTTGGCGCCGGCTCGTGGACGGACCGGCCGGTTCCTTGCCGCTCAGTACTGCAACCGCTGCCATCGCTTGATCGTGAAGGGACTGGGCCTGACGGATCGTCATGACGCTGATGTCCACCGCCGACTGGACCGATGGCGCCTCACCCACGCCATGACCGACCGACACGATGCCGTTGGGAGTGCTGTTTAGTTCCACTACCTGTTCCATCCGCCATGCACGTTCGACGTCGCGATAGCTGTGCAGCAACTCGACCCGAATGGGCGCCAATTCGGCGGTGGCGCCCAGGGCCGTCACCGCCGATTCTGCTTCCTGAGCATAGCGAATGCCATCGGCGGCTTTCGCTATCGTCAGCGCCGGTGCTCGAATGACAAATCCCATGGATGGGGGCGGCGGATCCTGGCGATGGAGCACGGCACTGATGGTGTAGGGATTGGTAATGCCGCCAAATGTGGTGTCCACCGCCACATAGTCGGTTGCCAGCGAACGGACGAGCGAAGGCGAGGAGAGGTCGGCGTTGAAACGCGCGGATTGGCTTGCCGCGACGAACGCCAGGCAGCCAATTGCTACGACGGCCAAGCACAGGCGCGCCATTCGCTTCTCCGCAACGCCCAAACCGCTAACGATTTCCGGTAGTATTCCATATACCGTGGTACGGCACGTAGCGTGCCAGCGCTGAAGGATGGGTACCGGAATGGCAGGCCAGGCGGTGCAGCAGACAGAACTGCCGGGGCTGTCGCTAGTCGCGCGTGGCAAGGTGCGCGATATCTATCGCTGCGATGACACGCTCCTCCTTGTCGCCACCGATCGGGTCTCAGCCTTCGATGTGGTACTGCCCACGCCGATCCCGGAAAAGGGACGGGTGCTCACCGAGCTTTCGGCTTTCTGGTTCCAGCGCCTGGCGTCGCTCGTCCCCAATCATCTGATCACGACGGACAGCAAGGCGTTTCCTCCCGCCGCACAGCCGTACGCTGCGGGATTGGCCCACCGGACGATGGTCTGCCGGCCGGCCGAACGGATTGCCGTGGAATGTGTGGCGCGGGGCTACCTCACGGGCAGCGCCTGGGATGAGTACACGGCGCACGGCACGATCGGCGGCGCCGCAATCCCCGCCGGGCTGCGTGCGAACGCCAAATTTGCCGACCCGTTGTTTACCCAGACGACGAAAGAGGACAGCGGCCACGATCGCAAGTTGACCTATCCGGAGCTGGTGGAGCTGGTCGGCAGCAGTACGGCGGCGGCGCTGCGCGACACCACCTTGCGTCTCTATGTGGCGGCGAGCGCCATTGCCGCGGAGCGCGGTATCCTGATTGCCGACACCAAGTTCGAATTCGGCTGGATCGACGGTCGGCTCACCTGGATCGATGAGGCCTTCACCCCGGACTCGTCACGCTTCTGGGCAGTCGAGGATTATGCGGTGGATATCGCTATTCCCAGCTTCGACAAGCAGCCGTTGCGTGATTACCTTAGCGGTACGGGCTGGAATCGGACGCCGCCCGCGCCAGAGTTGCCGGACGCGGTGGTGCAACAGACCAGCCGCCGGTATCTCGACATCCTGGCACGCCTGACGAGGGCCGATGCGTCTGCTTAGCCTCGGCGACCGCAGTGATACCGACATGGGCGCGCTCCTACGCCAGTTGGGCGTCAGCCTGACCGTAGGCGAAGCGCGCGAGGTCTGCCGGTTGCTCGGGCGAGAGCCGACCCTGACCGAGTTGTTCATCTTCAACACCCAGTGGAGTGAGCATTGCTCGTATAAGAGCAGCCGTACGCACCTGGGCCGGCTTCCCACCGCCGCCCCGTGGGTGATCCAGGGGCCGCAAGAGGACGCCGGCATCGTGGAGTTATGTACGTGGGAGGGCCATCGCTGGGGCATCGTCTTCGGTCACGAGTCGCATAACCATCCCTCGCAGGTGGTGCCCTATGAAGGGGCCGCCACGGGTATTGGCGGCATCATTCGTGACGTGCTGTGCATGGGCGCGCGCGTCATTGCGCTGGCGGATGCACTGCGTTTCGGCAACCCCAACGGCGCTCACGCCGCCACCGTACGTTACATCGCCGATGGCGTCGTTTCCGGCGTGGCCGGCTACGGTAATGCCGTTGGCGTGCCCAATATCGCCGGTGATGTGTACTGGGACGCCGGCTACGACGGCAACTGTTTGGTTAATGTCGTCTGCCTCGGCCTGGTACGCGCCGACCAGATCGTGCATAGCCGGATTCCTGCAGGGGCGATTGGCTGGGACGTTGTGCTGGTCGGCAAGGCAACGGACTATAGCGGCTTCGGCGGGGCAGCCTTTTCCTCCGGCATTCTGGGCGACGGCGACGAAGAGGCCCAGAAAGGCGCCGTGCAGGTGCCCGACCCTTTCTTAAAATCCGTCATCATCCGGGGGACGGAGGCCGTTTTCGCTGAAGTGCGCCGTCAACAGTTGGAGGTGGGTTTTAAGGACCTGGGAGCAGGGGGAATTTGCTGCACATCGTCGGAAATGGGCGATGCAGCCGGCATCGGTGTGGAGGTGGCGCTGGACGCCGTCCACGTCGCGCTGCTGGAGTTACCGCCGCAGGTCATCGCCTGCGCCGAAACGCAGGAGCGTATGTTGTGGGTAGTGCCGCCGGCCTTCACGCCGACCCTGTTGGCGATCTACAACGAACAGTTTGATCTGCCTGGGGCGGCGGAAGCAGCCCAGGCGCGGGTGGTCGGACGCACGCGGGCGGATGACCGGTATGTACTGACGGCGGGCGGTGAGACCGTTTGTGACGCGCCAATTGCCGCCGTCTGCCGGGGCATCCGCTACGAGCGGGTTGCCGTACCACTGTCCCTGCCGCCGTCCGCCGACCCGCCGCCACCCTTACCGAACTTTAACGACGTCGCTTTGCGAGTGCTAGCCCACCCGTCCGTCGCCTCGAAGGCGTCGATCTACAGCCGATATGACCAGGAAGTGCAGGGCAACACCGTCCTGCGACCCGGCGAGGCGGACGCCGGGGTGCTGGCGCCCATTGCCGGTTGCCCGGCCGGCGTTGCCTTATCGACCGACTGCGCGCCGTCCTATTGCCGAATTGACCCGTATCATGGCGCGGCGATGGCGGTGGCGGAGGCGGTTCGCAATGTCGCCGCGACCGGGGCGACGCCACGCGCCTTGACCGACTGCCTGAACATGGGCGACCCGAGCGACCCGGCGGCCTTCTGGGCCTTCACGGAATCGGTGCGCGGCATTGGCGATGCGGCGCGCGCGTTGGGCCCGCAGGGTGAAGATGGCCCGCCCATCCCCTTTGTCTCCGGCAACGTCAGCTTCTACAACCAGACCGGTAGCGGCCGGGCCATTCCCCCCTCGCCTATTATTGCCTGTGTCGGCGTGCTGGAGGACCATACGAAAGCGCTCGGCATACAGGTAACGACGCCCGGCGCCGTATTGCTGCTCTTCGGGCAACGCTCTGCCTGCTTCGGCGGCTCGGCCTATGAAGCAGTGCGCGACACCGCTTCCGGCGCCCTGCCGCCGCTCAACCTGGCCGCGGAACGCTGCGCCAACGCGGCGGTGATCGCATTGGCGGAGCAACGCTTGCTCCTGGCGGCGCACGACATCAGCGATGGTGGCCTGGTTGCCTGCGTCATGGAAATGCTAGTTGGCGGGCGCGGCGAGGGCCGGCTGGGCGCAAAGCTGGACCTGACGGCCATCGCGGAGCGTGCCGATGCGGCACTCTTCTGCGAGGGTGGCGGGTTTGTAGTGGCGGCCGTGCCGGAATTGCTCCCGGCGATTAAGCTGGTGCTGCGTGCCCAGCGAGTGGATTCGATCGAGATCGGGAACACGGGGGGCGAGCGCTTGCAGGCGCAGTTTGGCCAAACAGTGGTACTCGACGTGGACGTCCGTGAACTGGCATCCGCCTGGCTGGGGGCGGTACCGGCGGTGATGGCGTGAGTGGTCGTGTCGCAGTGCTGCTGTTTCCGGGTACGAACTGTGAAGGGGAAACGCTGCGGGCGGCGCGGCTAGCGGGGCTGGAAGCGGAACTGGTGCGCTGGAACCAGTCGCTGGATACCGACACATTTGATGGCTATATTCTGCCGGGGGGCTGGGCCTACGAGGACCGCGTCCGCGCCGGAGCTATCGCAGCGCGGGACGGCATTATGACGGCGATCGCGGCGGAGGCGGGACGCGGGAAGCCGGTGCTCGCTATCTGCAACGGCGCCCAGGTACTGATTGAGACCGGCCTGGTCCCGGGTTACGGCGATGGCCCCAGTATGGCGTTGGCGGCGAACAACCAGGGGTACCGTTGCGCCTGGGTTCGCCTCAAATTGCAGACGCCTCCCGGTCGTACTGCCTTTACGAACGCCTTTGGCGCGGGCGAGATCGTCGAGTTGCCGGTGGCGCACGGCGAGGGTCGTTTCATCACGGAAGCGCCGGACGTGTTGGAGCAGTTAGTGGCCGGTCAGCAGATCCCCTTTGTCTATGCCCGCGCTGATGGTGAACCGGCAACGGAATATCCGGACAACCCGAACGGTTCCGTGTATGCAGCGGCGGCGGTCTGCAACGCCGCCGGCAACGTCATGGCCCTCATGCCGCATCCGGAGCGCGCCAGTTGGTGGTGGCAGCATCCGCCACACCGCCGGCCGGCCGGCTTCACGGTGCGACCGGATCGCCTGACGCTCCCGGCGCCGGCGCACGGCATCTTCCGTTCACTGGCAGCTTCCATCGCCACCCGGCGGGCGGCGGCAGCACGATGCTAATCGCGCTGGCGGTGCGGCTCATCATCCCCGACACCACGGCGGTCTCCGCCCGGCGCGCCTTGCGTCAGGCGGGACTGACGGAACTGGTGGAGTTGCGCCGCGAGGTGTGCTGGGGCTTCGAGGTTGGTGACGCAGGCGCAGCGCAGGACGTTGCCGATCGCTTGCTGGCGACGGACGTATTGGTCAATTACAACAAGCATCGCGGGCGCTGGTGGGCCGGCGAATTGGCGGCCGCTCAACCTCCGCAGCCGTCTGTCACCCGGCAGTGGGGCGCCCTTCTTGTGGCGGATCGCGCCGACCCGGAACCAGGGCAGATGCAGCGCCTGTTGACAACGCGGCTCGGCTTTCATGCGCTTCGAGTGCGGGAACGCGCCACGCTCTGGTCCATCGGCGTGGCAGGAGACGAAGACGCTAATCAGGTGGCGCAGCGCGCCGCCCGGCTGCTCTTGGCCAATCCACACGGGCAAGTCGCTCGGCTGCTCACGACGGGTCCTAGCCTGGATGAGGGGAATGTCCGCCCGGCAGTACCCTGATTGACCGGAAGGCCATCGGCAGCATACTATGAAGCGAGCAGGGATGGGCACGTCCCGGTAAAAGTCACTGTTGCCGTCACGGTGCACTATTCCGGCGCTACAAGGGAGGGGCCATGGCCGAAGTACAGCTAGCAATGCTGGCGGCTGAAGCACGCGAGGCGATCGACAGCGAGGATCTGGCGCGGGCGGCCGATGCCTGTCGGCGCGCCCTGCTGCACTTTCCGCGCTGGGTTGAAGGCTACTGGCTGCTCGGGCACATTCTCGTCGAAAGCGGCTATGTGCCTCAGGCGCGCAGTTGCTTCGAAGCGGTGGCGAGTGCCTTGCCGGACGATCCACGGGCCTATCAAGGTCTGGCCGATGCCGCCGAGCAACAACATGACCTGCCGACTGCTGTGGCCGGTCTCGTCCGCGCTTTGGAGGTTGGTGAGAACAGCCAGAGCGTGCAGGCGGAGTTGCGCCGTTTACAAGCGCAGGCCGGCTACGTGGTGGATACGCCCTTTACGAATGCCCGCGTCGCCCACGCCCGTCTGCTGGCCGGCGAATACGAGGAGGCCGATGTGACGGCCGAACGGGCCCTCCAGGAGGAACCGGAGCGACTCGATCAACTTGTCGTCCAGGCCGTCGCGCGCCTCTTCGGCGGCGATCGGCGCGGTAGTGAGAACGTGTGCCGGCAGTTGCTTGACCTCAGCCCGGATTGCCTGAAGGCACTGACGATTTTGCGTTATCTGCTTCCAGGCGAGCAGACGGCCGGTTTGGGCGCCGATCTTGCCGCTCTCGACCCGGAGGGGCAAACCCTTGTCTGGCTGCGCGGGCAAATGACGACCCTCGGCTACGACGCCGACGACCTCCCGGCATCACCCAAGCTGGTAGCATGGCAAGAAGACGAGGAGGTCGTCGGCCGGGATGGCCGGCGCGAGATACGGCCTCTCGACCGCCTGATTCCAGAGCTGGAAGAAGTGTGGCCGCAGTGGTTGCGGCAGGCTGCGCTGACCACGCCGGAAGCGCCTGCCGGCGAGCACTCCGGTCAAGCGGAGGTACCGCCGCCGCCCCAGTTCGCCACCGAGCCGGAGCCGGCCAATGCCCCAGCGACGCCGAGCTTTCTCGGTGACGTCGATACGCTGGCACGTGAGTTTGAAGACGCCATGCGCCCGGCAAAGGTGGAAGCGCCGCCTACACCCGTTGAACACGACGACCAGATTGCTGCCGCTTCAAACCAGGAAGCATCGGTAGCGCCGGTGGCGGAATGGTCCGTGACCCAGGCGGCTGGAGAAGCCGGCGGCGAGGAGGCGGACGCTGTCAGCCAGGCAAGCGAGCGGCAAACAGCAATCACGCCGTCCGCGCCCACCCGTGACGAATTCGCCCAATGGACTACGCCGGACCCCTGCCAATCACCAAGGATCAGTGACGAAGGTAGCACCGTAGCTCAACCGGCGGCGGATGCAGCGGAGATGACACCCCCCGTCAAAGCAGTGTCGGCGATCGCTGCCGACGAGTGGGGAGCAGCTGCCCGTCCGGAGGGCGCGGCGCCGGCCGAGGCCGGCCAGGCCCCGGCGAGACCAGCCGCCGAGACCACTGCCGTGGACGAGCCCACTTCGCCTGTTGTGTCCCCACCGGTGGAGGTACAACCGGCGCTCGCTACGTCGGACGATAGCGCGACGCTTCGTGCCGCCGGCCAAAAGGCAATGGCGGCCGGCGAGTACTGGGCAGCAATCGATCACTTTGGCGCACTGTTGGCCACGATGCAGGCCACGCCGCAGGGAAGAGGATAGTGGGGTGTCGTCGTGAATGAGACGGTAACGAGTCTGATGAAGGCGCCCG
>JBPCLN010000114.1:0-10946 GCA_051003235.1 Chloroflexota bacterium | reverse complement strand
GGAGCGACGGGAGTCCCGGGAGCACCGCAAGGGCGTCAAGCAGGCGCGGTTGACCATCACGCGGGAGCAGGTGCTGCGTCTGGACCCTGGGACGCTCCCGCCGGATGCGGTGCGCAAGGGCTATGAGGACGTCGTGGTGCAGGACGTGGTGTTCCGGGCCGACACGATCCGCTTTCGCAAGGAGCAGTGGGACGCCCGCTCCACCGGACGGACGTATCTGGCGCCGTTGCCACCGGGCTACCAGGGGCAGTTCGGGCCGGGGGTGAAGAGTCTGGCACTGGCGTTGTACTACGGCGGCCAGATGAGCGAGGCGAAGATCTTGGGACTATTCGCGGATGTGGGGCTGGTGATCTCCGCCGGACAGGTGTCCAACCTCGTGGTCAAGGGGCAGGACGACTGGCACGCCGAGGCGGAGGCGATCTACCGGGCGGGGTTGGCGAGTAGCCCGTGGCAGCACGTGGACGAGACGCCGACGCGCCTCGATGGGCGGAACCAGCACTGCCATGTGGTGGGCAATCCCCTCTCCAGCGCCTACCACACCACGCCGGGCAAGGATCGCCTCAGCGCCTTGGATGTCTTGCGGGACCGGCAGCAGCGGACCTTTCGGCTCAACCGGGAGGCGCTGGGCTATCTGGAGCAGGTGGGGCTGGCCAAATGGATTCGGCATGGGCTCGCCGGGGTCGTGGCGGCGCAGGCCGGCGGCGAGCGAGACCTGGACGAGGCGGCGCTGGACCGGCTCCTCGCGGCCGGCGTGCCGGGGATCGGGCCGCAGCAGCGCAAGTGGGTGCTAGACGCGACGGCGGTGGCGGCCTATCACGCCCAACTGGAGTTCCCGGTGGTGCAGGTGCTGGTCTGCGACGATGCGCCCCAGTTCACCTGGCTCACCCAGCAGATCGGCTTGTGCTGGGTCCACGACGGCCGCCACTACATCAAGCTGGAACCTTCCGTGCCCCACTTCCGGACCCTGCTCACCGACTTCCGCCGCGACTACTGGACGTACTACCGTCAGCTCCTGGCCTATCGCCAGGACCCGACGCCCGAGGAGCGGGGACAGCTCGCCGCCCGCTTTGACGACCTGTTCAGCACCGTCACCGGCTACTCCGCCTGGGATGATCGTATCGCCAAGACCCGCGCCAAGCGGGACTGCTTGCTCTTGGTCCTCGACCACCCCGAACTGCCGCTGCACAACAATCCCGCCGAACTGGCGGCCCGGGCGCGGGTGCGCAAGCGCGATGTCAGTTTCGGCCCGCGCACCGACGACGGCCTGCGTGCCTGGGACACCTTCGGCACCCTGGCCGCTACCGCGACGAAGCTGGGCGTGAGCCTCTATCACTACTTCCAAGACCGCCTCTCCGGCGCGCCGCAGCGCCCGTCCCTCGCCTCCCTCATCACCCGCCGCGCCCCAGCACTCCACCTCGCCGACTCCTGGAACTCCTCTTGACCCTCACCACCACGAATTATTGAGGTGATACGAGCGAAGGGATGCGGGCCACTTACTCCGGCACTCCGCGTTCTAGTATCTCCAACACCTCCGCATCGGTCAACCCGAGGTCGATGGGGACTCCGTAGATCCCTGGATAGTCGAAGCCGGTGGGCCAGTACAGCTCGATGCGATTGCCTTCCGGATCAGCGATATAGAAGGCGATCGCGACGCCGTAATTCCAGACATCCTCCACGACCAGCCCACGCTGTTGGACGGCGTGATAGAACACCCGGAGGTCGGCCAGCGAGGCGACCCGAAAGGCGAGATGCCGGTCCACCGGGTTGCTGAAGATGGCCAGATCGTGGTGCTCGGCTTCCGGCGGCTGCGCCCCAAGAAAACTGCTGCTGCCGTCTGGCTCCGCCGCCACGACCCGCAGTCCCAGCAGATCGCAGTAGAAGGCCGCCAGGTGTTGGGGGTTCCGGGCGTACAGGCCCGCGTGCCCGAGGCTCGTGACTTTCGGCATCGCTGTTCATCTCCTCTGTGGCTCGGCATTGCCCAGCCAGTGTACGCCACCCTTCGGTCTGACCCTAATCCCAGCCGGCGACCGGAATCGATGTTGGTCAGGGAGTTCCACGTTCCCCCGGGAGGGATCCCGCGCCGATCGGTCGTCGCTGACAGGCCGACGCCAGCTGAATATCTCCACCTTGACTTGTCTCCATTTAGTAGTGCTCATCGCAAGCGGCGCGGAGCGGCTGCTCACTGCAGGTACGGCGCGAACTTCGCTGCGAGGCGCGGATACCTGGCGGCTACCGTCTCCTCCTCCCAAGGCGCGACGGAGAGCATCGCTTCGCACTCCCCGCCCGGTTTCGCCACGTCGAGCAGCGTCTGCGGATCGCGTCGGGCTTCCGCGTACACGTGCTCACCCTGAGCGATCAGCCAGCCGCGGAAGTAGTCGAAGCCGTCATCCGAACAACCGCCATTGATGAGGTAGGCTGCCGCCCAGAGGTCTCAGGTGTACGACTCTGCCAGCCGCTCGTCTACCAGACGATGGAAGTCGACGATCTCCTCCAGCGGCAGTACTGTGAGTTCGATTGTCAGGAGGGCCGTTTGCTGCGCGACGTCCCCCTGCTCTCGGCTTTCGCATCGGCGGTCAAGCGGCAGAACCGCCTGAGATCCATGGCGCTCTCCCTACCGTTGCATGGGGGCGTTGCCGGGTTCGATTCTCGTCGCTCGCCCTTTGTTGCACGTCCGCGAGCCAGTGCCGCGTCGCGCCGGGCGAGCAGAACTGCAGGCGGCGAAGGCGATGGTACTCCGGTTTGGCGAGCAGTTCGGGAATCTGCTTCCGGCGACGGCGATGGATCTTGAGTGCCCACACGAAGAGGGAATCGCGGCTGAGGAACTGGGTGCGAAAGCGCTCCCGGTTGCCGTTCCAAAGTTCCGGTTGGCAGAGCGACCGCCAGAGCGAACGGCGCAGCAGCCGCCAGAGGTTGACCCACAGCGGATAGTTCAGCCAGATGATGGTATCCGCCCGCCCCCAGACAAGGTCGCGCACTGCGCCGTAGTTGCCGTCGGCCACCCAGCCGGGGCCGGCCAGCGCCGCCGTCACCCGCTCCTGGAAGGCGTCAACGCGCGGCGGGGTCCAGTTCGGCTCCCAGTGGAGCGCATCGAGCTCGACGTGGGGCGCGCCAAGGAGGGCCGCGACCTGGCCCGCCAGCGTCGTCTTGCCGGAGCCGGTGTTGCCGATGACGACGATGCGTCGAAAGTCATCGTCGCCGAGGAACGCAACGGGCACGTCGTGGTCCTTTCCGGCGTCGTCTCGTCATGACGACCATGAGCGCTTTCCAGCAGGGTAGCGAACTCCGGACGCTCGGCTCCAGAGCCTCTCAGGAATCGTGCGGCGCGAAGGCGATCGATTGGACGCGCACGTCCGCATCACCGGGCAACGCTGAGCGCCAGAGCCACTCCCCCGGCGCCGAGCGCACCAGGCGGCCGCCGGAGCAGATGGCCCAAACGGCGCCGTCGGGCGCCGCGACGAATAGTTCCACCATGTCGGGCATCGGCGTTGGGAGGCCGCCATCCGCCGGGCGCCAGGTCTCCCCACCATCGGCCGAGACGGCGATCCGCCCGCCCCGCCCCACCTGCGGCTGGCCGGTGATGAAATGGGTATCTTCGTCCTTGATCACCGGCGCACACGACCCCGCCGTCGGTCAAGCGATAGACGCCGGCAGTTGTGCCGATATGGGTGTCGAACATCCGTCCTTCCGTTGCTGCCTTGAGGCGTTCAACTCCGTTCCTGCAATCGTACCTCCCTACACGCTCCGGCATCCGTCCGGGCTACCATGCCAAGGTCGATAGCCGGCTAACCCCATCGGGGACAATCGCCACTGCAACTTCGTCATCGAGCTCACGCGACCACCTTCGGCCCGACCGGGCGCTGCGAGCCCTCGCCCCCTGGACAGACGAAATCCCCGGCGTAGGCGGCCCTGGTAGACTTCCCGCTACGGCTCCCTTGCCTTATCGAAACCGTATTGGGCCCAGGAGGTAGCACCCATGGCAGGACAGGCGTTGGTGATCGGCGGAGCCGGGTTTCTTGGTTCCGGCATCGTGGACGAGTTGCTGGCGGCGGGCTGGTCGGTGACATCCCTGGGGCGAGGCAATAAGAAGAACCAGGCGTCCGGCGTGCGCTTTATTCAGGCGGATCGCACCCAGGACGGGATGCTGGCGAAAGCGCTGGGCGACGAGCAGTTCGATCTGGTCGTCGACTGCGCCGCCTACCAACAGGCGGACGCCGAGGGAGCGGTTGCCGCCTTCGCCGGGCGGACCGGTCATTATGTCTTCATCAGCACCGATTTCGTCTATTCGCCGGCGATCGCCGGTCCCTTCCCGATCACGGAGGATGCGCCGAAAGAGACGGAACGGCGCTATGGCGTTGGCAAGCTCGCCTGCGAGGCCGTGCTGGACACGGCCTGGCGCAGTCAGCGATTTCCCTCGACCACCCTGCGCCCCCCGCATATCCTGGGAGCAGGCAATGTCCTGGGCACGGGCTCGGTAACGGGCCGCGACAAGCAGTTGCTGGACCATCTGCGCGCCGGGACAGACCTGACACTGCTTGGTGAAGGGCTCCTGCTGATCGCGCCGGTGCGCAACCGGGAAGTCGGGTCCTGCATTGCCCACATCGCCGGCAAGGCCAGCGCTTTCGGTCAGGTTTTCAACTGCACCGGCCCGGATTGCGTGACGACCCGCGTCTACTACGAGATCATCGCCCGCCGCCTCGGGGTGCCCTTGCGCTGCGACACGATGAGCGTGGAAGAGTTCCTCCACCGCTGGCCCGAAAAGGCGCCGTTTGCCCGCCACCGGATCTATAGTCTCCGCAAGCTGGAAGACCTGACCGGCTATCGCCCCCATTTTGACCTGGCAGGGGCAATCGCCGAAACGATGGATTGGATGGCGAGTCATTAGGACGATGACCGGAAAATCGGCACCGAGACCCTCGGCGCGTTCAGGTACGATGAAACGCCAAGCATTTCAATTCAACCGGACGACGTTATATGAGGCGCAGAAAGCGAGCCGAGCGGGCAGGTCAATAGCGTGAACGGGTCGGCGGTAGAGCCGGGCCAGCGGTCGAGGAGGCGGAGGCGCTCTGCTAGATCGGCCGTCACGACGGTTCGCACGTAGCCTTCGCGGCTTCCGGCGCGGAGCGCCAGCATGGCCTGCCAGGCCGGCCATGCGTCGTCGCTCTCTGGAGCGAGGCTCGACGGCAAGAAGAGGTGAACGAGCCACGGATCGGCCAGTACCACCGCCTCACTGTCCTGGAGTTGCCAGGCGCCGGTACCTTCCGCCTCCGGCAGGTCCCAGCAGTCGGCAAGGTAAGCCCGCGCCCAGCAATAGGGGGCCGCGTACTGACGCCCGGCGACGTGGCGCAGCGTCCGCCAGGGGCGGGCGCCCGGCGGCAGTGGCAATCCCAGGGGGGCAACTCCACATAGTCCGTCCGGTGCGGTCGCCAGGTCCAGGTCGACATATGGCGTGCCGGGACGGAAGGCGGCGGCCTGGTAGAAAGCCAAGGCGGCAGCGTCTTCCGGCACGGTCTCCAGGCGCGTGCCGCCTGCCGCTCGCGTCAGCGCCTTGGCCGCGTCTACCAGGGTGCGCCCCACGCCGCGTCGTCGGCGGTCAGTCCGCACCTCCAGCGCCTCCAGGTAGCCGTAGCGACCCAGCGGCGGCGCTTCCTGGCAGAGCAGCAACTCCAGATGGCCGATCACCTGATCGCCGTCTATCGCCACCAGCACTTTGCCGCCAAGCGACCGCACGGTGGCGTAATAGTACGACGCCCGCGCCGGATCCCCCTGCGCATGGTGCAGGCCGTCAGCGCGATACATGGCCGTGATCGCCGGGATGTCGGCGGCCGTGGCCAGGCAAATGTGGTAACCGGATTGCAGCGCGACCGGCATGCTGTCGATCCTTTCGGCGCCTGTTCAATCGGGGCGAGCGCGTGCGCTATGATGGCGCGGCCGCGATACGGTGGCAAGGGCCACGCCAGGGAGTTTGAACATGAAAATAACCAAAATTGACACGACGGTCGTTGCTGTGCCCGATCCGCCGCTGCGCAACGTCAACGGCGTCCACGAGCCCTACGCCGTGCGCGTCATTTTGCAACTGCACACCGACGAAGGGGTGACCGGCCTGGGCGAGATGCCCGGCGGAACCCGCTTCAAGGAGGAGCTGGACGCCGCCGCCGCGAAGGTCATCGGCCTCAACCCGTATCACACCGAGCGGCTGCGGGAACTGTTTCCCGACTCACCGCGCCTCTGGTCGGCCTTTGAGATCCCCTGTCTCGATGCTGTCGGAAAAGCCACCGGTCGTTCGGTATCCGACCTGCTCGGCGGTGCGGTGCGGGATCGCGTCCCGTTCTCCGCCTATCTCTTTTACAAGTTTGCCACTCCCGATGGCTGGTTGGAGACGCCGGCGGGGACGCCGCAACCGGAGGGTGCGATCGGCATGTATGGCTTTACGCCGGAAGTACTGACGCCCGAAGCGATGGTAGAGGAGACGGCGGAGTTCGTGCGCCGGTACGGCTTCCGCTCCCTCAAGTTGAAGGCGGGGCCGCTGCCGCCCGACGAGGAAGTGCGCACCCTCCGCCTGCTCCGCGAGCGCTTCGGCCCCGACTATCTGCTGCGGATCGATCCAAATGCCGGCTGGTCGGTGGAGACGGCGCTACGCCTGCTGCCGCAGTTGGAAGAGATCGGCCTGGAGTACTACGAAGATCCCGTGCGAGGTATGGACGCCATGGCCGAGGTTGGCCGGCACACCGAGATCCCAATGGCGACCAATATGTGCCTCGTCGGGTTCAAACAGTTCCCGGAGGGCGTCGCCAAGGACGCCGTGCAGGTCGTGCTGGCCGACCACCACGGTTGGGGCGGCCTCTGGGCGATGAAGCAGTGCGGCCAGATCGGCAGTATTTTCGGCATCGGCACGTCGCAGCATTCCAACTCCCATCTCGGCATCTCCATGGCGGCAATGATCCAAGCCGGCGCCACCGTTCCCGCGCTGACCTACGCCAGCGACACGCACTATCCCTGGCAGCAGGGCTGGGATGTGGTCAACGAGACCTTCACTTTCACGGACGGCACCTTGCCCGTTCCGCCCGGTCCCGGTCTCGGCGTCACCCTCAACCAGGAGAGCCTGGGTCGTCTGGCGGAGATCGCCGCCGCCCGCCCCTCCGAACGCCGCGACGACCTCAGCACCATGCGCCGCTGGTTCCCGGACTGGGAAGTGAAGCGGGAGCGGTGGTAAGCATCAGGGAGCAACACGAGGGGGCGCCCGCCGGGCACTTCACCTGCCTCCTCCCCGCCGCGCCATCCCCAGCTTCTGGGAAAGTTCATCACTTCCGCTCGGGTCTTGACGTGACGACAGTTGTGTCGGACCATGCCGGGTGGGAGTAACGTGTGCCGCAGGCGGATCAAGCGCCATGGGTGAGCAGCCATGAACGCTCCAAGCATTTCCGCAAACATGGTTATGCTCTCCATCGTGAGACTGTTGAGGACTACGACCGCAGCGCCCGTGCTACGGTCCGGGCGGTGAAGCGCTTTACCTACCAAGATAGGGCAACGAGGGAAGAGCGCGTGGGGTACTTCGATGAGCCTCAGGAGCGGTGAACCGTAGTGGATGAACGGGAGGCGACGATCGTGACCCACTTCTACTGCTCGGAACATTATGTGCGCAACCTTCCGATTTCGGATTACCGAAGGTAGAAGGAACGATGGTTGCAGCAGAGAAGTCCGGCGTCGAAACCGCGGGCCGGCAGGTCCTTGACGAACTCCTGCAGGATCGCGGGCTACAACCCGGCGCCTACGCCCTGTTCTTTGTCGTCGGCGAGGGCACGTTCTTCGAACTTCCACAGTCCAAAGAAGCCGTGGAAACAATGAGCGGCTCTGTATTAGATGCCAGCGGGCGTGTCTTTAGTTTCTGGATGGAATGGGATGCGGAGCGGCGTCAGCCGATCTTGAGCGAGTGGGAGCAAGTGGAACCAGAGCCATTCTGGACCACCTTGCCGGAATATCAGCGCGCTCGTCTGCGCCTGGGCCCGTCGGCAGCATAAACGCAGCCTTAACGTCATTGGAGAAGCATGAAGAACAGGAACCGCACCTAACGATTTCCCTGCGTACGTTGGCGGAGCGCCGCCGCCAAGTAGGCGCGAGCCCCGGCGTCCAGTCGCTCCAGCGCCAACGTTGCCAGGGGTTGCAGCCGGTACGGTTGCTGTTCGAAAGCATTGGGCAGCAGCAAGTCGTGGTCATAGAAGATTGCTTCGGCCACGTAGACCAGGTTCAGGAAGTCGGGATATGGATAGTGATATGGCGAATCGACGGCGAGCGACGGCTCAGGACCACGGTGGCGAAAGTGCGTGACGCCAAGGAGCGGACCGAGGCGCAGCGTCCAGCCGGATTCCTCCAACACCTCCCGTCGCAGCGTTTCCTCGATCGCCTCACCCGCCTCACGCCGACCGCCGGGCAGGATGTGCAGACCGTCGTCGTCTTCCATCGCGAGCACTGCGTCATCGCGCAGGACAACGGCTCGCAAGGAGGTGACATACGCCAACGGCGGCATTTCCGAAGTGAGGTAGCCCGTTATATCCAACGGCCAGCGCTCTTCGCCGTCTTTGCCCCAAACCACCGATCCCCATGCCACCGGAATCTGCCGGGCAAGATAGGCGGCCAGGGTAGGGTCCGGATCGTCCAAGGGGCGCCTTCTCCATTGCGAATGCACACGATCAGGACCACATTGTACGCGTCACTACCGCCGGCTCGGCCCTGAACAGGCGGTGGTTGTTCGATGGATTTGGCCCTTGACTTTTCCGCGCTTTTACCGCAAAATATGCGCATATAGATATGCGCATATCGGGAGGCGAGCCGATGCCCCAGGTGAACGTCTACATCCCCGACGACCTGGCGGAGATGCTGCCGCGCTACCGGGAGGCGCTTAACCTCTCCCAGATCTGCGCCCAGGCCATGCGTCAGGCGATCCAGAAGCTGGAGGCGGCGAATCAAGCACCCGGGCGCGTCAACACCCAACGTGTTTTGGACCGGCTGCGCGATCAGCAACAACGCCAATCCGCCGCTTACCAGGACGGAGCGGGCGATGCGGCGCACTGGCTGGAGGAGGAAGCGCTGCTGGAGGAGATTCGCCGCTACGGCGCGTGGGAACCGGGTATCAACCCTGGATCGTTCAATGACTCAGCATTCGATGCCACCTTTTTCAACGGACTGTTCAGGGGACGCTCCGAGATAACCTTGGATGACTTTTATGCTCGCGCCTTTCGTCCGAAATCCTTTGAGTTGACTCCCCGGTATCGGAGCCGCGAGGAGGCTGCAGGCAATGCCGGTGTCAATCTAGACGAGTATTGGCCCGCATATCGCAAGGGCTGGCACGAGACCGTGATTGCCGCTTGGACGGAGATCAAGGACCAATTGTAGGGTCGACTGCCGATGGTTCGTCCCGAGGCAATGCCTCAGGACGATTGGGAGGAAAGGATGAATCTTAGCGGTCGGCTTTCCGCCAACCCTACGGTACAGGGACTGCTCGCGGTGCTGCGGCTCATGCCGGACGCCAGCCCGTCGGGGACGGCGTTGCTGGCGGCAGGGGTGCTGATGAGCGCGCTGCTGCCCCTGGCGCTAACGGTAACGACGGGGCTGGTGGTGGGCGCGGTCACTGCATCGGCCGGACACGGGTTGGCTTCTCTCGAAGGGCAAGTTGCGGTGGCGCTGCTGGCTGGCACCGCCGGCTTCATGGTCGCGACACAGGTACTCGGCCCCACCGTGGGAACGCTGGCGACGGTGCTCGGGCGCGAGGTGGACCGCCTGGTGCAGGAGCGAATCATAGCGGCCGTAAACCGGCCCGTAGGGATCGCGCACCTGGAGGATCCAGTCATCGTCGACCTCATCGCGCATGCCCAACAGGCTGGCACGGGAGGACGGCGCCCGTCTGTGGCGGTCGCGGCGCTGGCGACCCTCCTGCCGAGCTGGCTACAGGCGCTCGGGTCGGCACTGCTGCTGCTCCACTTCCACTGGTGGCTGGCACTCGCCTGGGTCGCCGTCTGGCCGATACTGCTATACGCGCTCCATCGGGAGTTCCTTCGCGTTGGTCAGACCCGCTACGCGGCGACAGCGGCACTGCGCCGGGCGAACTACTTCCGCGACCTGGCGCTCGGTCCCGTCCTGGCCAAGGAACTGCGCCTGTGGGGGCTACTCGGCTGGTCGATGGGGCGGTTCGACACCGCCTGGCGGACGGCGATGATACCGGTGTGGGACCTGCGCAACCCGGCGCGGCCTGTCCCTTGGCTCGCCGCTGCCGCTGTCGGCGGACTGACGCTCAGCTCTTTTGCGCTCCTGGCCTGGGCCGCCACCCATGGCCAGATTGCCATCGCCGCGCTGGCTGTGTACATCCAGGCCATCGGTGCTGCCAGCAACGTCCGCGCCGCGGAGGATGCGAATGCCAACTTGGCGCTGGCTGCGGCGGCGGCACCCGCTCTGGCGCGGCTAGCAGGGCAGCTTGCTGGTGCCGACGCCACTGCCACGGCCGCCGGGAGCATCCAGCTGGCGGGGGCACCGTGTACGGGTCTGCGCTTCGAGAATGTCAGCTTCCGCTACCCGCGAAGAGAGGAGGCGGTTCTGAATGGACTCGACCTGGCAATTCCGACGGGCCGATCGCTGGCGATCGTGGGCGCCAATGGTGCCGGCAAGACGACCATCGTGAAACTCATCTGCCGCCTCTACGATCCCAGCGCGGGGCGCCTGACCGTGGACGGCGTGGATTTGCGCACGCTGGACGTGGCGACGTGGCGCCGCGGGGTGGCCGCCATCTTCCAGGACTTCGCCCAGTACCAGCTCTCGGCGCGGGAGAATGTGGGCCTAAACTGAAGCCACGATGGAATGCGCAGAGTGGACGGGGTACGCTCTTCGCGTTGCTGGTGCAAAGGGAGGAGCGAGCGTGAATGAGTTGCAGGCGGACTTCGCCCGCTGGGAGCTGGACGGGC
>JBPCLN010000113.1:0-9949 GCA_051003235.1 Chloroflexota bacterium | reverse complement strand
CGCCTCTCCGGCGCGCCGCAACTCCCGTCGCTCGCCTCACTCATCACCCGACGCGCTCCGACACTCCACCTCGCCGACTCCTGGAATACCTCTTGACCATCACCGCCACGAGTTATTGAGCAGATACCTAACAATCATTATCGACATTCCCAGCCGGTCGCGTAACTCAGCAAGCGTTTGGATGATGATGCGCTGGACATTGACATCGAGCGCCGTCGTCGGTTCGTCGGCGATGACCAGGTCGGGGTCCAGGGAGATTGCCATGGCGATGATCACGCGTTGCTTCATGCCGCCCGAGAGTTCGTGGGGATAGAGGCGGGCAACGTACGGCGCCTAACCCAGCGTTGGCCAGGCCGACACCGAGATAGGGCAGGAGATTGGGAACAAGCTCCTGGAAGATGATCTGAAAGTCGTTCAGATTCGTGATGCGGGCCAGTTCCACGTAGGGCCGGCCGCCGCCACCTTCGATAATTCTTCAGGTACGAAGGGGGCCGGTGCTATACTCGATTCGGCGTAGGGATCGGCGAGTCATGCAGGCGACGATTGGCCGCTTGCCGCCGAACCCCTGGTCCGCGACGCAGTGCGCCGCGCAATGCCGAAACGAGGGCGACGTGATGGAGCGCAGCTACGACGTCACCGTCACGATGCAGTACACGCTACGCGTGCAGGCGCCGGACGAGGATGAGGCGCGGCGCATTGCCCTCATCGCCGCCGATTTCGCCAACCAGTGTGTGCGCTGGGATGAACTGCGCCAGTGGCAGGAGATCCAGCCTGCCGGATTGGTCGTCGATCCGGCCCGCGCCGAGGTTCGCTTGTCGCCGAGCGAGGGAAAGGTATAGGCATGGTGACCGTCGAGCACGTCGCCAAGGTGACGACGGCAACCGTAACGGCCGGGGCACGTTTGCGCTGCATTTCCTGCGGCGCCGAGTACGGCCTGCGCGACGTCGTCTACCACTGCGTCAGTTGCGGCGATCTGCTCGATGTCGTGTACAACTACCCGCCGTACGAGCCGGCAGTATTAAAGCGGCAATGGCTGGAGCGCCGCATGTCGCTGCTGCCGCTTGATCAGAGCGGCGTCTGGCGCTACCGCGAATTACTGCCGTTCATGGCGGATGAGTCCGCTATCGTTACCTACCCCGAGGGGAATACGCCGTTGCTCGACGCGCCGCATAGCGCGCGACACGCCGGCGTCCATCACCTGCAGTTCAAGCACCTGGGCTTCAACCCCACCGGCTCTTTCAAGGACTACGGGATGACCGCCGGTGTTAGTCAGGCCAGGGCCCTGGGCATGAAGGCCGTCGCCTGCGCCTCCACCGGCAACACCAGCGCCTCGCTGGCCGCCTATGCGGCGCGCGCCGGACTCCTGGCGATCGTGCTGATCCCTGAGGGGCAGGTGTCCTTCGGCAAGCTCTCCCAGGCGCTGGATTACGGAGCGCTGACCTTGCAGTTGCGGGGCGACTTCGACGCGGCGATGTCCCTGCTGTTGGAAATCGCACCGGAACTCGGCGTCTATGTTGTCAACTCCGTCAATCCCTTCCGCCTGGAAGGCCAGAAGACGGTGATGATTGAGTTGTTGGAGCAGCGGGGCTGGCGGGTGCCCGATCGCATCATCGTTCCGGGGGGCAACCTCGGCAACGGCTCGTCCTATGGCAAGTGCCTGCGGGAATTATTCGATCTCGGCTTCATCGACCGCCTGCCTCACCTGACGCTGGTCCAGGCGCATGGGGCGGCGCCGCTCTACCATACGATCACGAGTAGCGACCAGGAGACGCTGGTCCGCGTGCATGCGCGCACCCTGGCGACGGCGATCAAGATCGGCTCGCCGGTGAGTTGGCGCAAGGCGAAGCGGGCGCTAGAGTGGACCGACGGATGGGTGACGGAAGTCTCCGAGCAGGAGATTGCCGACGCCAAGGCGATCATCGGACGTGACGGCATTGGCTGCGAGCCGGCGTCGGCCACGACGCTGGCGGGGCTGCGCCGTCTGATTCGGGAAGGGACCGACGCCTCCGTGACGCCGGATGAAGAGGTAGTGGCGATTCTCACCGGCAATGGCCTGAAGGACGCCGATTACACTGTCCGCTACCACACGGGGGAGTTGTACGAAGAGTTCGTCACCGAGACGCGTGTCGTCAGCGCCAACGGTCAGGTATTGCCCCATTATGCCAATGCGCCGGTGCCGGTCAGCGCCACTCGGGAAGACTTGCGGCGGGTGATTGCCGAGCACCTCACTCGCTCAGCGGAATAACCACCTTCAACACGCGGGTTCCGGCGCGGATGTCCATGCTCGTTCTACCGCCGACGATGGCGCTCCGCTGCTGGATGGTGTGGTACCCGGCGGGGTGCGGGGCAGTGCCGGACTCCGCCTGACTGCCCGCCGGGGCCTCCATGGTGACCTGAATTGCCGCGTCTTCGATCATGAGTTGCACGACGGTTGCTTGCTCGCCATTGCGGCCTTCCGGCATCTTGATCGCATCCTGCACCATACGGAAGATCGCCAGCTCCTTGGCGCGGGCGATGCGCCGTTCCTGGCCGACGACGCTGAGCGTGACGGGAGTACGCCCACTCTGGGTATTCCAATCGTCGACAAAGCGCCGTAACGCCGGCAATAGGCCCAGGTCGTCCAGAATCATGGGACGGACATCGAAGATGAAGCGCCGCATGTCTTGAAGGGTGCGGTGAATGGTCTGGCGCAGGTCGTGGAGTTCGGCCTTCACCGCCTCCGTGTCGGTGCCGATCATGCGTTCGCAGATCTCAGCACGGAGAATCAGGTTGGTGAGCGCCTGGGCGGGGCCGTTATGCAGTTGCCGGGCGATCCAACTGCGCTCCTCCTCCTGCGCTTCGATGATAGCGGTTTCACTCGGTGGGGGCAAGATTTCGTTCTGAGCGGCGGTCTCCGGCGCCGGCACCGTCAGCGCCGGCTGCGGCATCGGCCGGGCGGCGCCGGCTACGTCGACCGAGGAAGGGTCGATGCGCGCGGCGAGGGTCAGTGCGAATTGGGCAACGTCAATGACCTGTTGCACCGTCTCCCGCTTGCTCGCCAGCAATTCCTGTTGATGTTGCACGCTGAGGTAGCGCAACTGCCCCTGGTGCGCCTGAGTCACTAACTGCTGATATTGCTCGCGGGAAAAGCCCCCGCCTTGCTCCAACTGGCGAAGCGCTTGCTCGGCGCTCTCCGAACGCAGGCGCTGGCTTTCCAGTTCCATCTCGTTCTGGTGCAGGAGGAGGTCCAACTCCTGTGCTTGATGGAGAAGGGAAGGCAGCTCGTGGACCAGACTGCCGATATTGGCGCGCTCCACGTCGCTTATGGTTGGGGCGACGGCATGGGCCGGAGTTGGTGTGTCGCTCGTTGGCGCTTCCGCCATGTGTTTATACCTGTTCCATCTTGATCCAGCCGTGCCGCAGCGCGTACACGACCGCCTCCGTACGGTCGTTCACGGCGAGTTTGCGCAGGATCGAGGTGATATGGTTCTTTACGGTCTGGTCACTGATGCCCAGGCTCCGGGCGATCTCCTTGTTGCTATTGCCACGGGCGATGTGTTCCAGCACTTCCACCTCCCGGGCGGAGAGCGGGATGAAGATCGGTTCCGTTTCCGGCCCGACACTGGCGAGTTCGCGGAACTGGCGTAGCACGCGCGATGCCAGTAGCGGACGAGCGAGCACACTGTCGTTGATCAGGTAGCTGCCGGCATGGGCGCGGCGGACGGAGGCAACCAGGTCGGCGGGTTTGACATCCATCGTCAGATAGGCGGAGGCGCCAACCTTGATGGCGTTGAACAGTTCCTCTTCATCCTCGAAGGCGGTGATGACGATCACGGCGACGGTTGGCGTCTGCTGCTTGATCAGGCGCGTCACTTCGATGCCGTTGACGCCGACCAGGGTGGAATCCATCAGGATGACGTCGGGCGTCAGGGCGTGGGTCATTTCCAGGGCCTGGTGGCCGTTTTCCGCTTCGCCCACGACTTCAAGGTCGCTCTCGTCCTGAGATAAGGCGGCGCGAATGCCCAGCCGCAGGAGGGCGGTATCATCGGCAATCAACAGCCGGATGCGCTCGTCCGTTTTCTCGTGTTCCCGTTCCATGGGCATCCTTGCTCCCGTCACGGCCGGGCTGGGTATTCTATATCGTGCCCGAAGTATAGCAGTGTGGCGCACCGTCAGGTCGCATCCCCCAAATGGGATGGCACGATGGGATGGAGAACCGGCTATTTCTTCGGCTCGTTCAGCGCATCCATGCCCGCCGCGAGCGCGCGGCCGACGCGGCGGCCCAGTTTGCGGGCGCTTTTGGCCATGACCGGGTTGCCGGTGAGACTGGAGAGGGTGGTACCGGTGCCGGCCACTAGACCGCCGGCCACGCCGCCCACCGTTGCCTCTACCGCCTTGTCGTGCTCGGGCGGGGCAAGGCGCGCGTAGGCTGCCGCGGCAATAAGGACGACGCGACGGGTGGGCGGCTGGCCCGGTTCGTCGTTGACGAGGACTACCGTTTCCCCTCGCTGCACAACGTCGACGATGGCGTCGAGATTGTCGCGTAACTGGGTGAGCGTCACCAGGCGTTCCGCCATTGCTGTTTCTCCTCGTTGGGCTGTTGTCGGAGCGACTGGACGGGCCGCTTGCCGTTGCCGGTCAGCGGCGCGCCGTACTTTCGCCGCGACGGAGGCGGCGCAGCCAGCCCAGCATCGCCTGCCGCACCTGTCGGAACTGCTGCTGGGCCGCCGTGCCACGTTCCGGTCCAATTTCCTGCCGGCTGTACCGGGCGTCCACGTAGGCCTCCGTCAAGCAGTCTAACGCCTCGGAGGCGGCGGCAACCTGGTCGTGCACCGTGGCCTGATATTCGCGTGCCGTTTGGCCCGGCCGGCGCGGCAAGCCGGTACGGGCGCCTTGCCGGATCATCTGCCCGTACCAGTAGCGCACCAGGGCGGCGCCGCTGCCGCCGGGCGGTCCAGCAGTGCGCCGCACCCGCGCCGCCAGCGCCTGCGGCGCCCGTTGCAATTGTTGCGCGAGGGCGGCGGCGAGGCCGCGCAAGCTCTCCAACCAGCGCCGGAAAGAGAGACCGAGGCCGACCAGGAAGTCGAGGAGGCCGGCGAGGGAACGCAGCCAGGCCAGGCGGGGGCCCCGACCGGCCTTCCGAAGTTTGGAAGCGAGCAAGATCACACCGAGGCCCACCACCAGGAAGGCGAAGGAGAGAACGACGGGAATGAGCCAGTCCGGCATCGTGCCGTGGTGGGCGACCGCCGGCGCCGCGGCCGGTGGGACAAATGGTAACTGCGGCAAGGTCGGCTGGCGAAAGCTCGTGCTCGGCGGCGGAGTGGCGACGCCGCCCAGCTTCATCAACGCATAAAAGATGAGCAGGGCGCCGGCGATGATGGCGCGGGTGATGGCGAGCAGGAGAATCGCCGGTACTACGACCGCCAGGAGGGCCAGCCCGCCCGCCAGCGCCCCGCCGGCGGCGGCCCAGCGGTCGGCCGTTTCCCCCTCCGGCGTGATGCCTTCGATCAACCAGCGGCTACGACGCAGTTCGAAGTTGCCCAGGGCCAGCAGCGTGAAGCCGAGGGCGGCGTACACGATGATGGCGGCGCCGGCGCCGATATGTGTCGCCACGCCAAAATCCCGCCAGAAATAGCCGACGCCAATGGTCAGGACGGTAAGGCTGGTCATCGTCCAGCCGGCGAGTTTGCGGTGGACGGCGGTCAGGTCCGGGATACCGTACCGCACGGCGGTCAGGTCGTCGTAGCTATTCATGGGCCGCGGTGGCGGCAGGTCTTTGCGTTTCACCACGAGGCGATCCAGGAAGTCGAGCGGGCGGATCGGGTAGGCCCATGCCCCGACCAGCAGGCCGAGGGTCACGATATCGTTACCGCTCACATAATTCTGAGGATCGAACCAGATGTTGAGGAGCATGTCGATCAGACCGCCGGGATCGCCGGGCAGATACCGGAGGAACAGCGTGGCGAGCGCACTGCCGCCGAGCACGATTAACAGTTCGCGCAGGCGGAGGGCGGCCAGCACCGCCTCACCGGGTTGTTCCCGCGCGATAGCTTCGCGCAGCAAGACGGCGCTGCCAATGGCGACCATTGCCCCCAGCAGGTAGGCGCCGGCTCGCCAGGTCGTGACGAGGTGGCCGGCAATGATACTGACCAGCCAGGCGGCGATGATACTCATCGCGCCGACGATCAGGTAGGAAAGGGGGAAGGGCTGTTCGACCACGTCGGCGGATTGGCTCGCGCTAACCATGAAACACCTCCGCGACGGCCGCCAACTCTCGATCTTCGCGGATGCGATAGGTCGGAATTGTGGCAGGGATCGCCGATTCGGCATTAGCCTGGCGGCGGCCGCCGGCGAGCAGCAATAACACGGTGTATCCATTGCGCTTGAGGCGGGCGAGGGAAGGCGCGAGGGAGGGCGTAACGCCGCCGGTGATGACCACGGCGGTGGCGCCCCAGCCAAGGCCGTGGGCGTGCTGCTGCAGCAACTCCGCCAGCGGCATCTGCCGGCTGCTCTCTACTCGCGCCAGCGCCTCCAGCAGGCGGATCGCATGCCCCCGACCCCGACCGGCAGGGACGAGGACGGGACCGGGGGATGGGGGGATGAGGAGGGAAGGAGTGGAGGAAGGTAGTGTGTTGCTCATTCCCTCCTCCCCCGCGTCCGTCCCGTTGCTGATCAGGCCCACGGCTTGGCGCATGTCGATGAGGCGGTTGGCGAAAGAGGCGGCGGCCACGATGGCGAGTTCCTGATACTGGTCGGTCATCTGGCTGTCGTAACTCTCGGGATGGAGATCAAGCAAGAGAATGGTCTGCAGCGTCATCGCCGGTTCCAGCTTTTTCACCTGGAGCTGCCCGTGGCGGGCCGTAGCGGGCCAGTGGATTCGGCGGATACTGTCGCCGCGCTGGTAGTCGCGCACGCCGATCACGCGAGAGGGATCCTCCGAGAGCGGGTTGCGCGAACGGAGCGCCCCCAGGGGCGTGCGCGACGGGAGCAAGAGTTGCTCCAGGGGGACGATCTTGGGGTAGACGATGAGCCGGTCAGTGCCGGCGCCGCGCAAGATGCGGTCTTCAAAGCCGAAGATGTCGCCGTAGCTCAAGGTGAGCGGGCCAAGCGCATACAGGCCACGGCGGCTACCGCGCACGGTGTAGCGCAACTGACGCACGCCGTGCGACGGGATGTAGGCGGCGCCATTGTGGGGCGCGGTGTAGCCGAGTCGCAAGGGCAGCCGCTCGCTGTACTGCAGCCAGGGAATGGGGATGGCGCTGCGGTTCGTCACTTCCAGGGTGACGGTGGCTACTTCGTCGAAGAACAAGTGGCTTTCGTGGATGCGCCGGTAGCCGAGGATCTCGGGAACCCGCTGCATCCACCAGCGCACGAACAGGAAAATTGCCACAAAGAAATAGGCCAGTGTGACCAGGATCCCGGCATTAAACAGGGCCGCCACGAGCGCCAGGAAAATCAGGAGGGGGATGAAGGGGGGCACGGCGAACGCTCACCCCGCCTTCGCCCCCCCTGCCCCTCCAGGAGAGGGGTTGGGGGGGCGATTCACGATACGTCCTCCGCGATGCCGACTTCCGTGTCGGCCAGGAGTTGCTGGACGATAGCGTCGCGCGTGCGCCCGCGCACTTCGCTCTCCGGCTTGACAATCAGGCGGTGAGGTAGGACGGCCGGCGCCAGTTCTTTTATGTCGTCCGGGGTTACATAGTCCCGCCCGCGGATCAGCGCCAGCGCCTGAGCCGCCTTGTAGAGGGCCAGACTGCCGCGGGGGCTGGCGCCCAGGGAAAGGTCCGGGTGACGGCGGGTCGCGGTGATCAAGCGCAGCAGGTAGTCAATCACGGAGCGATCGAGGTGGACGTCCTGGGCCAGCGCCTGTAAATGGGTCAGATCGCCGATGTCGACGGCCGGTTGGACGTGGGTGATGGGGTGGTCGTGGCGGAGGTTTTCCAGTACCTGGCGCTCTTCGTCGAAGCCGGGGTACCCCATTTGCAGGCGGAGGAGGAAGCGGTCGAGCTGCGCTTCCGGCAAGGGGAAGGTGCCTTCATACTCCACCGGGTTCTGGGTGGCGAGGACTAGGAACGGCCGCGGCAGTTCGCGCGTCTCGCCATCGGCGGTGATCTGTCCTTCACCCATCGCTTCCAGGAGCGAGGATTGGGTGCGGGGGGTGGCTCGGTTGATCTCGTCCGCCAGGAGAATGTGGACGAAGACGGGGCCGGGCCGGAATTCAAAGCTGCCGGTCGCCTGGTTATAGACGGAGACGCCGGTGACGTCGCTTGGCAGCAAGTCCGGTGTGAACTGGATGCGCTTGAAGGAGGCGCCCAGGGTGATCGCCACGGCGCGGGCCAGCATCGTCTTGCCGACGCCGGGCACGTCCTCGAAGAGCACGTGCCCTTCCACGATCAGCGCCACCAGCACCAGGTCGATGACGGCCGACTTGCCGACGATCACTTGATCGACGTTCTGATGGAACCGACGCACAAAATCGGTGACCGTTTCGGCGACATTGGGGCGGGCGGCGGTTTCTGCCGTCATCCTAACACTCCGCTGCCGCAGCGATCAGACGATAGCCGACGCCGCGTACCGTGACAATCAGGGCCGGGGCGCCGGGGTCGTATTCCAGCTTCTCCCGTAAGTGCCGGATGTGGACCTTGAGCATCTCCGTCTCCCCATCAAAGTTGGCGCCCCAGGCGTAGCTCAGGAGCGAATCGTGGCTGACGACGCGGTCTTGATTGACCATGAGGCAACGCAGCAACTGGAACTCCGTCGGCGTCAGACCAACTTGCTGGCCGGTCCGCACCACTTCATGCCGGCTCGTATCCAGGGTGAGGTTGCCCACCTTGAGCACCGGCGGCGTCGTGGCGCTGTTGTCGCCCTGGGCCCGCCGTACCACGGCGCGGATGCGCGCCAGCAATTCTTTGTGGCTGAAGGGCTTGGTGAGATAGTCGTCGGCGCCGACATCAAGACCAAATACCTTGTCGTTCTCGTCGTCCTTCGCCGTGAGCATGATGATCGGGATGCGGCTTGCCAAGCGTAGACGACGGCAGACCTCGAAGCCGTCGATGCGTGGCATCATCACGTCGAGGATCACGACGTCCGGTCGGTCACGCTGCGCTAAGTCCAGCGCCTCCTGGCCATTGCGAGCCGTGAGCACGCTATAGCCGTGCCGGCGGAGGCTGAAACTGATGATTTCCGTGATATCCGGGTCATCATCAGCGACCAGTATTCGCACGTTCGTCTCCCGCTAAGGGAAGGCGAACTATAAAGGCAGCGCCCTGCCCTGGTTCGCTTTCCACTGATATGGTGCCATGATGCAGATCCACCAGCGATTTGACAATGGCAAGGCCGAGGCCGCTACCGCCGTCCTGGCGGGTGAGGGCGTTTCCGCCGCGATAGAACTTCTCGAACAGGTGCTCGCGGTCTTCCGGGGCGATGCCGGGGCCGGAGTTGCGCACGATCATCACTGCCTGGCCGGTGGCGGGGTCGGGCTGGGCGCGGACCTCAATCTGGCCCTCATCCGGCGTGTAGTTGGCGGCGTTGCCCAGCAAGTTGGTGACGACCTGCTCGAAGCGCCGCCGGTCGGCCATGACGAGCACCGGCTGCGGCGGCAATTCCAGGCGGACCTCCAGGTGCTTCAGGTCGAAGATCGTGCCCAGGCCGATAACGACATCGTCGAGGATACGCCGAATATCGGCCGGTTGCAAGGTGAGGCTCACCTGGCCGGCTTCCAGACGGCTGAGGTCGAGCAGATCCTGGACCAGCGAGATCAGCCGCTCCGTATTTCGGCGCGCCGTCTGCAGGAAGCGCTGTTGGAGGGGTTCCAGGGAGCCGGCGTCGCCGTCCAGGAGGAGGTCGAGCGACCCTTTCACCGCCGTCAACGGCGTGCGGAGCTCGTGGGAGATCACAGTCAGGAAGTCCGAACGTACGCGTTCCAGTTCCCGCTCCCGCGTCATGTCCTCCAGGACGGTAACGAGGCCGA
>JBPCLN010000112.1:0-2949 GCA_051003235.1 Chloroflexota bacterium | reverse complement strand
AGCGGCATGACGTTCGGTGGGAGCGCTACCGGCTGTGTCGGCGTGATTCCATGGTGCCAGATGAGGTTGCCGTTCGGCGTCAGCCACTCTTCGGTACCGAGCAATACCTGCGAGCCGTCGCTGAGTGAGTAGCTGTTGAGCACTGTGCCGGTACCGAAGGTGGTGGCGCCAACGAGCGGGCCGCGCTGGTGGTCTTCGATGGCGCCGGCTGTGATCTCCGCGGCACTGGCAGTGCCCTGGTTTATGAGTACGACGAGCGGCGTCTTGGTGGCGAGGCCGCCCGACTTAACGGGATCGGGTTGCTTGACGCCGTTGCGGCCTTCTTCCAGCAAAACATTGCCGCTGCTGAGGAACTCGCTGGATATGTCAATCGCCTGATTCAGCAACCCGCCGGGGTTGTCGCGGAGGTCAAGGATAATGCCGGTGACATGCTGTTGATTCGCAGTTTGCAATACCGTCCGCAATTGGGCGTCGGCATTGGCGCTGAACTGAGCGATATGCACTTGCACCAGCAGTTTGCCGTTCACGGTGAAGCTATGCGACTCAACGGCCGGTTGGACGATTGCGGCCCGCTGCACGGATACGCTGAAGGTGTTCTGGCTGCTGGGCCGGAGGATGAGCAGCTGCACGCTGGTGCCGGCGGCGCCGCGAATCGCCGCTGCTAATTCAGTCGGGGTCATCTGGGCAGTGTCTTTATTGTCGACCGCCAGGATGACGTCGCCGGCGCGTAGTCCGGCCCGTTGGGCAGGGGAGTTCGCCAGTGGCGCGACGACGACCGGGCGGCCGTCTTTGAAGTTGACCTGGACGCCAATACCGACGAAGTGGCCCGACAGATCCGTGTTCTCTTGCTTCACCTCCGCCGGCGTAAGGAAGCGCGTATGGTCGGTATCGCCGAGGGCGGTGAGCATGCCGGAGATAGCCCCGTAGATCATCAGCTTCGGCTGCAGCGCCTTGGTATCGACATAGTGCCCCTCCGCCAGATTCCAGGCTTGCCAGAGAAGCGGCACATCCGCTCGCGCCGTCACCGGCGCATTCCGGCCATTGGCACTGGCGAGCATCCAGCCGGTGACTCCGCCGGCGGCATAGAGCGCCACCGCCGCCAGCACGATGGCGCTCGCCCGCCACCAGCGGGCGACCATCACCCGCACCCGCACTCCCAGCCGTTCGCTGTCTATCACCCTGCATCCCTATCTGCCGTGGCGAGCAAAAAACGAATTGTTACGTCCGATTTACATGGCCGGTCCCGCAGGCCGGCGCTGCGTCAGCAATCACATGAGGAAAGGAGATATAGCACAAAGCGTACTGTTGCTCGGAGGGCTATCGCTGTGTTTGTCAGACAACAGTAGCCCTTCCCATTCCCACTGCCCGATCCGAAGTCTTCGTTACACTGCGGAAAGGTATTGCCCGGAGGACCGATGGCCGATCTGGAAACACTCAAGCTGGCGCTACCAATCGAAAGCGTCGTCGGGGAGTACGTGCAATTACGCAAGGCGGGCGCGACACTGAAAGGCCTTTGCCCATTTCACAACGAAAAGACCCCCTCCTTCAGTGTGAGCCCCCAGCGCGGTAGTTTCCGCTGCTTCGGCTGTGGCAAGAGCGGCGACATCGTCACCTTCCTTATGGAAATTGAGAAACTTGACTTCAAGGAGGCGCTGCGCCGCCTGGGCCGCAAGGCCGGCATTGAGGTCAACGTCGATCGTCCGCAGCCGGTGGATCCGGAGACGGAAGAAACGGCGACGATCAACGAGGCGACCGGCCTGTTCTTCCAGGGTGCGCTGGCCGCGCCGGCGGGAAGTGAGGCGCGCGCCTACCTGCAACGTCGCGGGATCACGCCGGCAACGATCGAGCGTTTTGGCCTCGGTTGGGCGCCATCTGGTTGGGATAGCCTTTTGCGCTTCCTGGGACAACGCGGTCATTCCGCTGAGGCGCTAGAGCGGGCCGGTCTGGTGACGCGAAATTCGGAAAGCGGCGGCGTGTACGACCGCTTCCGCAATCGGCTGATCTTCCCTATCCGCGACGCGAAGGGCCGCCTCACCGGCTTCGGCGGCCGAGAACTTGATGGCGCGCAGCCGAAATATCTAAATTCGCCGGAGACCAAGCTTTTCCATAAAGGGAACGTCCTGTATTTGCTGGACGCAGCGGTGGATACGGCGCGCAAACTTGGCGTGATCGTGGTGGTGGAAGGGTACATGGATGCCCTCACCGCCCACCAGGCCGGCTTTGGCAACGTCGTTGCCAGCCTGGGCACGGCTCTCACTGAACGTCAATTATCGTTGCTCTACCGCACGGCGCGCAAAGTAGTCGTGGCGTTGGATGCCGACGCCGCCGGGCAGAAGGCGGTCCAGCAGACGATTCACCTGGCCTATCAGGTGTTTGAGCGGCAACAGTCGCCCCAGCTTTCCGGGCGGGTGGCCAGTGAACGCACACCGGGACGTTACCAGGCGCACGTCGACATGACCTTACACGTGGCGGCCCTGCCGCAAGGCGTTGACCCGGACGAGGTGATCCTCGCCGATCCACAGCGCTGGCGCACGTTGGTGGACGAGGCTGCGCCAATCGTCGAGTTCTTCTTTTCCCTGATCGCCAACGTCTCCAGCGGCGCTGCGGAACGCCGCCAGCGGGCGAATCAGGAACTGCTGCCGGTCATCGCGGAAATTGCCGACCCGTTGGAACGTGGCCATTACGTCGATCGGCTGGCATCATTGTTGGAGGTGCCGGAGTCGGTGATCGTGTCGGCGGTGGAGCAACTTCGCCACCGTCCGCTGGCGGCAGCAGGCGGGTATGGCAGCCGGCCGGGTGGCGTACGGTGGACCGCGGGCGACTCGTCGCGCGGCGAAGGCGCCTGGGTGCGGCGGCAAGGACCATCCGGGTCTGCTCCCTCTCCCGACGACGGAAGTATCGTGCCGGATGGCGCTGGGATAGCCGGCGACGGCGACACCGGCGAGCCGC
>JBPCLN010000111.1:0-4341 GCA_051003235.1 Chloroflexota bacterium | reverse complement strand
GTGAACGATGGGGCGGTCTGGATCCAGGGGGTGGTGGACCACTACCGCCCTGACGCCGTCCGGGTGTTGGACTTCGCTCACGCCACCGAATACCTGGCAAAGGCGTCCGGCGCGGTCTGGGGGCGGGACACGGCGCCCATGCACGCCTGGATGGACCGCCAGGCGCACGTGCTCAAGCACGACGGTCCCACCCCGGTCCTCCTGGCGCTGCGCAAGTTACCGGTGTTTACCGCACCCGACGCGACCGCCGCCAGGAAGGCGCGCGACGACGCCCTGGGCTACTTCCTGGCCCGGTTGCCCCAATTGCAGTACCCCGACTTCCTGGCCAAGGGCTACCTGATCGGCAGCGGAGCGGTCGAGAGCGCGGGCAAGTTGGTGGTGCAAGCGCGGCTCAAAGGCAGCGGCATGCGCTGGGGGCGGGACCACATCAACCCGATGGTGGCCTTACGCACCGTGGGCTGCTCGGGGCGCTGGGCCGAAGCCTGGCCCCAGATCACACAACACCTGCGCGCTCAGGCCCGCCAACACCAGCACGATCGCTGGCTCCGCCGTCATCCGCCCGCAGCCGCCGCGCCGGCCGCGCCCGCACCAGTCCCGACGCGCCCCGCCCCCAAGCGCATCCATCTTAGCTCCGCCGCGAAGAAGCTACACGATCATCCCCAGCAGCCACCCCGGATCAAGGACGGTCACCCGACAGCAGACCATCCTTGGAATGCCGCCATCGGCCGCCGTGCCTAACTAACCAAACGGCGCGAAACCTTGTGGCGCACTTCTGGTAACATGGCGCATAGCGCCGCAGGACAAAGGAACAGACAATGAGTGATTGGTCGAAGCCACCGCAGGCGTTTACCTCTGGCCATGTGTCGACCATAACCGGTCTGTCAGACCGCCAACTGCGCTATTGGGACACCCGCGGACTGTTCCGACCGGCTTATGCCGATGGGAATCGCCGCCGGCCCTACAGTCGCGTCTACTCATTCCGCGACGTAGTGGGTCTGCGGACAATCGCCCTGCTGCTGAAACAGCATCACGTTCCCTTGAAGGAAGTTGCGGCGGTTGGCCAATGGCTGTCGGCGCGCTTTGCAATGCCTTGGGGCAGCCTTCGATTCTTCGTCGCTAATCGCAAGATCCTTTTTGAAGAACCAGAGAGCGACTTGGGTTACGATGCTCGACCGCAACACCAGGCAGCCATCCCAATCGAACTGCGCTCTATTGAGCTGGAAATGAAGGAGGCAGCAAGGAACCTTCGGGAGCGCAAGCCGGGCGATGTCGGCAAAATCGGCCGGCATCGGTATGTCGCCCACAACGCGGACGTGCTAGCAGGGACGCGCATACCCACAGCCGCGATCTGGGAATTCCACCAAGCCGGCTACGATACGCCAAGCATCCTCAGTCAGTACCCGACGTTAAGCGAAGCTGACGTCGATGCCGCCGTTGAGCACGAATTGCAGCAGCACGGCAAGAAGGCTGGATAGCAGGCAATCTATCGGTGCCTGCTATCCAATTTTTACTTGACGAGGATGTTCCCGAAGCAGTCGCCCAGTTCCTACGGGAACACTGACATCACGTCGAATGGAGCCGTGCGCTCCTACCGCTTGGATCGCCAGACCAACTCGTCGTTCGAGAAGCGGACCGGTTAGGCGCCGTTGTCGTCACGTGGAACCGCAAGCACTACCATCCGATCATTCGTCGTGAGCCGTCTGGCGTCCTTCCCCGTTTTCCGAGGGCTGGTCTGCTCAGCTTTAAGTGCACCAGGCCAAATGCGGTACGACGACTGGCTGTACTCATTGCCCGTGTGGAGCGAGAGTACAAGGAACGACAAGACGAGGACGACAAGCGCCTCATATTCGAGATATGGGAGGACAAATACTCGATTCACGGATAAGGCACGCGGTCAGGCCAGCCGTGCAGCGTTGCCCGTCAGCCTGGGCACAGCAGGGTAGCGCGCCAGCACCAGTGGGTCGTGGCCGGGAATGATGTGGTCGGCTGAGTCGGCCAGCGAGCGGACGGTCTCGAAGGCATCGTACATCTGCGGTAGGTCGCTCACGATGCGGAACGGGCGATCTTCTTCGATGTTGGCGTAATAGTGCGTGGCGTCCGAGGCGAGGACTACCGTGCCGCGCGCAACCGTGCCGCGCGCAGAGTGGACGCCGACGACCTGGAGGCCGGGCGCGCGCCCGCCGACGTGGTGGACGGTGATGCCGGGCACGACCTCCGCCACCCCATCTACAAAGCGCAGGCGCCCGCCGTAGTTGTGGCGTACCAGCCCCACAATGTCCTCCGGCTCGACGATCACTCGGATGGCACCCTTGTTGGCATAGCGCCCGGTCCAGAAGGCCATCTCGCGGTCCTGCACGACGAAAGTGGCGTTGGGGACCTCCGCGACGTTGCCGATGTGGTCGAAGTGGAAGTGGGTGAGGACGACGTGGCGAACCGCGCCGCTGTCGATGCCAAGCAACCGTAACCCTTCGGCCGGCGTGCGCAGAATCACGCGCTGGCGGCGCGCCGCCGTCTCGGCAGTGAAGGCACAGTCCACGACGACTGTGTGTTCCGGCGAGACGGCGGCTCAGACAAAGTAATCCATCGGCATCGGCCCATCGTGCGGGTCGCCACCATAGAAATGCTCGCCGCGCCGGCCGTCACGCTCGGCATACTTGATCGCGTACAACTCATAGATAGACATCGCGACCCTCCCGCAGGAACAGCGTGCCGGGAACGCTGCCAGGTGCCCCTCTCCCGACGCACGGCGTCATCGTGCTCGGCCCGGCGCAACCGCTCCCGCACCAGGTCAATGTCTGCCCGATCGGTACGACTGGCCTGCCGGCTCTTCCTCTGAAAGGAATGCAGCGCATACACGCCACTCTGGAGCCGGACGGCGTACACTGCGCGGTATGTGTTGCCGGCATCGTCATTGACAATCTCACGAACGCCAGCGCCGCCGAAACCGTGCAACGGTTTTTCGCGCGAGTGCTTGTCGCCGTGACGACGCTGGAGGAAGTCTCCGCTCGCTGAGCGTTGCAGCGGCGTCGCGGACCTCGTCGGTGCCAACGCTCCCATTCTCGATACACGTTCAGACGAGATCGTTAAGTCGTCGGCGGGCATCGGCCAGTACACGAGGCCAATGGGTCTTCCGTGGTCTCACCTGGAATTCATCAACCAGCATCTGAACCACCTCCACCAGGGTGATATGTCCGGTCAGCACATGCCGCCGACGGAGAGGGGAGTCTTCTCCCAACGCGAGGTCGCGCATATGAAGATGCGGCAGATATACTCGGCTGTTTCCTCTCGGATGCCAATGGTAGGCAAGAAATTCAGACCGAGGGCTATCGTTGAGGAGGAACGAGTAAATGTATTCGATGACCTGGATTGTTGCCATGGTATGGCGGGAGGTCGCGGTGGTGATGGTGTAGCGAAGTGTCACGTTCACAAACAGCGGCGGGGTACGGGGGAGACGCACGGGATCCCCACCGTTGAGCACAATGGTATGCGGCTGTTCGGCTGGATGATAGCCACCGGGTGACACCCGCATGACGCCGAGCGACACGCAATCAATGAGTTGTTGCTGCACCTCAACAAAGGCGCTTACCGCTTCGGCATGGTCTCTAGTGGGCAAGTGCTAACAACATGGCGACGTCCATGACGCCTGGTTGGTCGGGGTCGTCGCCGAACGCTTTTGCCTGCCATTTTTTGCGGAATTCGTCGCCGCTCATCTGCAGATGGCGCCGAGCAGCCCGTTCGAAGATGGCTCTAGCCTCCTCTTTGGATAGCTCGGACGCATGCACGGCGGACTTCTGAGCTAGTGTTGCCATAACGACCTCCAATGCAAGCGCCCGCGAAGTTCCGTTACTCGCTGTTCGACAAACTATACCGTACTGAACCTCGCATGACCCATGCTCCGGCAGACGAAGATCCTACCCTTGGCGCAGAGACAGACGGGTTGGAGACGCGTGCAGATGACCTGTCTCGCGACCGGTGACGACGAGGGGCGACAGTGGCGGCGGGCCGCAACGCGGTCAAGAGTCCCTGAACCTTGTCTAGTACGACAACGAGACATGGGCTACGGCCCTTGCGCCGCGAGGCGCTGGAGGGTGCGCTTGCGATGCGAGCGGTAGGCAGCGAGGTTGTGACGTTGCCAGTAGGCGGCGAGGTTGTGCCGTTGCCTGTAGGCGACGAGCGCCAGGGCCAGGGCCACGTCGAGCACGGGGAGGGGCAGGGCAGCGCGGAGCAGGCAGCGCACTTGCGGCAGCGATGGGACGCGCGGCGGCTGGGGCGGGAGCGCCTGGGGCAGGCTGGACGGTGGCAACTCGTCCAGACAGACCACCGGGTCCGACGTCGGCTCGG
>JBPCLN010000110.1:0-9766 GCA_051003235.1 Chloroflexota bacterium | reverse complement strand
GCCGGGGCCGGTGGGCTCCTTTGCCGCCAAGTTGCTGGTGCTCTTCGACGAGCCGACCGCCGCACTTGACGCGCCGACCGAGCACGCCCTCTTCGAGCGCTTCGCGGCGGCAGCGCGGAACGGCCAGAGTGCCGGTACGGTCACGGTGCTGGTCTCGCACCGCTTCTCCACCGTGCGCATGGCCGACCGGATCGTTGTGCTGGCCGGCGGCCGCATCATCGAGCAGGGGAGCCATCAATAGCTCCTGGCTCAAGACGGAACCTACGCCGAACTCTACCGCCTGCAATCGCGAGCCTACCAATAGCGGTGATCGCTCCAGCGGCCGGCGCAGTGGGCGCATTGCTGGCCCAGATCGTGGGGGAGGCCACTGACGCGGCGGAAGCGGTTCCGATTTCGTGTTCGGGACACCACATCCATTCCCCACTCGCCGTTCGAACGGATAGCCGGCCCGTCAAGGAGAGCGCCGGCAGGGCAACGAACGGTATAGTCAGCGAGCGATCGAGGTGGTGAGCGCGGAGGTCTGCGTGGCAGGAGGGCGCCCAGGTGCAACAGGAACGCGGCATAATGTCGGAGGGATACCACACCCTGCTCAGCGACCTCAAAGAGCGAATTCGTGCAGCTCAAACCTTGACGGCACTTGCTGTGAACCGCGATCTAATTTCACTGTATTGGTACATCGGCCGTGCCATTCTTGCCCGGCAGCAGGAGCATGGGTGGGGCGCTCAAGTTATCGATCACCTCGCCGCTGACCTGAGCCATGCCTTCCCAATGATGAAGGGCTTCTCGCGCCGCAATCTTCACTACATGCGTGCGTTCGCTGAAGCCTACCCCACCGAGGACATTGTGCAACAGGTCGTTGCACAAATACCCTGGGGTCACAACGTGCGCCTCCTCGATGCCGTCAAGGATACCGAGGAGCGCGTCTGGTACGCTCGTCAGACGATCCAGTATGGCTGGAGCCGCGATGTGTTGCACCATCAGATCGAGACTGGCCTCTGGCGAAGGCAGGGGCAAGCGGTCACGAACTTCCACAAAACGCTACCCGCACCGCAATCTGACATGGCCGAGCAGGTCCTTAAGGATCCGTACAACTTCGACTTTCTCGACATGGCGGCGGAGGCTCGGGAGCGTGATCTGGAGCGTGGCCTAACAAGGCATATCCGCGAGTTCCTGCTCGAGTTAGGTGTCGGATTCGCATTCGTGGGTAGCCAGTACCACTTGGAAGTGGGTGGGCAGGATTACTACATCGATCTGCTCTTCTATCATCTTGACCTGCGCGCGTTTGTCGTAATTGACCTGAAGATCTCGGACTTTCAGCCGGAGTTCGCCGGCAAGATGAACTTCTACTTGTCAGCTGTAGACGAGTTGCTTCGCCGCCGCGACGACCAGCCGAGTATTGGAATCATCCTCTGCAAAGGCAAGAACCGGGTCGTCGTGGAATACGCGCTGCGTGACTTCTCCAAGCCGATCGGCGTCTCGGCGTACACGCTCACGGGAGCGTTACCAGATCAGCTACAGGGCAGCCTACCAACCATCGCCGAACTGGAAGCAACGCTGAGCGACCCGGAAGCAACGGAATAGGCATGCGAGAATCTTAAGCGGCCTCAGCGGCAGAGTACTTGCACGGTGACAGTGCAGGTGTCACACCGTTGCGCCACCGTGCGCATGGCCGATCTGATCGTCAGGCTGGCCGGCGGCCGCATCATCGAGCAGGGCAGCCACTAGGCGCACATGACCCGCGACGGAACCTACGCCGAACTCTACCGCTTACAATCGCGGGCCTACCAATAGCGGCTAACGCCTCAGCGGCCTGGACGGAGTCGCTGCATTCGAGAATAATCCCTGCGCGCTAGGGGTGACTCCTGGCCTGAGTGATAGGAGGTGCGAATGATGGGCGGTAACGGAGCGCGAGAGAGAGCGGCACAGCCCGAGGACCTCAGCCGGTTTTTTGTGGAGCGGGCCAACGCGGGCGATGCCGATGGGCTGGCGGCGCTGTACGAAACCGACGCGGTGCTCGCCTTCCCACCCGGCCAAGTGACAACTGGCGTCCAGGCGATCCGTCAGGTGTATGAGCAATTGCTCGCCAGCACGCCCACGTTCACGGCCGGTGTGCAGCGACCGGCGCTCCGCCTGGGTGACCTGGCGCTCACGTCGACGCGCCTCGTTGGCGGCGGGGCCACGGCGGAGGTGGCACGCCGCCAGCCAGATGGCATGTGGCTCTGGGTGCTCGACCAGCCGAATGTGCTCAGCTAACGCAGCGCTGGTCGCAGATCACCGGCCCGGCCATTTCGTCCTCCGTCGGTCGTCCCACCACGAGGACCAGCTTGCCGCGGACGTGTCCGGCTTCGACAAGCTGGTGGGCGCGTGCCGCTTCTGCCAACGGCAGTGCTTCCTGCACCACGACACGCAGCTCGCCCGCGTCGATCAGTCGGGCCAGCTCGCGCAGACGACCAGCATCCGGACGCCCGAAGATCGCTTTCACGTCAACATTATCCGGCGCTCCCGGAGATGGCGGTCCGACGATGCTCACTGCTCGGCCGCCGCCGCGCACGGCCCGCAGACTGCAGTCAAAATTCTCTCCTCCGATGCATTCCAGGAGGGCATCGACACCGCCGCCACTGCCGACGCGGATGGCCTCCGGCCAGTCGTCTCGGTGGTAATCGACTGTCTCGCCGGCGCCCAGGTCCCGCAGGAAGTCGAAGTTCTGCTCGCTTGCCGTGGTAATCACGCGTGCGCCGCGGGCGGCCGCGAGCTGGATCGCGAAAACGCCCGTTCCGCCGGCCCCCGCCGTAATCAACACCGTCTCGCCGGCCCGCACGTTGAGGTCCTCCACGATCACCTGATGGGCCGTGATTCCCGAAATTGGCACTGCGGCCGCCTGCTCGAAGGACAGGCTACGGGGCTTGGGAGCGGCGGCCGTCTCGGGGCAGAGGACGAACTCCGCGTAGGCGCCGCGACGGAACGCATACGCGAAGACCTCGTCGCCCGGCGCCAATTGCCGCACCCCTGCGCCGGTCCGCTCGACCACCCCCGCGCACTCCCATCCCAACACCAAGGGAAAGCGGGGCGCCTCGTTGCCGGCCATGTTGTGCTGGCGTACCTTAGCGTCCCAGAGGCCCACGCCGGCGGCGCGCACGCGAATCAGCACCTCGTCGGCATTCGGCTCGGGGATTGGCAACTCGATGAGCTGGATCTGGTCGGCGCCACCAAGCGCCCGGATCGCTGCCGCTCGCATCGCAACCTCCCGCTTGATTGTCTCGTGACGGGCTTCGTCCGCCCCAGTCGCTTGCCTGCTCAAACGCCATTCCATAGGTTACGGGGCGAGGCACCGAAGGACAAGTAGCGCCCACAGATGCCCAGCCCGAGGCTTCGGCGGCGGCCTTGGGCGGCCCTTCGCTCCCAGAGTTTGAGGCGATCGGGACGCGATACGCTCTCCCAGACAGACCCTTCCATCGCTTCGTCAGTGCACCGAAGAAGGGACCCGCCATGCATCATGCGCCTATGACGCCCGACGAGCGCTACGCCACGCTCGTCGAGACGCTGTCGAGCGACGCGGGCGCCACCCTCGGCCTCGCTCGAAAGAAGGGGTTTGGCTCAGCGGCATTGCAGATCGGCGGCAGAATCTTTGCTATGCTCAGCAACAGCAGGCTCGTGGTCAAGCTGCCCCGTTGGCGGGTGAATGCGCTGACCGCCGAGGGAGTAGGGGAACGCTTTGATCCCCGTCACAATGGCCGCCTCACGAAGGAGTGGCTGATCCTCGAACCAGGGTCTGACGAGGAATGGCTGCCCCTGGCGCGCGAGGCCCTGGAGTTTGTGACCGCAACGCGGTGAAGAGGGGACAAGACGGGAGACCGTTGGCCGGTAGAACGGTCAGAGTGGGGCCACGAGCGTAGCCAGATTCCAGGGAGGTAGTGGTATGCTATCTCGTGAGCGGATACCTCCGCGTAGGCGGACGTTCATAATGGAGCATACGGCATGCCACAGGCCTATTCCCGTTTGCAATTCCTGCTCGAAGAGCACTCCTTGACCCGTGCGGACTTGCAGCGGCGGCTCGCGGCCGAAGATAGCACCGTCAACGTTAAGACGCTCTACCGGCTCGCTGATCCTGATCGGCCGCTTGAGCGCATCGACCTCCGGGTGGTGGGAGCGATCTGCCGGACGTTGGAAGTCAAGCTCGACGATCTGGTCGTCTTCGCTGATCCGACAACCATGATTGAGACCTTGCCGGAGCATCAACAGCGCCGTCTTGACGAACTGATGGAGCAACACAACGAGGGTGAGCTTAGCCCTGCGGGGCTCGAAGAACTGCAGATGCTCGTCCATCAGGCCGAGCAGATCGCGCTCGCGAATGCCCGCCGCCTTGCCGAGCATCGTAGGCGGATTCGTCGGGCGACACAGAAGAGCGCCAACATCCTCGTAGGCCGGGATCGGTAGTGGCGTCAGGGCGCCCTTTGGTCGAACGGCGGGCGCGCTGGCGGTGTGAATACTGCCTTGCACCGCAGCGGGTGTGCGGCTACCGGTTTCACGTCGAGCACATCTTGCCGCGCGTTCTTGGCGGCACGGACGATCTTGGCAATCTCGCCCTCGCATGTGGTCCTTGTAACCTGGCCAAGGGCGCTCGCACCCATGGTCCTGACGTCCTAATCGACGCGGTCGTGACACTCTTCCACCCGCGGATCAACTCTTGGGACGATCACTTTTCGTGGGCTGACAATGGATATACGCTCCTCGGGCTTACTCCGACTGGAAGGGCGACGGTTGCGACACTTGACCTGAATGCGTCACTACGAACCGTCGCGCGGCGGTACTGGCGAGAGCTCGGCTTATTCCCCTGAGGGACTCTGGGAACGGCGGTCGACCGATGATTCGAGAAGTGAGCCGATTGAACGCAGTACCGCGTTACGAGATTCTCGGCGACACCGATCCCGTCCTGCGCGCCCATGTCTGGCCGCGCTACGATTGGGGCCCCGAGGAGTACCGGCGGGGTTGGCCGTGGTATTGCCCGCCGGAGCGGCACTACAATCCGGCGGAGGCGTACGTGGAGCAACGCTATAACGACCTCCGGCGGCGCATTACTGAGACGTTGCGGGTCCTCATGAGCGCGCGTGGGTTGACGCCCATCCAAGGTCGGGAAGGTCACCGGCCAAGTTGACGGATCTTTCCTGTGCCTCGCCGTGTGCTTGTAACCAGTCGTGTTCCGGTTCGCCCGGTGACCGGCGTAGCGTCAGCACCCGGAAGCCTGCGACCTCAAGAAGCACGCGTAACTCCGACTCCGTTGTGTAGCTGAAGAAGCGCCGTTGATACGCTGCGCCCTGATCGGTACCGGGCCGGTCGCCCGTGCCTTCCTTCACACTGACGAAGATGCGCCCGCCGTTGAGCAGCGAATGGTAGCGGCGTAGCGTGGGCAGCCAGTCGTCTTTCGGCATGTGCAGCATCGACGCACAGAGCCAGACGGCGTCGAAGGCGCGCGGGCGGAAAGATGGCTCGCGCAGATCCATCCGGACGAATGGGGCGTCGGGAACGCGCCGGCGCGCTTCTTCCAGCATCCCAGCGGAGAGGTCGCCGCCAATCGCGATATGGCCTTGTTTGAGAAACCAGGCAACGTCTCGGCCTGGCCCGCAGCCCGCATCCAGGATGCGCAACGAGGCGCCTGGCCTACCAGTCTCCAGCGCCGTCAGGAAGTCTCGGCGTATCTCATCGAGCTGAAGATCCCACGTGCGGTTGGCAAACTCCGTCGCCATTTCGTCGTAGGCATGCATCGTCCTGGCAACTTGCGCAGCGTCGTCTGACATTGCTCTCTCCCGGTCCGGTTCACTCATGGCGTAGCGCGACAATGGGATCGAGGCGGGCGGCGCGGCGGGCGGGGTAGATGCCGAAGAAGAGGCCGATCGCCGCCGCAAAGGCAAAGGCGACGACGACGGCGAGCGGCGGCACCAGCGCCGGCCAGCCGGCGACCCGGCTCACCGCCTGCGCCACGCCGAAGCCGAGCGCGATGCCGAGCGCGCCACCAGCCAGGCTCAGCACCACGGCCTCCACCAGGAACTGGGCAAGGATCGCCTCCGGCGGCGCGCCGATCGCTTTGCGGATGCCGATCTCCTTGGTTCGTTCCGTCAGGCTGACCAGCATGATAGTCATGATGCCGATGCCGCCCACCAGCAGGGAGATGCCGCCGATCCCGCCCAGCAGCAGGGTGAGCGAGCGGTCGACATTCTGGGACGCCTGCAACATATCTTGCTGATTCTGGATGCGGAAGTCGTCGCGGGACGGGTCAGCGATGGTGAGCAGGTTGCCGCTGCCGGCGCCTTGCTGCGCGCTTCCTCCGCCACTGGCGGGTGACCCACCAGTCTGGCCGCTGCCGGACTGCGCTGATCCCGCCGCCGTCACGGCGTCGCCCTTGGTGGCGGCGTCCAACTGTTGCTGGGCTACCGTCCGCGCCTGCTGCGCTTCTTGCACCGCCACGGTGGCGGTTTTGACACTGGCCGGATCCGCCCCCTTCAGGTCCAGGGCGAGCTTCGCCTTGGCGGACACCAACGCCGCCCGGTCGCTCTGGAGCGTCGCCGGGGCCGCCGGAGCCTGCAGTTCAGCCAGCTTCGCATGGGCCGCCGCCAGGGTTGCTGCCGCCGTACTCCATAGACGCAGCGACCGGCCTGTTCGTAACGCCGAATGGTCGCAAGTCCGGCGGCAAAGGGCAAGGCAGTGTGACCAAAAGGTCGGGCGTGCTGCCAAGGCGGCCGATGAAAGTAGTGATGTATTCCGATTCTTCGGAAGTTGCACCAGCGATCGTGTCAGGCGAGTTGGTCGTACTTTTCGGCGAGAATTTCCTGGTGCAGCGGCTCGCCGCGCTGGAAGCGCTCCAACTCGTCCACCAGGGCGTGCCCCAGCTTGCCGGGCGTGGATCGGGCCTTGCCGGCCATGTGGGGGGTGAGCAGTACGTTGTCCAGTTGGAACAACGGACTATCCAGCGTCAAGGGCTCTTTGTCGAAGACGTCCAGCGCCGCGTAGAAGCGGCCGGTCTGCAGTTCGCGCAGCAGCGCGTCCTGATCCATCGCCCAGGCGCGGGAGTTCTGGATTAAGATGGCCTCGGGCTGAATGCGAGCGAGCATGTCGGCGTTGATCATGTGATAGGTCTCCGGCGTCTTTGGCGCATGCACGGCGATGATCTCACTCTCGCCGAAGACTTGCTCCAGGGTGGCTTTTTCCACGCCCAGTTCCGCCGCTCGCTCGGCGGTGAGGTAGGGGTCGTAGACGCGGACGTGGGCGCCAAAGGCCAGCAGCAGGCGGATGTGGCGCTGCGCCACGTAACCGGCGCCGACCAGCCCGGCCCAACGACCGGCGAGCAGGCGGCCAGGGGCGCCTTGGATCTCCTTCCAGGGCACACCGGAACGGAACTGCTGGTCCTGAATGTGGTAGCGTCGCAGCCAGAGCAAGGTCAGGCCGATGGAGAATTCGGCAACGGCGTCGGCAATGACTGGGGCGTTGTGGAAGAGCCGGATGCCGCGCTGGAAGATCGTCGGTGGGATGATGCCGCGCACGCTGCCGGTGCTGTAGCCAATGATCTTCAGCTTCGGAGCAGCATCAAGCCATTCTTCCTGCAGGCTTGGCGTACCTGGCCCGGCCAGGAGGACTTCCGCTCCGGCGAGGATGGCGGGGGCTTGCTCGGCCAGCCCTGCACTGTTGCCCGTCGCTTGCTTGATCGTCCCGAGGGCCTGTAGGCGTGCCTGCACGTCCGGCGGGTACAACTGCGTGTAGGTGTTGTCAGGGATGAGAATGGCAACCTGCATAGCAATACCTTCCTGCGGCAGCTAACCGAGCGTCACCGGCCGGACCGTCGCCCTGGCGCAGTTGGCGGCGATTGTCACCTCGGCCGTCTTCACGCCGTCGGGGTAGTCGCCGCCGACGATGCCCAGGCGTACTCGATGTTTGTTCTCACGCATGCTGCTATTCTCCCGCTACCGATCCACGTGATAGGTACGAAGGGAGTATACATGTGTTGTCGGCGAAGGAACGCTGAGCCTACCGCTGCGCATCGGCTCGGTGCCCGACCGGAGGAAAGATCAGTCGATGCGTGAACTCTCGACCGATATCCTGATCGTCGGCGGCGGTACCGGTGGTGTCGCGGCAGCGATGGCGGCGACCAGCCTGGGCCACCGCGTCATCCTGACGGAGGAGACGGACTGGATCGGCGGCCAGTTGACCGCCCAGGCGGTGCCACCGGACGAGCACCGTTGGATCGAGCAGTTCGGCTGCACGCGGCGCTATCGTCACTATCGTGACGACGTGCGCGCCTACTACCGCCAGCACTACCCCTTGACTGCCGATGCCATGCGCCAGCCGACGCTCAACCCCGGTCTGGGCGGCGTATCCCGCCTCTGCCACGAATTCCGCGTGGCCCTGGCTGTGCTGGAGGCCCAGTTGGCCTACCCGCGCTCCCGCGGCCTGCTGCAAGTGATGCTGCACACGGTGCCGACCGGAGCGGACACTGACGGCGATCGGGTGCGAGCAATCCACTTGCTGAACAGGGAGACTGGCGAGGAGTCGCTCGTCCAGGCGCACTATGTGCTTGATGCGACCGAACTGGGCGACCTGCTCCCCATGGCCGGTGTTGAGTATGTCAGCGGCGCGGAAAGCCAGACGGAGACAGGGGAAGCGCACGCCGTCGCCGGTTCCACCCAGCCGGAGAACGTGCAGAGCATCACGTGGTGTTTCCCGCTGGGGTTTGATCCGACGCCGGGCGCGAACCATGCAATCGAAGCGCCGCCGCAGTACGCCCATTGGCGCGACTACGTGCCGGCGTTGACGCCGGCCTGGCCCGGCCGCCTCCTTGACTGGACCCATCCCAATCCGGTCACGCTGGAGCCGCGCCGCCGGGTGCTGTTTCCGGCAGAAGAAGAGACGCGGGGCCAGGCCCTCTGGCTCTACCGCCGCCTGATCACTCGTGACCACTTTGCCACCGGTGCGATGCCGCAGGAGGCGACGCTGATTAACTGGCCGCAGAATGACTACGTTGAAGGCAACCTGATTGATAAGCCGGCGGCGGAGGTTGCCCGCTACCTGGAAGAGGCACGGCAACTCTCTCTGAGCCTGTGCTACTGGCTCCAGACTGACGCGCCGCGTCCGGACGGCGGCGCCGGCTACCCTGGCCTGTATCTGCGCCCCGACCTCGTAGGCACGGCCGATGGGCTGGCGAAATACCCCTACATTCGGGAGAGCCGGCGGATCAAGGCCACCTTTACCGTCACCGAGCAGCATGTCGGCGCCACGGCGCGCGGCATTGCGCGGGGAGCGGCAGGGGAAGGGGAGCCGTTTTTTGATAGTGTCGGCGTCGGTTGCTACCGCATCGACCTGCACCCCTCCACCGCCCACGACAATTACGTTGACATCGACTCGCTGCCGTTCCGCATTCCCCTGGGGGCGCTGTTGCCGGTGCGCGTGCGTAACCTCTTGCCGGCCTGCAAGAACCTCGGCGTCACCCACATCACCAACGGCTGTTACCGGCTGCATCCGGTGGAATGGAACATCGGCGAGGCGGCCGGCCTGCTGGCAGCCCACTGCCTGGAGCGCGGCCTGGATCCGCACCAGGTGCGAGCGGACGCGCACAAGCTGCAGGAGTTCCAGGCCCTTTGCGTGGCCCAGGGCTTCGAGCTGGTGTGGCCGCAGGTCCACGCGGTGTAGGGGAGCGGGGTTACGTGGACTCGCCCCCCCTTTGGTCTTCCCCATGCCCACCTTGCCCGAAGTTGGCTTCGTCGAAGGGGGAGAAGGACATGCC
>JBPCLN010000109.1:0-7890 GCA_051003235.1 Chloroflexota bacterium | reverse complement strand
GTGGAGGGGCACCAAGACGGAACGATTGGGGCTGACCGCTGCCTGGTGGGAGTGTCGCCCGGGCGACACCCTGGTGGTCTGGAAGCTCGACCGCCTGGGCCGTTCGCTCTCCCATCTGGTGGAGACCGTCCGTGAGCTGGTCGCCCGAGGCGTCGGCTTCAAGAGCCTGCAGGAACAGCTTGATACCACCACCTCCGGTGGCAAACTGATCTTCCACATCTTTGCGTCGCTCGCCGAGTTTGAGCGGGACCTGATCCGGGAGCGCACCAACGCGGGGTTGGCGGCGGCCCGGGCGAGAGGCCGCAAAGGCGGCCGGCCCAAGGGCGTGGACCAGAAGAAGCAGAAGGCCGCGCTGGCGCTGAAGAAGGATGCCGGGCACAGCATCCGGGAGATCTGTGAAATCGTGGGCATCTCCCGCAATACCTATTACAAATACACCCGTTCGGAAGACCAGCCGCCCTCGACGGCACGGCAGACGCCCGCGCCCATGGGCGCCTGACCACGCGCCCTGGCGGCATACCCCCGACTTTTTAGTGCTCTCCTATAATGAGATCGGCACTGCCGGCCTAGCGCTGAAGGGATGCGACGTGTACGACCCGGAGGAAACGATCGTCTTTGCAAAGCAAGGCCTCGCACAATCGCCCCGGCGTTCCTTTCTGCGTGCTCTCGGTGCGAGCGTGTCGCTGAGCCTCCTGGCCGCGTGTCGCCTGCCGCCACGGTTAGGTCACAACCCGCCATCGCGGGCCACGCCCACCCTCGTCCTGATGGCAGCTTACCTGGGGACCCCATCCGCTGACTCATCGGAGCCATCCTGGGTCGCACCAGTGCGCGCGGCGGTAGCACGGCTGTCTGGTCAGGTCCTGGTGTCAGGGCAACGTGCCAACTTGACGATGAGCGTCTTCAAAGGCGACCAGGCCCCCGGTGCCTTCACGCGCGACAGTGCCGGGAAAATCACCCGGATAGATTACGGCTCCTACTTTACTGGTTTGGCGTCGGCCGGGCGGTCGGAAGCCGACTTGCTTGTCGTGGAGGACAGCGCTTTCCTGCAGGCACCGGCCTGGCTGGATCATTACCATGTTCTAGGCGAGCTGAATGCGCACCTGGCCCGTGAGCGCGGCACGCAACCCACCTATCTGCCGGGCACCATGGCCCTTGGTCAGATGAACGGCCGACAGATCGCACTGCCCTTCGTCATCACGCCTTGGCTCATGCGCGTCGACGCTGTACTCTTTCGCGCTGTCGGTCTGACGCCGCCGCCGCCGGATCGGCCCTGGACTTGGCAGCAGATTATCGACCTTGCCCCAAAGCTAGCGCAGTCCAACTCCGGCACGGGCGCCAACGCCTTCTGGACCTGCCACGCGGTCGCGCTGCCGCCCGAGGTACCCATCTGGCAGATTGGCGGCGACGTGGTTGACGCGAGCCGTGCGGTCGTCGTCGATCAGCCGGCGTCTGTGCGGGGCGTCACCTTCTGGCGGGACCTGGCAACGCATTTCGGCCTGGATGCGTTGCCGAGCGCGGGCGTCCTGCACGCCGGCAGCATGCCGCGCCGCCCGAACGGTCGGCCCTATGCCATCCCCACCTTTGGTGGCGGCCTGGCCGCCACCACCTTCGATCCCCTCTCCTGGCCTAGCGACATCGTCGCACAGCACTGGGACGATGGCCTTGCCTACGCTCCGGTGCCCTTCGGCGCGCCTGGCGGCAGCACGGCGGTCACCAAGCTGGAGTTGCAAGCCGTCGCTGGCCTCTCCGCCGGCAGCCGGCAGCCCGAACTGGCGTTTGCGGCCCTGCGGGCGCTCGAGGCTACGGCAGGGCCGGTATTGCGCCTCTCGGCCGTCCGCTCATCGGCCGAGCAGTTCCTCAAGACTGGGGGGATCGACGCCCGCTTTGCCGCCGCGCTGCGCTGGGGGATCGTCGCTGGGCGAGCGAGCACCGCCGACGCACTGCTGGGTGGTACCGATCTGGAAACGGCCCTTGCGCGGACAGTTCCTGGCTTAGTGAATGCGTCGAACGGGGATGACCTGACACTACAGCCACATGACGCCTGCGCCGAAGCGGCTGCGTTGCTGCGCGATGCGAAGAGCTGCGGTAATATACCTATCCTTTGTCTCAGCACCGCAACGCATGGCCCCACATCGTGAGCATGCAGGACCCCAGCACGTCGCGCGCTCGCTCCCGCTTGACACCCCAACCTGACCAACCAGCGACTAGAGGACGACGGCCCCGACATCCCAGAAAAGGCTAAAGCCGAGCTAAAAGCCAGTCTCGCGATGATGCTACCTCAGAAGAGCTGACCAGCAGGCCCCAGCGCCCATCGAAACGCCCACGGGCCAGCAACGATTGTAACGCCCGTCAGCAATCCTATAACGGCGTCGATACCCTCTTCTGGTAGCCAATAATCGGGCCGGACGGAGGCAACGACGGTATAACAGGTCGCGAACAGTAGCAATACGATGTTCCTAACCCGTTGGCCATTCACGCCCGTTGTAGGAAGGCGGCGGCCAAAGCACTGGCATGTTTCTTCACGAGGGGCAGCGAATGCATGAAACATATAACCTACGCATACGCAGAAAGTTACGAACGCTAAGAGCTGATGCCATGGAGCGATCAATAGCAGGAGCGCTAACGCCACCTCACCAGAAGAGATAAGGACATCAGTGCTTGATCTAAGAGATGTCAATTTTCCCAGTCCGGCAAAGAGGAAGACCAAGGCTAGTGTCCAGACCAGAATAAGAGCTAGATCTAACACAGGGCCATCACTTAGCGATTCACGGTGAAACGCGGCCGAACAAGGGAAGCATTAGTTCGATGGCTGAGCCCGGGTGTTGTGCAGCAACCCTTCCGTTTTGCACCAGAAAGGAATGTGGCGACACCGAGGCCTGAAATGCGGTCCTGAACACGTGCGGCAAGCCGCTCAGTATCAGGGGCATACCTACGCTTTGCCGGGCGGCTCAGACTGGATTGTCCTGTTCTGGAACAAGGAAACCTTCCGTCTGGCTGGACTTGACCCCGAGACGCCGCCCAAGACGCTACAGGAATTGGAGGACTTCTCGAACAAGCTGTATAAGACCGACGCCGCCGGCAATTACACGATGATGGGTATCCCGCCGAAGGTGTTCGGGCTGCAGCAGAACGCCTTTCTCATGGGTGGCGGTTTTTATGATGAAGGCACCGGCAAGCTCACGGCGAACGACCCGAACAATGTCAAGGCGCTGGAGTGGGAAGTGAGCTTGGCGAAACGCTGGGACCAGACGAAGATCAACGCCTTCACCAAGGGCATGCCGTCATATAGCAAGGCCGGCAGCGGCTTCGGCACGAACAAGCAAGCGTTCCTCAATACCGGCTTCTGGGCGTACGAGCCGCTCGACCAATTCTCCCCCGACCTCAAGTACGGCATCGCCTATGATCCGACGCCCAATGGGACGCCGGAGGAGCGCAACCGCTATCTCATCCAAGGATGGGACTACGGTATCCCCACCGGCGCCAAGCATCCGGCGGAGTCGTGGAACTTCATCAAGTACGCCTTTTACGATCAGGCAGCGCTGATGGGCGCCGAGACGATTAATGGTCCCTGCGTCCTGAGGGCCTTCCCGGACTTCGTCGCCCAGGTGGCCAAGAACATCGGGGCCAGTAACCGGATGGCGCCGTATCTCAAGGTGTTCACTGATGTGGCAGGCACCGGCAGCAAGTACTGGCCCGTCCTGCCGATGTCGTCGCAGTACAGCACGGCCATTGGTCAGGCGGAAAGCGACGCCATCGCCGGCAAGGGGGCGCCGCGTGACTTGCTTGATGGCGTGCAAACGGCCATGACCTCCTTGTTAGAGCAGCGGCTGAAGAAGTAATAGGTCTGTCACCACGGTCGGCGGCCTTGGCTTGCTGTTTCCTCTGCGCCATCGTGGTGTTGACGTCCTGCTTGCCCTGCCACAGCGGCGCCGCCGCCTTGTTCATGGCACTCGCCATGTCGTCGCCGGCCGCGCTGAGGATGTAGGACGGCGTTTGCGCCTGCTCCATGAGCTCGTTGGCCCGCTTGCGCCACGGCTGCGCCTTGATCGCGGCCGGGTCGTTGGCGATCGCCGGGAGGCAGGCGATGTCCCACGCTCCCTGGAAGGTCTGGATGTACTTCTGCCCTTCGGGACCGGAGTGAAACTTCATGTACTGCCAGGCGGCGTCGTGCTGTTTGGAGGGCGCCGTGATCGACACCAGCTCGGCGATGAAAAAACCAAACGTCTTGCCTGCGGCGCTGGGACCGCCCGAGCCGGCCTTGAATGGCTTCTGGTAGGCGCTGATCGCGTCGGCCGACGAGTCGAAGGTGACTTTGGCGCCGTCGTCGCTCAGCAGTTGCGCGCTGTTCGCCTGCAGCCAGCCGATGGTGTCCGTTGGCCAGCCCCACGTCGGCACGAAGCCTACCCGCTCCAGATTGGCGCTGTTCTTCTTGGTCACCTTCTGGTTCATCATGGCGAGGTCGTCCCAATGCCGCCCAGGATAACGGGGGCCAGCGCTGCCGGAATCGTCGGCGTCGGGGCCACCGACGCGGCGGCCGGCGCGCCTGTTGCGCTGGGAAAGGGGAGTCCTTTGGAGAAGGCACCGGTGCCTACCGTTGCTGCTGCCTACATCGTCAAGCCCGTGTACAAGACCCTGCAGGTACTGCTGGAGGTACGCCACTGCCGCCTGTACCACGTCCCGGTAGTCGTCGCGCCAGTCCGAGGCCAGCGTGCGGCGGGTGACTTTGCGCACGCCGGCCCGCCAGAGGTCCAGGGCGGCGGCGGTGCGGCTGCGCTGGAGGAGACCCCGTCTACCGGTCGTTCGCTCATCGCTCCACCCCTCCCTCCGGCCAGAGGAGGTACTCGGTGTCGCCGGGAACGCGGCCGTCTGCCGCCAGCGTGTCGGTATGCTCAGGCCCTGACGCAGCTCGGCCAGCGTATATTCCTGCCACTGCTCGTCCCGCTCTACAGCCAGCCTCAGCGACCTGCGCACGCTCTCCAGTTCGGCCAGGGCCACGTAGCCCCGTTCGATCTCCTGTGTCACGCCGAACGAGGTGCCATTAGGATACAGGATGTTTCCCTCGTTGCAGCGACCGGCGAGGCATTCCGGGAACTCGGACGGATTGCCGTCCGGCCGGTCGCGGCCCCCATCTCGCGCTGCCTTCATTGCGGTCTGCCGAAAGAGCACAATCGCCGCTCGGACAGCGGCGCGTTCGATTGGCGCTGCCCGTACTGCAGCGTCTCCGTCAACACGGGGCTCCTGGGCCTTGCGGCGGCGGTCGCAGCCTTCCACGGTTTCGGGCAAGCGAGCCCGCACTTGTAGATAGGTTGGCATCGCATCATCAGGCCAGTCGAATTACCGGTCGTGGACTTGTACGTTTGGGACGCGTCTGCGGGTCGTGCAGCGAGCGTCAGCGTTACGTGCTGTCACACCTTACGCGTACGCTCCCTGACGGTGTCGCCATGCTGGCTGCCGCGAGGCGTGCGGCAACGTAGATGCGGCACTTGAAAAGGAGGCACACCGGCTGCATGGCGCCACGGCCGAGGGCTTCGTCGCCTTGCTCGGCGGGTTCCCGCCGAAGCCGCCGTTAGCCGTGCAGGTACTTGACCAGCACGAAGGCGAAGGATATACCCACCGGGTGATCGAGTACACCGGCGCGAACGCCTGCATTCCTGCCTTGCTCCTCCTGCCCGCACCAGCACCTGGACGCCCCCATTCGCTCCCAGCCGTTCTCGCCATTCATCAGGACGGCGATCGCAGGCATCGGCGGTTGGGCAAGAGCGAGCCGGCCGGACTCGTCGGTGACGCCGACCAGCACTACGGGATCGAACTCTGCCGACGCGGCTACGTCGTGCTCTGCCCCGACCGTCCAGGGTTTGAGAATCGCCAGGGCCAACCCGCCGACGGCGGCGATGCTGGCGGCGAGCTCTTTGGTTGCACCGGGCCGTGGACCGCTTGCTCGAACAGCCCGACGTGGACGCCGGCCGGATCGGCGTCATCGGACACTCCGCCGGCGGCGCGCTGGCGTCCGCGCTCAGGTTTACCGATCGGCGCGTCCGCGCCGGCTCCTGTGGCGCGTTGCTGGGACGCTGGAGCAGCATCCCCAAGGAGCAACTCCCGCCCGGCTACCACATTCCCAAGAGCTTCCCCGGCTCCCTCGACTGGGGCGACCAGGACGATATCCTGGCAGGCATTGCACTCCGAGCGTATTTTGAGGGGCGTGCCGACTCCCTTGGCCCGGCGTACGAAGAGGAGTTGACGCGCAAGGCGCGTGCCCGTTACGCGGCGCTCGGCGTGCCGGAGCGGTTCGCGTATGTCGCCTCCTCCGAACTGCAACACACCTTCCCCGACGACCGCCGACAGCACGCCTACACGTGGCTCGATCGCTGGCTCAGTACGTAGCGGCCCCTTAAGCGTCACGAATGCTCCTCATCGACCGGCACACCTACTCCACGGCATCGCCTCGCGCATCGAGCGCTCGCAGTTGGTGACGCAAGCTGCCCAGCGTTCGCTTCCCGACGGGACCGATGGCGGCGTCAGGAAGCGCCCGCAGTCAGCGCAGCGACCAGACCGACCCGAGGTGGCCGGCTTGACTGCGAATGGATTCGACCGGCGCCGGCACTTGGCAACACTGGCAGTCGCAGTTTCGGCAGATGACGGCTTGGCTGCGACAGACGGACTGCCCGCAGAGCACGCAACAGTTAGCCACCGGCGCCGAGCAGAAGGAGCACGTAGCGGGCAGGGCGACGCCATCACGTGCAACCAGTTGCATTCCTCCGTCCCGCCTGGTCTGCTCGCATTCAGATGTCCTGCTCCGCGAGCAGCAAGCGCAGGGCGTTCTTGAGGTCCACCAACTGCGCCAGCAGGTCGGCGGCATCCTCGGGAAACAGCGCCTTGAAGGTCGCGAGGTACTGGTCAGCGTCGCAACCCGGTGCCCGGCTACAGGCCTGCTTATGCAGACGGAGAAAACGCTCCTACGCCGGCAAGGAGTGGGTCTCCGGTCGCAGCGTGATCAGGGCGCGCTGGTACGCCAGCACCAGCCGCTCCGGCACGTAGCAAAGCCACACGCCGCCATATCCACCGGCTGCGCGAAGGTGCGGGCGGCTTACCGCGATTCCGCCGTCGTCATCACGCCTCCTTGCGCGCCCAGCACCGCTGGCGGCAGCACTACCATGAGATCTTTCCCCGTGATGGCCTATGGCGTTTACTGACGAAGCGTCCGGGTGCGGCTACACTTTCGCGTCTGCTCCTTCTTCACGCACGTCCAGAACATCCCCGCCGGCATCCACCGTTGCCAACTCAGCCCATTCCGTCTCGACGCTCCCCCTGATCTACTAATGGCTACACCCCAGGCTTGCGCAGGTCCAGCGCGTGATCGTGCCTGCCTCTGGGTGCTCCAAGGCACTCGCCGTCAACAGCAGTACCGTCGCTGCCGCAGGCTGCATGAAGCGCCGGTACTGCTACTCCGGCGGCATCCGCGACGTGGTTTCTTCCATCTCCAGATCGGCGCTCTCCACCCATAGGTGCAAGTTGCGCAGCACCACAGTGGACAGCGTCACATCGAGGTAGTGACCCGTGACCGCATGGACGCTTCCGACGCATGGGAAAGATAGATCGCCGGGAAACCTCCTGACTCCTGGCTGGTGTGATGCCAGCTCGGCACCAGCACCGGTTTAGTGGCCTTGCCGGGGACTGGTAGACAGTAACAGGCGCTACCTGGTGCTCCGAAGGTTCGCAGTTCATCCGATACTTGAGCCGTCCCTATAGTGCGGTGTCTGGCGAGAGGTGCTAAGCCACCGTCCAGCAGCCCGTCCAGCTGTTCGGTACAGTAGCGGCTATCGGAAGTGGGTTCTCCGGCACTTTTGCTGCTGCCCCTTCCCCTGGAGTCCCAGAGGCGGACGGCGCACCGTT
>JBPCLN010000108.1:0-13753 GCA_051003235.1 Chloroflexota bacterium | reverse complement strand
CATGGGCAGATGCAAATGGTATTCGTGGCTGAGAAATAGGGTAAAGCCGTAGTGCTCGTAGAAGGACCTCGCCGCGTCGTCTTTGGCGTCGACGGTGACGGCCATCGCGCCGATATGGGAGTGGAATTGCAGACTGCGCTGGAGAGCGTCGACTAGGAGTAGCTTACCGATCCCCTGGCCCTGCTGCTGTTGGTCAACCGCCAGACGACCGAGGAGCACGGCCGGCAGCGTCCGGTAGCGCGGGAGTTGCTTTCGCAACGCCGGATCGAGCTCAGCCGGAATCACGATGCTGGCTGAGAGGGTGTAGTACCCGATGATCGCGTTCGACCCCGGCTGGCAGAGCACAAAGACGGCGGCGACCCGGTTGCGCAGATCCTGCTTCGCCTGTTGCTTGAGGTAACGATCAAGCGGTTCGGAGCCAGAAGAAAACGCTTCCGGTCGTGCTGACCAAGCGGCGCAATTGTCGGCGGCATTACTGCTCCGCCATCACCCCCAGATAGTGCGTGGTGGCGGCACGGAGCGCCGCATTCGGCGCCGGGGCATTGAGGAGCGCCTCAACGAACTGACGGCTCTCCTGCGGCGTTAGTAGGAGCACCTCGTGCTCGCGAATCGTTTGCTCGGCTGCACGCTGCGCGCTGTTTACGACGAAATGCGTGAGGGTCTCACCCGCAAGTGCGGCGGCACGCTGCAGGAGCGCCTTTTGTTCCGGACATACGCGCGCCTCAAGCCGTTCTACCGCCCGCTGGCTCCGCAATGCCAAAGCTCGTCTCTCCCTCGCCACTGTCGTGCACGATACGGCAATTTGCCGTACGAGTCAAGGAGTCAGGCACGACTCGCCGCCGGTACTATCCCCAAGACCCGACAGTGCTGCGCCAGGGCTTCCTGGACGTGGGTGTCCCAGTAGTTCCAGGTGTGCGCGCCCGGATTTTCGGCATAGGTGTGGGGAAGGCCGAGGCGCTCTAGGTGGGCGTGGAAGCGACGGTTGCTGTCGATCAGGCGGTCATCCGTGCCGCAGTCAAAGCGCAGCACCGGCAGGGTCTCCGGTGTGATGGCCTCGGCCAGGGCATAGACGTCACTGTCCGGCCCGCGCGACCGGCGGCTATTACGGGCGAGCCATTCCTCGGCGGAGAAGAACGGCGAGGAATGGGCGGCGATGGAGGCGAAGCGGTCGGGGAAACGCAGGCCGAGACGGGTCGAGCCAAAGCCGCCCATAGAGAGCCCGCCGATCACCGTGTCGGCGCGGTCGGTGCGGGCGTGGTAGGTGCCGGCAAGGTGTGCCGGAAAGTCCTGCATAATCAAGTCTTCCCACTGTTCGGTCTCACCGTGGTTCAGCCAGGCGGAGACAGCGCCTTCCGGCATCACCACGATCAGTGGTAGGCGCGACACGTAGCGGGCGATGCCGGTCTGCAGCAGCCAGGTGCTGTGGGAGTCACTGCTGCCGTGTAGCTGGTAGAGCACCGGATAGGGTCCGGCGCCGGTATCGGGGAGCAGGGCGGTGTAGGTCGTTTGGCGGCCCAGCGCCTTGCTGCGGAATTGGACTGTGGCTATGGACATACGAATCCTCCTGGAAAGGCTATTGAACGTAGCATCGTGGTCGCACGTTCGGTGTGCTCTGCCCCGGCGCCATCGCGATATAGGTGCTGCTGAGCCGGTTGGAGGCGGCGCCGGGCCGGCCGGCCGGGTCGAGCGCCACGATATTGAACGGGCCGGCGTAGGGGTCGTCCAACGACAGCACGTCGCCCAGGGCGGCGGCGCAGGCTTCGTCCGGTGCCAGGCCTGCCCGCAGGTGCATGACGGTGGCAAAGGCGGTGCAGGCGCGGATCGCCAGTTCACCGCGTCCCGTACAGGCGGCCGCGCCATAACGGTCATCGGCGTAGTTGCCGGCGCCGATGACCGGCGAATCGCCCAGCCGCCCAGGGTACTTCCAGGCCCAGCCGCTGGTGCTGACGCCCACCGCAAGATGGCCGGCGCCATCGAGAGCTAGGAAGTTCACGGTTTCATTCGGCACAGTCGGGTCGACCGCCGCCTTCACCTGGTCACGCAGCCGGCCCATGGTCCGGTAGTAGCGTTGCATGCCAGGCTCGGTGTCCGCTGGGACCTCAGCCAGCCGCCGCTCCCAGGCCTCGCGCGCCGCCGCCGTCAACAACTCCTGGCGAGGAAAACCCAGTTCGGCCGCGAAGCGCGCCGCGCCTTCGCCCACCAGGAAGACGTGCGGCAACCGTTCCATTACCTTGCGGGCGACGGAGATGGGGTGAGCGTACCCTTGGAGCGCCCCCACGGCGCCGGCCGCCCGACGCTGGCCGTCCATGATACTGGCGTCAAGTTCCACCTCACCCAGCATATTTGGCAGCCCGCCGACCCCCACGCTGTGATCCGTCAGGTCCAGTTCCACCGGCTGAATGCCCGCTTCGACAGCATCCAGGGCCGATCCGCCGGCGGCAAGGACACGCACGGCCTCGGCGATGCCGACCCGGCCGTTGCTGCTGGCAACCACAAGCACTACGGTGTCTCCAAGCGATCCTGCCGGCCCGTTGTCACCAGTGGGCCATCCGCCGTGAGTACGATGCTCACCTCCAGGCGAACGCCGAAGCGGCCGGGGAAGTAGAGGCCCGGTTCGACGGTGATGCCGGCCACCGGCGTCAGGGTCCGGTCATCGGGGAACTCAAAGTCATCAAGGTTCGGCCCGTCGCCATGGATATGCCGCCAGCCCAGGCTGTGGCCAGTACGGTGACTGAACTCGCTCCGGTAACCCTGTTCCGTGAGAAATTTGCGCACGTGGCGGTCCACGTCTCGACCACGCAGCGCCTGGCCGTCGCGCCAGGCCGCTTCCAGCAGCGCGATGCCGGCGTCGCGCGCTGCCCGCACGGCCTGGAAGGCGCGTTGGAACTCGGCTGGTGGTTGCGGTCCGACGAAGCCCATCCAGGTGCTGTCGGCAAATGGTGATCGCTCCCCGGGCCGGCGCGCCCAGAGGTCGATCAAGATGCTGTCTCCAGGTCGGATCGGCACAGGGCGCTCGGGGGAAGGGACGTAGTGGGGGTCGGCAGCGTGCGCGTTGACTGCGACGTCGGCGCCACCGTCGATCAGTCCGTCAGCAGCGAACTGGGCGAGGATGGCTGCCGTGAGTTCGTGTTCCGTGGTCGGCTGCGCGGTCTCGGCCCGCGCGAATGCTGCCCGAAAGGCCTCAGCGCGCACGCGATCGACGATGGCGGCAGTGGCGCGGTGGTCGGCGACCTGCTCGGCATCCCAACGTACCAACAGGCTGATCAGGTCGCCGGACGAAATGACGCTCGGACCTTGTTCCCGTACCCAATCCACGAATCCGGCGTCGACGCGGGAAATGGGCGGGTTGGCGCCGTTGGCGGTGTATTCCATCGCCACGCGGTCCGTACCCCGCAATAGGGCGGCAAGTTGGGCCTGCAAGTCGGAGAGGCCCGCATACTGCACCGTCCGTTCGATCCAGGCGGCGGAGCTGACAAGGGAATGGCCGTCTACGATGGAGCCGAGTAGCATTGCACCGCCCTGCTGCGGTAGCCACAGGATGGTGCGGCGGGTGAATGGATGGGCGAGGGCGGTAAGGTCCTGAAAGATCGGGTTACTGCCGCGGAAGGAAGCAACCAGCCAGCCATCAATGTTCAGGCGGCGCATTTCCGCCTGGATGTCGTTCATAAGCATAAGGTGGAAAGCCTTACCAGAGCGGCGTATGGCATGGGACGCGGATTGATCGCACCGTGACTGTCGTGTCCTCCACGAACGCCTCCTTTACTTCAGACGGTAGTCTATATGGAAATCTGCCAACGTGCGTCCGTTAGGGGCGCTATAGGTTAGGGGAGCCGCATGGCGCAGGAGATTATCCTGCTCGGCCACGGCAGCCGCCGCAACAGCGCGACCGACGCCGGTCTCGCGGAGGTCGTTCGGCGGCTGCAACGGCGCGTCGGTACTGCGCAGCGGGTGCGGTTGGCCGGCTTCGAGTTCACGCGGCCCAGCCTGGCGGAGGCGGTGGCGGCCGCCGCGGCGGCCGGCGCGAAGCGTGTCACGGTCGTGCCATATTTCCTGTTTGGCGGGCGGGAAGTGCGACTCAAAATTCCCGCCGAGCTGGCTGAACTGCGGGCGCACCATTCCGCCCTGGAGATCCGCTACGCCGATTGCCTGGGCCCAGATCCCGTCATGGCGGATGTTTGTGCCGATCGTGTGGTCGAGTTGTTCGGCAGTCCGACCTGGCGCCGTACCGTTGCGTCTGATGCGCACCTCGGCCTCGTGGTTGTGAGTCGGGGTAGCCGGTCCAGTGAAGCGGACGCCGGCTTGCGACAGCTCACCGCGATGGCGGCGGCACGCCTGGGTGTGACGCTGTTCAGCCACGCGCAGGCCGAGATCGGCGACCCGCGCCTGCCGGAAGCGGCGCGCACCGTCATTGACGCCGGCGCTACGGCGGTTGCCGTGCAGCCCTACCTCGTGTTCCCAGGGAGCGTGCTGTTGGACACGGTACGGCCGGCGCTGGAGCAAGTCCGGCGGGAGCATCCTGCGGTCCCTGTCATGGTGACGCGCATTCTCGGTATTGACGACCGGATGGTGGACCTGGCGCTGGCCCGCGCCGCCGATGCGGCCCCAGCGACGCCTGCCAGTCATGCCCTGGCGGAACGTTAGCGACGGCTCGGTCCGCCTGCCCGCCGCGCCGGCGCCACGGGCAATGGGGCGTACCAACTTGGGCTAATCAGGTCGCGGCGACCCCTTGTCGGCCATTTGCTTGGTATAATAGAACTTCAGTTCCAACGTTTCGACAATCGGCGGAGGATGCCATGTCCATGGCAATGTTGGTCCAGTCGACTGAGACGCCCGCGAATCGGTTCGACTTTGCTCTTTCCTCACCGCACGCCATGGTCGAATTCGTCATCCAGACCATGCGGCGTTGCCTCGATCAGCCGTTAATGCTGGACGACCTCGCTGCTGTCGCCGGCTTGAGCGCCTTTCACTTTCACCGCGTGTTCCGTTCCGTGACCGGCATTCCGCCGAGCGAATTCTTGACGATTTTGCGCTTGCAAGAGGCGAAGCGATTACTCCTGACGACCTCAATGAGTGTCATCGATATCTGCACGGAGGTTGGCTATGCCAGCCTCGGCACGTTTACCGCGCGCTTTGGCCGGCTCGTCGGGACATCCCCCGGCCGACTCCGCCAGTTTGCCGACACGGCGGTCTTGCCGTCCATGGCGCGCCTGTGCGAATCGCTATCGGCCGGGGAACTGCCGTCCCATGCGCCAGCCGTGACGGGTAGTATTACGGCGACGGTGCCGGTATTCGGCCCGGTCTTCGTGGGGCTGTATCCGAAGCCGATTCCCCAGGGCAGGCCGCTCGCATGCAGCATGTTAACGTCAGCTGCTCCCTTTCACATTGAAGCCGTTCCGCCGGGGCAGTATTTTCTCCTCGCGGCATCGTTACCCTGGGCGGAAGACCCGCGCGTACCGTTACTGGCATATGCGGGCACGCTGGTCGGACGCTATCCCCTTCCACTCACCGTGCAGCACGACGGGTACCAATGCGCCGCCGATGTCACCCTGCGTCCGCCACGGATGACCGATCCTCCGATCCTGAGCAGCTTGCCGTTCTTTCTCAGTCGACGCCTGGCCGAAGCCAGCGGCGCAGCCTGAAGGAGCCAGCCGGAATTGAGCAAGATTGAAGAAGCATGCTTGCACGCAATAGGTTAGAACAGATGTACCGGAATTGTCCGGTTTGGTTCGCAAGCAACGAGAGGAATTGCAATGGCAGCCCAACCCATCGTCCACGTCGAATTTCCCTCGGTCGATCCCAAGGCGGCTGGCGCGTTCTACGCCGACGTCTTCGGCTGGCAGGTGGCAGCCCCTCCCTCCATGGATGACTACCCGATGTTCCAGGCCGAGGGCGGCCCGGGCGGCGGTTTCACCACCATTGGTGGCGGGATGCCTGGCGTGCCAACTGAGGCGGGCGAGGTCCTCATCTACATTGCCAGCAACGACATTCATGCCGACTTGCAAAAAGTCCAGGCCAAGGGCGGCCAGACGGTGCTCCCTAAGACGGAGATTCCCGGCGCCGGCTGGTTTGCCATTTTCCGCGACCCTTCGGGGAACAAGGTCGGCCTCTACACCGACAACGGTCAGTAGGGATCGGAGCAGGGCCGCGACAGCGGGTCGAGGGTACCACCCCTTGGCCCGCCGTCGCGGCCCTGTTTGGGTAGCGGCGGGGCGCGGTAGTTTGGGCTATCTACCCAGTGACTGATCCGTCGTCCGCGGCCGGGCGCGTAATTCGTCCTATAGCGTCGTATCGGGCGAGCCGGCGAAGAGCGAACGCACGTCTAGTTGCACCGGAAGCGTTGGTGAAACCAGCTCCTGACCGTGTCCGACGAGGTGGGCCTGGGCATAATCCCCCAGGTCCGCGTCCGGATGGGAACAGACCAGCACGTCCTCATGCTGCGGGCGGACAATCCAGTACTCGGGAACGCCTGCTCGAGCGTAGGCGCCCCGCTTCGTCTTCGTGTCGACCGCCGGATGGCTGGGCGATTGTACTTCGACTAACAGGGCCGGGACGGTGTAGATCTTGCCGTCGCGGAAAATCTCCGGCTTGATTTCGCCTTGCAGGATGACCAAAAAATCAGGTTGCACCGGGTCGCAGCCGGGCATAAACAGGCCAATGGGCGACCACATAGTAAGCCCGATTGCCTTATCGTCAAGTTGACGATAAAGGGCAAGAAAGAGCTTGCGGATGATCCACTGATGGAAGAAGCTCGGCGCGGTTGACATATACAGGACCCCGTCAATGACTTCGTAGCGGTTGCCGTCGGCGGGCAACCGTTCCCAGCGGGTGCGGTTCCATGTGGCATCGGGTGAACGCAGAACAAGGCCAGGGATATATTCGGCAATCGCCATAGCTACCCCCTGAGGTGCGTTGACATCAACTCCGGCTCTTATACTACCGCAGTTGGATCAGCGGCGGGTCGGTACGGTACAGTCCACCAACAAGTAAGTACGATGAGGGGAAACCGTGCCGATCCGTCCCTTATCCGCCGAGGTCACGGCGCAGATTGCCGCCGGCGAGGTGGTGGAGCGGCCGGCGTCGGTCGTCAAAGAGTTGGTCGAAAACGCCCTCGATGCCGGCGCCACGCGGATCGACATCGACGTGACGGAGGGCGGCCGCCAGCTGATCCGGGTGAGTGATGATGGCCGCGGTATCCCGCCGGAGGAGATGCCGCTTGCCTTCGCCCGGCACGCCACGAGCAAGCTCAGCAACCTGAAGGATCTCGATGCCTTACGGACGCTGGGGTTCCGCGGTGAAGCGCTGGCCAGCATTGCTGCCGTCAGCCACACCGAGTTGTGCTCCCGGCCACCAGATGCCGGTGTCGCTGTGGAGTGGGTGGTGGACGCCGGAGTCGAGGTTCGGCACGGGACGGCGGCCCGCGCTGCCGGCACCACGGTCAGCGTGCGCGGTCTATTTCGGCCGACTCCGGCCCGCTTCAAGTTTCTGCGGTCGACGCAAGCGGAGGCGGCGCGCATCCACGCCGTGGTCGCCGCCTATGCCCTGGTCGCGCCCCAGGTGCGCTTTGCCTTGCGGCTCGACGGGCGGGACGTGCTGACTACGGCGGGGGACGGTGAAATGGCCTCGGCAGTGCGGGCACTCTATCGCGACGATGCCGACCACATGCTGCCGATCGACGGCGCGGGGCGCAATGGCGTGACGCTGAATGGTTATGTTGGCGCGCCAACCCTGAGTCGGGCCACTCGTGAACACTTTTGGGTGTTTGTCAACGGCCGCTGGATCACCCATCGGGGCATTAACGCCGCCGTCGAAGGGGCCTACCGGACGCTGTTACAAGTGGGCCGGCATCCGGTGGCCGTTGTGCGCCTCAGCGTCCCGCCCGAGACGGTCGACGTCAATGTCCATCCGACGAAGGCGGAAGTGCGCTTCCTCCGCGATCGGGATGTCTGCAGCGCCGTCTACAACGCCGTGCAGGCGGCGCTGCTCACCTCGCCAGTGGTGCCGGAGGCGAACTACCAGCAGGACGCACCGCCATGGCCGGCCTGGCACGCGCCGGAACTGGTCGGGGCGCTGGCTCAACCACCCAGAGCGGAAGCTGAACGCTGGGACTTCGGCGGACCCAATACCGTGGTCGGGCGTGCTGACCTACCGGCCCCAGCGATGCCGCCAATGCGGACCGACGCTGCCGCCGGCGCCATGCCGCTCCGCCAGACGCCGTTCCCCCGCATGCCGATATTGCGCGTGCTCGGGCAGGTGGACGAGAGCTATATCATCAGCGAAGGTCCGCAGGGCCTGTATCTGATCGATCAGCACGCGGCGCATGAGCGCATCCTGTTCGACCGCCTCCGGGCGGCGGCGCAGGAAGGGGTCAATCCTCAGATGCTCCTGGAACCGGCGGCGTTGCACCTGACACCGGGCCAGTTGGCCGCCTATCACGAGCAAGCCGAGCTGTTTGCCCAACTGGGGTTCATCCTGGAGCCGTTCGGTGGCGCCTCGTTGCTGCTACGCGGCGTCCCCCCGGCGTTGGCCGCCCGTGATCCGGTACGCGCCTTGCTCGATGTGCTGGATGAAATGGGCGAAGAGCATCGCGGGGGCACGACCTACGGCGAGGCGGCCCTCTGGGCGGTCGCCTGTCGTTCAGCAATCAAGGCGGGCCAACCGTTGGCGACGGACGAAATGGTGGAGTTGGTCCGCCAGTTGGAAGCAACCAGTTCTCCCCAAACCTGCGCTCACGGCCGGCCGACGATGATCCATCTGAGCGTCAGCCAGTTGGAACGGCAGTTCGGACGGCGGTAGCGAGCAACACTTTGTGGACAGCGAGGCAGAAAGGCACGACCTTGGACGCGCGGCTACGTCAGTTACTCGACACTATCGTCAATTCCTACGAAGTGCCCATGGAGGAGAAGGCAGCCGAACTGGGTAACCCGGCGGCGCATCAAATGGGCGAGGATTCGCCGGACGAGGCCGATCGAGAGGTGGGTGCGCGAGCCCGGGCGGATGATCTGGCAGAGTCGTTTGCGCTGGGCTTGCAGGCGGCCGTGCAGGCAGGCAGCGCGCCGCTGCGTCTCAGTTCGGCGGATGCCATCCAGAACCGCATTGCCGACGCCATGATCCAGTTTCTGGTGCGCCCGGGGCTCGCGACCGTCCACGAGGAGGAAAGCGGAGTCGATCAATATCGCTACGATGTGACGGTCGACTGGCCTGCCCTCCGGCGCGTGGCGGCGCAGGCCGGCATAAACCTGGAAGAGGCGCTCGGCGTCCCCTCGTAGCGGCGCGCCGCCGCTGCCGCTGCTCGTCCTCGGTGGCCCGACCGCTGTCGGCAAGACCGCGCTCGCTGTGCAGCTCGCCCAATATGGGGATGGTGAAATTGTGGGCGCCGACGCCCGACAGGTGTACTGCGGCTTGAATATCGGTACCGGAAAGGCTACTGCCGAGGAACTGCAGGGCGTGCCCCATCACCTCCTCGACGTCGTGACGCCGGATCAGCCGTTCACGGTCACGCAGTATGCGGCACTGGCGAGGGCGGCGATCGCCGGCATTCATCGGCGCGGCAAGCTACCCATCCTGGTCGGGGGCAGCGGGCTATACGTGCAGGCGGTCGTCGAGGGGCTGGTTCCACCGGAAGTACCGCCGCAGTCCGCGTTGCGAGAGGAACTGGAACGGCGCTGGCAAACCGATCGCGAGGGCGTACTGGGCGAACTGGCGCGCCGCGACCCGGTCACGTCGGACCGGATCGATCGGCATAATCCGCGCCGGGTGATTCGGGCCCTGGAGGTGATGCTGGTGACCGGCCGGCCGTTCAGCGAACAGCAGCGCCTGCAGCCGGCGCCATATCAGCCGTTGCTGCTCGCGCTCACTGCGGAGCGGGCCGCCTTGCACCAGTTTGCCGACCACCGTGTGGCCATGATGCTGACCGGCGGTCTGGCGGATGAGGTTCGCCGGCTCCTGGCGGCAGGGTACGACTTCCACTTGCCTGCCTTCACCGCTGTCGGTTACCGCGAGATGGCCGGCTATTTACGGGGCGAACTCAGCCTCGCGGACGTACGCCAGCGTATGCAGCAGGCTACCCATGTCTACCAGCGCCGGCAATTGACCTGGTTTCGGGCCGGCGGCCGGTACCAATGGTTGGATGTGGAGGAGCAGGCGCTAGCGCCGCGGGCATGGGAAATCGTGCGGTCCTGGCTCGGCCGTCAGGCGTAGCCGAGTGAGAGTTTCAGGCGCTGGGCCAGGGCGGGGGTGATGCCGGGGACGGCGGTCAATTCCTCGACCGACGCTTCCATGACCCCGCGCGGCGAGCCGAAGCGGCGAATAAGGGCCTGACGCCGGCGGGGGCCGATGCCGGTCACCGTGTCGAGGGAGGAGGACAGGCCGCTGTGCTGGCGCTGCTGACGGTGGAAGGTGATGGCGAAGCGATGCGTCTCATCGCGGATACGCTGCACCAAGTGCAGCGAAGGGCTGGTGCGGGGGAGGACGACGGGCAGCTCCTGCCCTGGCAGGAACAGTTCCTCTTGCTGCTTGGCGAGCGCCACCAGCGGAATGCGATCCAGGATTCCAAGTTCGGAGAAGGTGGCAACGGCAGCGGAGAGCTGCCCCTTGCCGCCATCGACAATCACCAGGTCGGGCAGGGCGGCCCAGCCACTATCCGCGCCCTCCGCGCTGCCGTCATTCGCTGCCCCTTGCTCGCTGCGCGCGGCCCGGTTGAAACGGCGGCGCAATACCTCGCTCATGGAGCGAAAGTCATCGGCGCCCTCGACGGTCTTGATCTTGAACTTGCGGTATTCGGCCTTGGCCGGTTGGCCATCCACGAACACCACCATGGCCCCCACCGGATTACTACCCTGGATGTTGGAGTTGTCATAACACTCAATGCGATGCGGGAAATGCGGCAAGGCCAGCGTGGCGCCCAGGGCGCCGGCCGCTTCCACCGTGCGCTGCTTGCTGGCAAGCCACTGAGCACGTTCTTCGCCAAGCGCCTGTTGGGCATTCTCGCCCGCCATGGCGACAAAGTCGCGCTTGCTGCCGCGCTTTGGCACGGTCAAGTGCGGCTTGCCGCGCTCCAGGGAGCGCAGCCACTGCTCGATGGTGGAGCGGTCGTCGGGCTCCGCCGGAAGCAGAATATCCGGCGGCAATTCGGCCGCTTTGTCATAGTATTGGAGGAGAAAGGCGGCCAGCACTTCGCCGTCGCTGGTATCCGGCGCGGCATCGACCAGGAAGTGATCGGTGGCGACGATCTTGCCCTGCCGGGCCAGCATTATCTCAATGCAGGCGCCGGAGCTGTCGCGAGCCAGGCCCAACGCATCCTGATCCTCCTGGGCGATGGAAACGGCGCGCTGGCGCTCAATGACGCGTTCCACTGCCTTGATCTGGTCGCGGATGCGCGCCGCCCGCTCGTACTCCATGCCCTCGGCGGCTGCTTCCATCTGCTGTTCCAGTTGATGAAGCACCTGCTCCTGCTTGCCCTCCAGGAATAAGCAGACCTGGGCGATGGTCGCGCGGTACTCTTCCTGGCTAGCCGTGGCATTGCAGGGGCCGACGCAGCGGTTGATGTGCAGTTCCAGGCATGGTCGGAAGCTCGGGTCGATCGCGCCGGCGACAAGTGCCAGGTCGCAGGAACGGTAGGGAAAGAGGCGCTTGATCAAGGACAGCGTCTCGCTGATCGACTTGGAACTGGCGTACGGGCCAAAGTAGCGGGCGCCGTCCTTTACGATCTGCCGCACGCGTTGGACCCGAGGAAAATCCTCCTGCAGCGTGATCCGAATATAGGCATACTGCTTGTCGTCCCGCAAGCGCACGTTATAGCGCGGCCGGTACTGCTTGATGTAGTTGGATTCCAGCAGCAACGCTTCGAGTTCGCTCTTGGTGACGATGTATTCCAGATCAACGACGTGTGACACCATGCTACGGGTGCGCGGCGCCAGGCCAGCCGGAGACTGGAAGTAGGAACGGACCCGATTACGCAGCACCGCCGCTTTGCCGACGTAGATGATCTCGCCATCGGCATTCTTCATCAGGTAGATGCCCGGCTTATTCGGCAGATCAGCCAGCCGTTGGGCCAGAAGTTCGGGTTCGAGAGTCATCGGTCGGACGCAATTACTACGATGCGGCGCTCAAACGGACGGAATTGATGTCGCCATATTCATCTAGTGTACCAGCCGGTGCGTCACTGTTCCGGCGGCGGCACGATCGTCGCCCGGCGGCCGATGGAAGGGCGTTCCAGGATGCGCAACTCTTGGGCGGACCAGTCGGCGTCCGCGACGTCGGACGGCGCCGGGTAGTTGCCGTTCCAGGCCATGTGGCCGGGGGCAAACTTGTACAGCAGCGAACGGCGTTCGGAATCGGCTAGCCAGGGCCAGGTGCCGTGGGTCATCGCCTCGGTGAAGATGACGATCGAGCCCGCCTTCTGGGGCACCTGTTGCAGCCAGGGGCCGGGCTGCTCGAACTGCTTGATTAGCGCCGGGCAAGGCAGATTGCTCTTATGGCTGCCTGGTATTGCGGCGAAGCCGCCATCGCCCGGATTGACGTCGCCCAGCGCATAGGACACCACGATCAGGCCGTTATACAGTTTGCCGTTGCGGAAATGGTAGTACTGGCCGGGGTCGTAGGGCGTGCTGCCGCCGTGGAGGGAGTGTTTGACGCCACCGCGCTTCATGAAGATGGCGTAGCCGTGGTCGAAGCGGAACTTTGGTCCGATTAGCTCCAGGAGATAGGGGACCAGTTTGGGATGACTGATCAGGCGGCGGAAGGGTGGCTCCCAGGCGTGCAAAGGACCGACATGGAGGTTTCCCTCTCCGAGGAGGCCGCCGCGCTCACCGCGGTCCTGGGCGCCCCAGGGATCGCGGTGGTCAACCAACCGGTTGAGTTCGTCCAGTTCGGCCGGCGCCAAGATGTCGTCGATGACCAGATAGCCCATGAGGTCGAATAGATAACGCTCGTCGTCGTTCATTGGAAGGTTCTCCTCGTCGCGCCCGTTGCAGTCTCGTAGCAGGAACCACCGTCCTGCACGTCGACTGCTGCATCGATGTGCCACACGCCCGCCAGCGTACCCGGTGATGGTAGTATTTAACTTCGCGTCTGCCAAGCGGCGGGCGCTTGCCGTGTGTTAAGAGCCGGATTATTTACATGCGACGCGGCAACGCCGCGGGCGAAAGGAACACTACTGATGGTTACCACCACTATTGCCGAGGAAGCCGGGCCGCGCCCGCTGCTGGCCTATCTGCTGCTCCACCACAGCGCCGATGCCGCGACGCTTGGTACGACGCTCGGGCGCGACAGCAACCGCCTGTGTCGATCGCTCAGCCGCCTCCATCGCCGCGGCCTCATTGTTGCACATAACGGCCAATACGAGATTGCGTCCGCTCTCCGCCCGACCGTGGCGGACTACGCCGAAGGGGCGTTGTCGCTCCGGCAGTTAGCGCTGGCGGGGCGGTGACCTAACCCCCAACCCCGTCCCGTCTTCCCCCTTCCTTCATAGGGAAGGGGGCGAGGGGGTTAGGTTATTCCATCACTTCCAGCACCACAACCGTATCTGTTGCATCCGGCGCGGTGGCCGGCCCCTGAATCGACACACCGTCCGCTGTGCGCTTGACGGGCCACCCGGCGTGGGTGGTGTCGTGCAGAGCAGAGGCGCCGCGCACCGCGCCGACCGTCGCCGGTAGCGTTAGTGTGCCGCCTGCCGGCCACTGGAACACATGCAGATACACCTTCCCCGGCTTGGCGGTCGTTCGGCACCAGTCCAGTCCTTGCAACGGCCCGGGTT
>JBPCLN010000107.1:0-17936 GCA_051003235.1 Chloroflexota bacterium | reverse complement strand
GACTTTTTGGACCTATTGACTGGAGATGTCACCCTCGGTAGGACCTAAAACCCGTACCGTTGCCGCAAGTACCGCTCAACGGAGGGGGGAACGGAACCGGGGATCAGGCGGCGGCCTTGCTCGGCGGCCTGGCGGACGAAGGTCGAGCTAAGGTGGGTGTACTCCGGGCGGGCAATCAGGAGGACGGTTTCCAACTCCGGCGCCAGTTTGGCGTTGGCGATGTCCAGCGCGAACTCCAACTCGAAGTCCGTCACGGAGCGTAAGGCCCGAACGATAGCGGCGGCACCGCGCTCGTGGGCAAAGTCCGCCGTCAGGCCGGCGAAGGCCTCTACCTGGATGCCGGTGATCGCGGCTTCGGTGATCGCCTCCTCCAGCATGCGCATGCGTTCCTCAACTGAAAAGCTGGGCCGCTTCTCCGGGTTGCGGCCGATGCCGACAATCACCCGGTCAAACAGCCGGCGGGCGCGGGTGAGGATGTCCAGATGGCCATAGGTCGGCGGATCGAACGTGCCGGGATAGACGGCGAGGTGGCGGTCAGGCGCCAAGGTCATGCTCCTCCGCCCGCCGCTGGGCCTCCTGCAACTGTTGCTCCTCCTCCCGCCAGGCAAGGAGGATTTTCTTCAGGTCCGCGGCGTCGATCTCGGTGACGGCCACGTTATCCTCCAACTCCTGGGGACTGCGGGCGCCGGGAATCGTCACCGTAATACCAGGGTTGATCAGCGATAAGCCCAAGGCCGCTTCCCGCAATTCCAGGCCGTTGGCGGCGAAGAACTCCTGCATCGTCTGCACGTGCTCCAACACCTCCGCCGGCGCCTCGCGATACTGCACGTGGGCGCCGGCAATGGGTCCCGTGGCGAGGATGCCGGTGGCGTAAGGACCGCCATTGATCACCCCGATGCCCAACTCGCGGGCGCGGGGGATCAAGCGTTCGCCAGCGGAGGTATTCAGGAGCGTGTAGCGGCTGTGCGTGATGACCGTTTCAAACTCTCGCGTTTCGATGGCCTCCAGCAAGAGGTCCGGCGGACCGCCGGAGACGCCAATATGCCCGACCACCCCTTCCGCCTTCATGCGCGCGAGGGCGGCATAGGCGCCTTTCCGACTCATGATGAAAGCGAGCGAGGAGTGTTCGATGTCGTGGATCTGGACCAGCGGCAGGTGGTCCAGACGCAACCGGCGCATGCTCCCTTCCAGGCAGTGCATCGTGGCGTCGAAGCTGTAGTCGAAGCCGTCCGGCAGGTAGCCGACTTTGGTCGCGACGACCGGCGCGATCCCACCACCCATGCTGCTGAGATAGCGGCCGATTAACTCTTCGCTCTTTCCCCGCCCGTACAGCGGCGCAGTGTCCCAGTAGTTGACGCCGAGTTCCCGCGCCCGATCAAGGGTGGCGAACACCTGGTCATCGGCGACGCCCCCATAGAGGGTGATACCGGCGCCGCCCCAGCCCACGGCACTGACTTCCAGGCCGGTCGCGCCAAGCAGCCGCGTTTGCACCGCATCCTCCCGTTACTCACCACGGGATGATAGCACGGCCCCCGCTGAGCAAGCGCCTACGACCGGAAGACGTACAGCACGCCGACGGCCGTGACGCCCCACAGCGCAATGGTGATCAGCAGCGGCCGGTCCTGTAAGAGCAATTCATCGGGGTTGCCGCCGCCATCGCGGCGGTGGATCAAGAGCAGGTATCGAAAGATCGCGTACAGCACGAACGGAATGGTCAGCATCATCGCGTGGTTGCTGGGGACCGTCTCGCCGAAGAAGGTATAGAGCGAATAGGCGACGACAGTCGAGGAGGTGACGACAGAGATCAACTCTTCCAAGAGTTCGGGCGAATACTCGTTGAGCGTCTGCCGGTAGACGCCGGCGGACGCCCCCAGGAGCAGCAATTCGTGCCGCCGTTTGGCGAGGGCGAGGAAGAGCGAGAGCAGGGCGGCGCAGACGAGAAGCCAGGGCGAAAGCGACGCGCGCACCACGGCAGCCCCAGCCGCGGCGCGAATGACAAAGCCGGCGGCGATGGCGAACACGTCCAATAGCACCAGATGCTTCAGTCCGGCGGAGTAGCCAATCATGACCGCCATGTAGGCCGCGCCGAACGCGGCAAACGGCGGCGCCAGCCAGAAGGCGGCGAGCATGCCACCGACCGCCAGGGTAATGGCGCCGCCGACCGCCCAGGGCACCGGCAAAGCGCCGGAGGCGATGGGGCGCAACCGCTTCCGAGGATGGGCGCGGTCGTGCTCCACGTCAGCGATATCGTTAATCAGATAGACCACGCCGGCCAGGGCGCAAAAGATGCAAAATCCCACGCCGGCCCGCAGGAAGCTGTGAGCATCGAAGAGCCGCCCGACGCCGACCAGGCCGGCGAAAAGCACAACGTTCTTGGTCCATTGCTTCGGTCGCAGGGCCCGTAGGAAGGGCAGCAACGGCACGGCGGACACCGCCGCAGCAGGAGTATCCACGCCTTGCTCCACGAATGGGGGAGGAGGGACCCAACGCGACCGGCCCCGCCTGCACAGCATACCTGAATGGGACCGCTCCCCCTTGCTACAATCCCCCATCGAAAGAAAGGGCTCCGCCAGATGAAAATCACCGATGTCCGCACCACCGTGCTGATCACCCGCTCAATCATCGTCCAGGTCTTCACCGACGAGGGATTGGTTGGCCTCGGCGAGTGTAGCCCCATGCACACGACGATCGTCGCCGCCTTTGTCGACTCCGTCCTGAAACCTCGCGTGCTCGGCTTGGACCCGCGCTGTGTGGACGAGGTCTGGAGCAGCATGTTCTACGCGCCCTACAAGCTGGGGGTGCAAGGGGTCCACCTGGAAGCAATGTCGGGGATCGACATTGCCTGCTGGGATATTCTGGGCAAAGTGACCAACATGCCGATCTGGCAATTGCTCGGCGGCCGCTATCGGGAGCGCGTGACGATGTACAAAAGCATCGGCGGCGGCATGCGCATGACCCCGGCCGAGATGGCGGCCAAGGTGGAGCAGGCGCTCGGCGAGGGCTTCCGCGCCGTGAAGATCCGCATGGATTGGGGACCCGCCCGCCAGGATGCCGATCCAGCCAAGGACCTTGCCATGTTTCGCGCCTGCAAGCAAGTGACCGGTGATGACGTACTGCTGAGTTTCGATCCGAACAACGGCTATTCCGTCAGCACCGCAATTTGCCAGGGCCGGCGCTTTGAGGACCTCGGCATCTACCACTACGAGGAGCCGGTGGCACAGTACGACTATGCCGGTATCGCCCAGGTCGCCCAGGCGCTGGACGTGCCGGTCTCCGCCGGCGAACACGAGTACACGCGCTGGCAGTTCCGCGACCTGATCGAGCAAGCCAGGGTAGACATCATCCAGCCCGACATCGTGAAGAGCGGTGGCATCAGCGAGACACGCCGCATCGCCGTGCTCGGCGACACCTATAACAAGCCGTTCGTGCCCCATCAGACCCAACCGACCATCGGCACGGCGGCGAATTTGCACCTCATCGCCTCGCTGGTCAACGCCAACCGCCCTCAGGAATACACGGGCGTGAACCCTCACTTGGATGACCTTTTCCGTAACCCTTTGCAGTTCAGCGACGGCCAGATCACCGTGCCCACGGGCCCCGGCTTGGGCCTGGAACTCGTGGACGGCGCGCTGGCGAAGTTACGGAGCGAGGAGTGACGTGGACGGGGCGACAACGAAAGTATCGACGGGAGAAGCCCCACGGACCGATGGAGCATACATTTGGGCCGCCGTCGCGGACGGAGCCTGGAAGGTGCCGGCGGCGGACGCCTGCGCCGCGTAGCTCAAGGTATGGGCACCCGCCGCCAGCTTGGTGAAATAGAAATCGACTTCCTGGTCCCGCCGATCAATCTGATCGTAGTTGCGTTGCTGGAGTGCTGTCTGTGGCCCAGTCTGGCTGGTCGCCAGGTTCGGGTTGAGCACTTCCAGCCCCGCCGGTAGCATGTCGCGCACCTGAACATAATCGAATGGCGCGGTGTTGTGGACGGTCAGCATCACCTGGACCGGCGTGCCGGGCGCCAGCGGGCTCGTCGCCGGCGTCCCGTCGGCCAGCAGGTAGCGGCGATCGACGGTGAGTTCCTGGCTGGATGCTGTCGCCGTGGCCAGGTGATAGGTGAGCGCGGCCGACCAGAAGACCGGCGTGCCGCTGTCGCTGCTGATCTGCAACGCATTGTGAGCCTGCATCTGCTGGGCCGTCAGTTGCACGGTCAGTGGCGGCGTGGTCGGCGTCACGGCCACATCCTGTAGGAGCTGTCCGTTCCAGCTAATGCGGACGTGCCCGGAGGCCGCGAAGTCGCCGTGCGCCAGCAGGAAACGGGTCAGCGCCATCGCCGCCAGCGCCGAGTCGTGCGTCGTATCCCAGGCGTCGCCGCTACGCGACGCGAGCAGATAGTGGGCCGCCTTCAGCGCCAGGGGGTTCGCTGGATCAAGGAGCGTGAAAGCATCCAGCGCCGCCGCCGTGCTATAGACGAGGGAGCCCCGCAGCGGCGGTCGATCAATCTGCTCCTTCCAGGATGCCGTCGTGGCGGTCTGGGTTGCCTCCTGGGTCAGGCTGGCTAACAGCGTGCGTGCATCGGTCAGATCGCCTTCGGTGGCGAAATACTGGGCGAGGTAGCTCTCGCCATAGTCGGCCATGTCGCCGTGCCGGGCCAACAACCCTTGCACCAGGGGCGACTGCACGCTCACCGGTTTTCCGGCGAGCGCCAGCACATACAGCATGTAGGCGGCGGTCGCCAGCCCGGCCGTAGAAGGATCCAGTTGGCGCTGCAGCGCGGCGATGCCCCGATCCAGACTGCTCTGCACCACCGGATAGCCCAGTCGCTTCGCTTCTGTCAGCCCGTACACCACATAGGCGGTCATGTAGGGGTCGGTCTGATCGTAGCTCCACCAGTTCCAACCACCATCGGCGTGTTGGAGGCTGGACAGTTGCTGCAACGAGGTCGCTACATTGCTCTCCAGGTCCGCCGGCAGCGCCGCTTGCACCGCCGATAGGCCGGCTTTCCCGAAGGCTTCTTTGGCCAGAATGGCGGGGAGGAAGCTGCTCACGGTCTGCTCCGCACAGTCGTACGGGTAGCCGTCCAGGTAGCGGCTGCTTGCGAGGATGCCGCCGGCAAGGCTAGGCGTTACCGCCAGTTGCAATGCCGCCGACCCGGCGATGGCGCCGGCAGGGAGGTCAAGCGGTGTGGATGCACTGCTGGCGGTGATTTCGCCGGCCTGGGTCACACCGGCGGCGGCGCCGCCGGGGGTGACGGGCAGGGTCAGCTTCACCGCGTCGCTGAGGCTCCCGGCGCGCGCGTCCAGGATGATCGTCGCGTCACCGGGTGGTCCGGCCGTCGCCTCCCAGTGCAACACTGTGCGCCCGTGCGCCGGCACGGTTACGTTCTGGGCCGCGGTAGCCGCGAAGGACAGGGCCGAGCTGCTTGCCGTCACCTTCGCCGCCACATCAGTATCGGTAGCATTCGTCACGGTCGCCGCCAGGCTGACCCGGTCCCCACTGACGAGGAAGCGCGGGAAGGCCGGGTCAACATGGAAGGTCTTGGTGCTGACGATATCGCTAGTGACATACCCCACGTCCGTGTTGGCCGTCGCGCCGATGGCGGTGAGCCGCCAGGTTGTGAGGCTGTCCGGCATGGTGACGAGCAGCGTGGCTGTGCCATCGGGGCTGGTGTGGACATCGGGCGACCAGTAGCCGGTATCGGGGAAGTTGGTCCTTAGCTGCCCTTCACCGCCCCCACCACCACCGCCACCGCCCCCCTGGCCGCCGCCGCGGCCGGCAACAGCATCCAGCGACGCCCCCAGGCGCAGTTGGGCCGCCCGGACATCATAGAAGCCGACTTTGATCGTCGGCGGCGTCTGGCGGGCGAGCGCGTAAATCGCTTCATCCACCATGCCCAACGAAAAATCGCCCTGGGCCGGGTTACCGTCCGGGCCGGTCGCCGTCAGTGTCACTGTCGCCCTATCTCCTGGACTGTACTGCAAGCGATCGGTCGTCACTTTCACCTGCAAGTAGCGCGCGGTCGCTGGTATTCGCAACTGCGCCGACCCATGAAGGATGCGGCCCTGACCCTGCAACGCAACGGTCACGTCCACGTTGGGGAGGTCATCCGCCGTGACGGGGAGATCGAACCGAGTGCTCTTGCCTTTCAGGTTGAGGATCTGGTGGGAATAGAGCTTGCCGCGCGCCACCACCACCAACGCCGCCACGCCGGCGATGGGCGACAACACCTGGACGTGCGCCACATCGCCGATGGCGTAGACCTGCTTGTCGGTGAGCACGGTAAGCCGGTCGCCGGCCGCAGCATAGGGCGCGAGCGCGCCGGATGTACTGGCCGCCCACAGGTAGAGGTCGAGGTGGACGGTGTTGCCCCGCTGATCTTGCAGCGAGCAGCCGAGACGATAGGGCGACGCCTGCGGCAGCACCACCGGCGTCACGACGCTACCGTCGCTGCCGGCGGTTGTTGAAAAATGATACACCGGCACTTCCACCAGGTGGTAGACGGGATACGCCTGCTTCGGATCCCCCTCCTGTGTCACGTCATAGGTCTGCTGGACGACATCGCAGGCGATCGGCACGCCGGCAACGGGATGACTTTGCAAGTCGTTCACCGTGAAGGTGGTGTTTAGGGGCTGCCCCTGCACGCCGCCATAGGAGGCGGGCTTACCGTAGAGGACGAGGGCGCCGCGATGGACAATCACCGCGGTCGAGTTGGTGACCGGGTCGTTGGCGGTGTCGCCCACCGTCGCTTCGAAGGCATAGCGCTGGGAATGGGTGCTGACGCCAAGGTTGGCGGGTACGGTGAAGGAGGCGACGCCGTTGGCATCCAACTTTCCGTCGAAGCTGCTGACCTGCGTACCGAAAGCGCCGCCCTGAAAGCCGCCGCGTTCCGCCTGCTCCGGATCCTGCTGGGCGACGCCCGGCGCCGAGGGATCGTACCAGTCGCTACTGAGGACGCGCAGCGTCACCTTCCCACCGGCCACCGGTTGATCGAAGTAGTAGCGCGCATGCACCGTCACCGGAATGTGGTCGCCGCTCACCCAGGGCTGATCGGGCGTACTCACGCTCACCGCGTAGGCCGGTTTGCGATACTCCTCGACCTGGAAGCTGCCGTAATAGCTATCCTGCAACGCGGTCGATGCCGTCCCCGTCCCGATACTGAAGCTGTAATAGCCGGTCGGCAGGTCACTCGAAAGCGGCACGTCCAGGGCGAAGTTCCCCGCATCGTCCGGCGTCACCTGCCGGTCGAGCAGCGTCGTGCCGTTGACCGGTCCGGTCAGGCTGAGATGCACGGTCATGCTCCCCGGCAGGTGGTAATGGACGTCGTCCTCCCGGCGGACGATACCGCGCATGTGGACGACGTTGCCCGGCCGGTAGATCGGGCGGTCGGTGTAGGCGTAGAACCGAAAGGTATTCGGCGCCGTCACATAACCACCGCCGAAGAAGCCGTCCGCGGTACCGCCGATGGCCATGTCGGCGCCGCTGCCGGAGAGCACAAGCAGATTCGGCGGCTGCGGCGGGCCGTGCGGCTGTGCCTGCAACGGCAAAGCGCCCTGGAAAGTACCATCCGTACCGGTTGTGCCGGTCAGCAGTGGGTGGCCGGTGTCGGCATCCACGATGGAGAGGGAAGCGCCGGCAATCGGGGCGCCATCGACTAGATTGGTGAGCCAGACCAGCACGCCGGTCGGCGACTGCTCCACAAGCAGCCCCCGGTTGCTGACAATGAAGAACTGCCCTCCCGCCCCTTTGCCGACGCCGGATTCATCGACATAGTAGATGCCGGGCGAGTCTGCGCCCGGAACGTCGACCGAAGTAATCCCATCCTGTTGGGGGTGCGCCACTGCCGCATTAATCGCCTGGAGACGCTGGAAGTGACTGACGTCGACGGGCGCCGTACCACCATTCGGTAACCTGGCGATGTAGGCGGCAAGGAAGTCCGCCGTCGTGGGAACACGATACGACGTCAGGGGGATTCTCGGCACCTGGTAGGCGGAAAAGGCGAGCTGGTGCGGCCCCGCCGCCACCGCAAAGACGATCCGCTGCCCGACGGCGTAGATATGACTGCTATTCGCCGGCGGTTGCTGGCCGGTAGTGAACTGCCAGCGCTTACTTTCCAGGAGCGGGCGACCGGTCGTGTCGTGTACCGCCGTGCCGACCGACACGGCAATGGTGCTGCCAGCCGCCAGCGGTTTGGTCGGCACATAGGTCGCAATCCGCCCGTGGACCTGCCACGCACCGGCCACCGCCGGTGTGATCTGGAGATTCGGCGCCAAGGTTGCCGGGTCCGGCTGGTGGCTGAATGTCACATCGATCACAGCGTTGGGCGGCACGAACTTGGCATCCGGGGCGGGGCTGAGCTCCAGCACTTGGAACTTCGGTTCGGTGACAAAACTCCAGGCGTATGCAGCGGGCAGCGGCTGACCGGCCGCCGTTCGCGCCGTATTGCCCACGGCGAGCGACACCAGCGTGCCTGCCGGCCAGGGTTGGGTCGGCGTGAAGACCAGCGTCGCTCCCTGCCAGCTTGTGGCGCCGGGAACTGGTGGCTGCAGGGTGAGCGCCTGCTGGACGGACGCCTGATCCATCGGCTGAGAGAAGGTCGCGCGGATCGGGTCCAGCGGCGCCACCTCACCATCCGGTTGGCCGACGCTCCATTGCACCGCCGGCGCGGCGGCGGGTGTCGGACTGGCCGGCGTGACGGCACTGGCGGCGGACGACGTTGCCGGCCGGCTGCTCGTGCCCGTCGTCGGCGCGGCCTTGCTGCCGGCTGCCGAAGCAGCAATCTGGCTACTACTCGCTATGGAAACGCCGGCTACGGACGTGGAGACCCCAACGGTGGCCCGCGCCGCGCCCTGCGGTCCGAAGGCGCAACTACTCAGCAGCGTCACCAGCAGCAGCAAACAGAAAAGCGAGGAGCGTCGATGCATATCTTTCACGTTCCTATTCCTTTGCTGAGGGGGAAGGCGACGACCAGGTCCGAACGGCACGGCGCCCAATGATACAAGGATAGAGACGCGCGACGGCCCGGCGGGGAACATGCCGACGGTGCGCCTGGCGCTGCCGCCTTGGTACAATGGCAAAAACGATTGGCTACGCAAATAGCGGCAGGGAGGTGCGCGGTGCATCACCTCGTCACCCACCGCTACCTCAACGTGCCGGTGAAGAACGGCGCGCCGAAGCGCCGCCTGCGTGTGGAGGTCGGCGGAGCGCCTTTTGACGAGTTCGAGATCGAACTTTCGCCGGCGGAGCCGGACTTCTGGGTATTTCTCGATCTGGCCGGGCAGATGGGCAAACCCCTGACCATCTCCTCAGACGGCGAGGACGCGGCGCAGGCCAGGGCGCTCCAAGCCGACGCGCCGGTTGGCAGCGAGCAAATCTATCAGGAACGGTTGCGGCCACAGTTCCACTTCTCGGCCCGACGCGGTTGGCATAACGATCCCAATGGCCTGCTCTATGCTCACGGCCGGTACCACCTCTTCTTCCAGCACAATCCTTATGGCTGGGCGTGGGGCAACATGCACTGGGGCCACGCCGTCAGCCACGATCTGGTGCACTGGCAGGAGTGGGCGGAAGCGCTCTACCCCGACGACCTCGGCACGATGTTCTCCGGCTGCGCTGTGGTGGACTGGCCGAATAGCTCCGGCTTGCAGACCGGACATGATCCGACGCTGGTGCTGCTCTACACCGCCGCCGGCGATACCTCGGCGGCAGCCAAAGGGCGGCCATACGTCCAGTGCCTGGCCTTCAGCAACGACCGGGGGCGGAGCTGGACGAAGTACGCCGGCAATCCGGTGCTCGACGCGATCGTAGCCGGCAATCGTGATCCGAAGGTGATCTGGCACGCGCCGAGCGCGCGCTGGGTCATGGCGCTGTACCTGGATGGCAACGACTTCGCCCTGTTCACCTCGCCCGATCTCCAGCGCTGGACGCGCAGCGATGACCTGCATATCCCCGGCTGCACGGAGTGTCCGGACTTCTTCCCCTTGGCCGTTGACGGCGATCGCCGGCAGATGCGCTGGGTGTTCTGGGGCGCCAACGGCAGCTACCTGCTCGGGAACTTCGATGGCGCGACCTTCACCGCCGAGACGGAGGTCTTGCGCGCCTACGCCGGCAGCGACGGCTACGCTGCCCAGACCTGGAGCGACATTCCGGCAGCGGATGGGCGGCGCGTCCAGATCAGTTGGTTCAAAGTTGCTCTGGCGGGGATGCCGTTCAACCAGTGCATGACCTTCCCCTGCGCCTTGACCTTGCGCATAACGCCCGACGGCATCCGCCTCTGTTCCGAGCCGGTGCAGGAAATCGAAACCCTCTATGCACAGACGCGCACCTGGCGCGATCAGGCGCTGACGGACGAACACAACCTCCTGGCCGGCATCAGCGGCGATCTCTTCGATCTTCAGGCTGAAGTTGCGCTGGGGACGTCCACGGCATTCGGCTGTACGGTCCGCGGCGTGACCGTCACCTATGACGTTGAGCAGCAGCAATTGACCTGTCTGGGCACGTCCGCTCCCCTGGCGCCGATTGACGGCGTGATCCGGCTGCGCCTGCTGGTGGACCGTGCCTCCCTGGAAATCTTCGGCAATGATGGCTTGCTGGTGCTGCCACTGGCGGTGGCGTTCGAGGAAGCGAAGCACCATCCGTTGGGCTTGTTCGCGCGGGGCGGGACGGCGGACGTGCGGTCACTGGCAGTGTCTACATTGCGGAGCATCTGGCGATAGAGGACTGAGACGATGAGCGGCGAATTACTCTACAACTGTTCGTGGACGAGTTCTTGATTGAACACACGTCGCTGCAGCGCACGATTCACGCACCGGAGCACTATCGTGCATTGCCGGCGAGCGCAGTATTGAAGGTGACGCCCACGCGCAAGAAACCCAATTCCTTGCGTTCACAGCGTTGACTTCCGGCGAGCAACCAGGCGCGTAAAGCCCAGGGTCCGACCGGCATCCAGTCGCAGCATCTCGGCCTCGCGAGCGTCGAAACGGAACCCCTGGGCGCGGGAAACCTCCTGCCACAGCAGCCAGTGTCGCCAACCGTCCAGCACCGTATCGGCAACAATGTCTTCCACGAGGCCGGTCCTGCTCCAGTGGTCATGCCACCAGGCGGGACTGTGAAAACTCCAGAAGCCCCGGTGCCAATAGGGCGCCAGGTGCGGAGGAAGACCAGTCGTGAACTCATGCTGCAGGCCGGGCACGACGATGCCGATCTGCCCGCCTGGTTTGGCGAGCCGGGCGTACTGGTCGAGGTAAAGATTGTCGGTGCCGAAGTAGTGATAGGCGTCCAGGCTGACGAGCGCGTCAAAGAACCCGTCAGCGTAGGGGAGGGCGTGCGCCTCGGCGTGGAGGGGAAAGACCCGATCTTGCAGGCCGGCGTCTCGAATCCGCTGCCAGTTATCACTGGCGCCAATCCACAAGTCGGTGGCCCAGACCTGGACGTCGAATTCCTTCGCCAGGAAGATGGAGCTGAGGTCCCGCCCGCAGCCCATATCCAGCACCCGCATGCCGGGCTCGAGGGTCATCACCTGGCTGAGCGCCTCCGTCAACCAGAGCACATTCGGCCCCATCAGGTTTTCCAGCGTCCAGCGGGGGTCGTAGGCTGCCGACCGCGGAAAGGCAGCCAGCGTGAGCGCCGCAGCGCGGTCCGCAGGAGAAGACTGCCGCACGCCTGCGCCGGACTCTTGCATCACATCTTCCTCTGTTCCGAGGCGCGGCAACGCTCCATACTACACTGCCGCGCCGTTCCTCTCCGAGCCGGCGGCGCCGGCGGCGGTACACTGACCACGGGCGCGGGCGGTCGTTCCTCGGCCACTTCGGCGCGGTCGGGCGCGGGCCCGCACGACCCGGATAAGCCGCGGCAGACCAGTGCTGCCAGGAAGGACAGCGCGCCATGGATCGCATCACGCCGCTGGATCGGGAGCAGGCGCGCCCGGAGGCGCGGCCGTTCTTCGATGCGGACGAGCGCCGCTTCGGTGTGCCGCTCAACCCAACCCGCGTCTTTGCCTACCGGCCGCCTATCCTGGCCGCGTCAAAGGCGCTCTCGGCCTCGGTCGGTGAGTGGGCCGCGCTCCCCGCCGCTCTGCGGCTACTGGTCTGCCTGCGGGTGGCGACGCTGGTCGGCTGCCCCTTCTGAATCGACATCAACGCTGCCGGCGGCAGCGACGCGGGCGTGTCCGACGAGAAGATCGCCGTCCTGCCCGAATTCCGGACGAGCCCTCTGTATGCAGATGCCGAGCGCGGCGCTCGAACTGGCCGACGCCATGACGGCCATGCCGGCGGACGTCCCCGACGCGTTGTTCGCCCGCCTGCGCACGCATTTTGACGAACCGCAACTCGTCGAGCTGGCGGCCACCGCCGCCCTGGAGAATTTCCGCGCCCGGTTTAACCGGGCCTTCCGCATCGAGCCGAACAGCCTGTATTGCCCACTGCCTGGGCACGGGTCGCCGCCCGACTTGCGGTGGCATTGACCGTTGTTCCAGATAATGGTAAGTTCCACCACATGCGAAACACAGCATTTTCCGGAATGATTGGTGGAAGCGCAGCTGCGCTGGCGCGCCTGATGCAGGCATCGGTCCTCGACTCCTTATCGCACGTCCTCCCTTCGGGATGGTCTGTCGCAGATGCACGCTTGGATCCTGTGACCGACCATCTCCGTCGCCCAGACGCCGTGCTTGCTCTCACGGGTCCCGATCATACCTCGGCCAGCATCTTTGTCGAGATCATACGCCGTGTCGAGCCGCGGGACGTGCCCCGTCAGATCCCTCTGCGCCATGCGCTGACCGAGCATGCGAGCGATGTGCTCCTCGTGGCCGCACCCTTCCTCTCCCCGCGCACGCGCGAGTTGCTCGCCGCCGAGGATATGAGCTATGCCGACGCCACGGGAAACCTTCGCCTCGTGGTCAACCGCCCTGCCGTCTTCGTCATGCGGGAAGGAGCGAACAATGACCCCTGGCGCGAGGAGCGCCCACTTCACTCCCTGAAAGGGCGGGCGGCGGGGCGGGTCGTGCGTGGACTGTGCGATCTCCGTCCCCCGTACGGTGTGCGCGAACTCGCCGAGCGCACCCAAACTGCCGTCGCGTCCGTGTCCCGCGTCGTGCAGTTGCTTGATCGGGAGGCGCTCCTCACGCGGAACCCGCACGGCGCAGTCGTCGATGTACGCTGGCAGTCACTCATACGCAGGTGGACCGCTGACTACGCGCTCACCACCAGTAATGCCGCGCATCGCCTGCTCGCTCCCCGTGGGTTCGACCCACTCCTGTGCGCGCTACCTACAGTGCCATTTCGCTACTCTTTGACGGGCTCGCTCGCTGCGACGCGCCTCGCCGCAGTCGCCCCCTCGACGCTGGCGACGATCTACGTTGAGGACGCCGCTGTGGCAGCGGACCATCTCAATTTGCGGCCGGTCGAGACCGGTACGAATGTGCTCCTCCTGGAGCCGTTCGATCCCGTTGTCTTCGAGCGCACCTGCGCGGACGAAGGACTCGTGTATGCCGCCCTATCGCAGGTTGCGGCCGACCTGCTGACGAGCCCGGGGCGCGGTCCTATCGAGGGTGAAGAATTGCTGCGCTGGATGGAAGGCCACGAGGATGCCTGGCGGGTATGACGAACTCTACGTACGCGCACGACGCGCGCTTCTCGACGCCCTTGAGGCATTGGGCGAACAGCGTACTGCCGCGGTGCTCGTCGGCGCGCAAGCTGTCTACGTCCACACCGGGGAGGCTGCGCTCGCGGTGGCGCCCTTCACGTCCGACGCGGATCTCGCCTTCGATCCCGCGCTCCTGGCCCCTGAGCCCCAGCTTGCTGAGGCGATGACGCGTGGAGGCTTCCATCTCCAGGAAGGTAACGCCGGCATCTGGCGGAGCAACCGCGACGATGTGACGGTTGATCTCCTCGTGCCGGAGGCCCAGAGCGGGCGGGGGAGACGGTCGGCGTCACTGCCAGCGCCGCATGGGAATCGTGTGGCGCAGCGATCGCGCGGCCTGGAGGGTGCTCTCGCCGACCATCGCGAGCACGACATTGCTGCGTTGGAAGACAGTGACCAGCGGCATTTCACCGTGGCCGTCGCGGGTCCCGCCGCGTTACTTGTAGCCAAGCTGCACAAACTCGCTGATCGGCGCGGCGATAGCGGGCGGCTCAACGCGAAGGACGCCCTTGATGTGCTCCGGCTACTACAGGCGATCGAGACAGTCGCGCTCGCGGACGGGATACACATCCTGCTCAATGACGCGCGATCGGCCTCCGTGACGCGAGAGGCCATCGGCCTGCTCGGTGAGCTATTCGGCGTCGGCACCGCCCAGGGCACCCACCTGGTCGTCGATGCAGTGGCTGGGGTGGAGGATCCGGAACCCCTCGTCCAGTCCTGCGTCATTCTCGCGAATGATCTGCTTGCTGCCCTGAGCGAATCATAGCGGATTCTTTGATAGCACTTGCAAGCGCGCAGCGCCGCTGCCGCACACGTGACGGACCAACCACACCGCGTACGGTGAACGCGCACAGGCGTGCTGGACTGCGAGCTGGTCGCGACAGGGCACGAGCACATCGAGGTCGTCGTGCAGTCTAGTCTGCCTTCATTCGCGCCGCTTGGATGTGTATGCACTATGAGAATCTGGCGAGAATCCCGATCAGTTCTGTGAGCGAAGTGACCTAATCGTCCGGCTCCACGGCGCTATCGTTCTGGGCGCCATACCGGTTGAGCCAGACGGACCGCACTCCCGCGCCCTGCGCTCCGGCAACGTCTTTAGTGAGCGAGTCGCCCACGTGTAGCAGTTCCTGGGGACGGCATCCCGCGCGCGCCAGAGCGACCTCGAACAGCCGCCGATCCGGCTTCTCGATCCCGTGGTCCTGCGCGAAAACGACGAAGTGAAAGCGATCCGGCAAACCGCAGCGTTCAGGATAGCTGTTGCCATTGGACAGTAAGCCCAGGCGATAGCGACCGTGCAGCGCATCCAGCGTGGGCAGCACGTCGTCATAGGGCCGCGTGTCCCCAAAGCGCTGCTGCAAGTACACGGTGTTCAACCGGGCTGCCAATCCTGCATCAACGACACCGATCTGCTGGAGGGTCCGTTAGAAGGCTGCCAACCGCACTGCTTCGAGGTTGGTCACTTTCCCCTTGAGTTCCCGGGCGACACCATTGCGAATGGCGATCATCGCCTCAACGGTGAGGCTCGCGCTAAGGCCAGGTACCGCCGCCCGGAGTGCCGTGAGGGCATGGTGCAGCGCGTGGCGCATCACCTGATTGAAGTCCCACAGCGTGCCATCACCATCGAAGGAGATCACCGGGATCGGTGGGGATTGCGTCACTGGTGATCCTCCGGGAGACGAGCGCCGTTCGGGCAATCATACTGACAGCGAGTGGTTGCCCGGTGGCGTATGATCCGGGCCACAGGGGGCAGGTGGGAGAACGGACATGGTGGAAGCAATGGCCTCGCTGGGGGAAGCTGCATCACCCTACCTCCCGCCCGCCGCTGCCCGTGGGTGTGCCTACTGCTTCGACCCCGCGAGCTCCCTCCTCCGGGCGGCGCTCATGCCGCATCCCCGGCTGGATCGGCACCCAACCGGGCCCTTCCTGGCCGATCTTGCCTTCCTGCACCAGCTCCTCCGGAAGCAATACTCCGGCCTGGTCTGTCAGGTACCGACCCGGCGCTTCTTCTCCGACGCTCCGGTCGAAGGCGTGGGCGTCCCCGTCGACGTCTATCTGGAGCGCAGCGACCAGGACGTGACCGAGCTGCTCCCGTTCCTGGATCAGCTCTGGGCAGTGGGCGGTAGGGCTAGCCTGCCGCCTGCCTTTTGAGGACCCGCAGGCCGGAGGCCGCTTCACGCGCGGCCGTTCTTGAGCCTCCTCACCTTCCGATAGAGGCAGGAGGTCGTTCCTTCTCACGATCAGGCGATCGCGGTGGCGGTGAAGCTAGGCGATAGGTAGCGCCGTCAGAAAGTAGCGTCGTGTTGTGGTAGCCGCCCCAGAGGAGTACCTCGCGCCCGGTCCAGATCGCCGTGGCCCCGTAGCGCGGCGTTGGCGCCCCGGCTGCCGGGAGCGACACCCAGTGTCCCGAGGTGCTGTCATACCGGCTGCCAGTGCCGAGCGTTGTCCCCGGCGGGTTGCAGCAGCCGCCCCAGACCACCAACTGGCTCCCCGTCCAAGCCGTGGCGTAAGACTCAGGGGCGACGGCACCGTTCGCGTCCCCGATCGGCGTCCAGGTATCCGTGCGGGGATCGTAGAGGCCGCCATCGACATCGAAGCCGCCGTGGCCGCTATGCGGCGGGGCACAGCAGCCGCCCCAGACGAGCATCTGGCGACCGGTCCAGGTCACCATCGCGCTGATGCGGGGAGTCGGAGCATTCACCATCGACATGGGCGTCCAGGTGTCTGTCACCGGGTCGTAACGGGCATCCTGCCCGTTGGCAGCGCCCCACACCAGTAGCTGCGTTCCCGTCCACACTGCAGCCATGGCGGATGCGGGCGGCGCACCGACAGCCGACATCGGACGCCAGGTATCGGTGGCGGGATCGTACCGGGCGCCGGGATGGCCCGGCGTGTGCTGGCTCTGCTGGTATGCCTCCGGCGACGCGCTCCAAACGAGCAACTCCTTCCCCGTCCAGATTGCCCGATACTTGCCGTCCGGCGCGCCGACCGTCGACATCCGCCGCCAGGTATTCGTGACAGGGTCATAGCGCGCGCCATCAGACTGCGAAAACCAGCGCATCTCCCCAGGCGTCGCGCTCGGGGCGTCCATCGTGCCGCCCCAGACCAGCAGCTCCTTTCCGGTCCAGATCACCGTTGAGGCGCCGCGCGGAGAGAGGCCCGATGGCGGCAGGGCGTGCCAGGTGTCGGTGACCGGGTCATACCGCCCGCCGCCCATGGCCGGGCTGAGCGGCAACGGGCTGGAGAAGTCGTTCCCGCCCCAGATAATCAGCTCGCTCCCGGTCCAGATGCCGGTCGCGTTCAGGCGCGGCGACGGCGCGCCCACGGTAGACATGAGCCGCCAGGTACCAGTGGCCGGGTTGTAACGGTAGCCGTCGTGATACAGCGCGGTTTGTTGCGGCCACGTAGCAACCGGCCCCATGCCGCCCCAGACGATAAACTCCGTCCCGGTCCACACCGTCGTGGCATAGCTACGCGGGCTGGGAGCGCCTTCCAGCCCCAGCGCCTGCCAGGTATCCGGCGCCTGACCGGTCTCCGGCGACACCGCCGCTGGCAGGCCACCCCCGGTTCCGAGCAACGCGGCGAGGAGTGCCAGCAAGGGCAGTGCCAATTGTCGAACTGCATGGTGCGTGTGCATCGGGAGAACCCCGTTTCTGCTACTCCGGTGTACGGGCAGTAAAAGGCGACATGCAGCAGACTCGCCGCATCATCCATGGCACAGACGATACGCCGAAGCGAGGTCATCGTCAACGCTCCCTGTAAACCGGAGTGCGCCATAATGTTTCGCGCCGCCCGTCGCCAGACTGTGAACGGTCAGGCGACGATCGTCAAACCTGCTGAAGCAGGCTAGAGGTGATTGTCCCACCGGGCGCGACGGGGAGGACCGGACGATTCATCGTCGGCGTTGCAAGCCAACCAGGCGGCGCGGTAAGTTGTGGCGCCCTTACGGAACACGCGGCCCCGGCACGCGGCAGGGTCGTCTGGTATACTCGCGCTCCGGCGGTCCTCCACCGTCAGCGGTCCACGAGCGGGAGCCTCGGTTTTGCCGCAGCAACGCCTGTTACATTACTCGCCACGCCGCGTGCTGCATTGGCTGCGCCTGACGGCAGACGCCTCCGGCTACGCCGGCAGTCTACTCTTTCGCTACGCGTCGCTACCGAGCGTCATCCTGCTGAGCCAGGGCCTTCTCACCGGCCTGGCCACGCCGCTCGTCGTCTGGAGCATCGCCGGTCTCGTCACGGTGCTGGCCGCTACGCAGGCCGGCGGGCAGAGCAACCCCTGGTCCGCCGTCATTCCCTGGCTGGCCGTGCTGC
>JBPCLN010000106.1:0-24665 GCA_051003235.1 Chloroflexota bacterium | reverse complement strand
GCAATACACCGTGTTGAACGCCTTGACGACGCTGGCGCAGGGGAGGTGGGCGGCGAGAAGCTGCGTGGACGTCCCATCGCCGAATTCGAGCTGACCGTCGCGGTGTGGGTAGTAGTTCATAGCGTCGATGACGACCTAGCCGGCGAGTCGGTCTGCCGGCAGAGCGCCGTAGGCCTTGAGCGGCATGGCGAGGAGCACCACCTCACCGACAGCGGCCGCCTCGTCGACCGTGACCGCGTGGGCCTTGGGGCCAATATCGCCCACAAGGCTCTGTAGCGACGCGGGGCCGCCCGCCTGCTGGTCGACAACGTCACCTCATCCGTACTGGAGGAGGCCAACGAGGCCGCTTTGGCCGCCCGAGTGGCGGGGCAGGAGAGCGGTGAAGAGGGAGCGTCCAGCGCTGCGTACTCTCCGTTCACCTCCCTCCCGGCGAGCGCCTATCCAAGCATCGCCGCACTCGCCGCGCTTCTGGCCGAGCCCGATGGCGACGGACGATTCCAGTTCGGGCTCAAGGTCATACTAGATGGACTCGAACGACAGCTTCGGCACCAGGCGAGCGCCCGGTATGATCGGACTGAGACCGGATAGGTGACACTGCGCTCACCGCTGGGTCCAAGGGAGGACGCGTTGATGACCGAGTTGCAACTCATTCCTTTAGAGGCACTAACGCCGACCACCGTTCGGGAGCGCCTGGGGCTGGGGGAGGAGACGGCGTCCTGGCTTGCTTCCTTGCCGGCGAGCGCCGGCGGAGCCTCCCCAACGCTGCCGACACGCGATGAGGTTGCCACTCTGCTGCCGCGTCTCGCGGTACCGCGTCCCCAGGTTGATGACGCGATCAGGGCGTTACCGCTCGTGGCGGCAGATCCAGCACTGAGCTGGCTTCTCGCCCGTTGTACACAGCAACTTATCCAGGAAATGGGCGCAAACGGCCCAATGGCGCCCTGGCCGGCGCTGCCGGATACGCTGGGCCTACCCGGTCGGTACTTCTACGCCCTGGTCTTCCTGGCCACCCTGCCGGACGTGCGGCGCTACCACCAACGGCGGGGCATTCCCGATGCTGTCTCCTGGGCGACCCTGGCCGACCTGGGGCGGCATATGGCGATCCATCAGCGGGTGCATGGCGCGGGCGGGCTGACGTCACATAACTGGCTCACGCTGCACTATCGCGGCGTCATCTTCGAGCTCGGTCGCTTGCAGTTCCATCGCAGCCGGATCACCTACGACCCCGCGACCATTGAGCGTCTCGGCTTGAACTTCCAGCGCGGCGATCCATGCCTGGGCGTCCACATCCCGGAAAGCGGTCCCCTCACACCGGAGGCCTGCGATGCCTCGTTCCAAGCGGCGGGTGCGTTCTTCGCCCGCCACTTCCCCGAAGAGACGTACCGAGTCGCTACCTGTGGCTCATGGCTGCTCGACGACCAGCTCGCCGACTACCTGCCGGCCACATCCAACATCGTCCGCTTTCAACGGCGCTTCCACCTCATGCCCGGTGGCCGTCCCTGTGACGGAGAGATCGTGAGCTTTGTGTTCCGTCAGCACTTTAGCCGTCCCGAGGATCTGCCCCAGCGCACCACGCTGGAACGAGCGATCGTTCAGCACCTACTAGCCGGCCGCCACTGGCAAGCGCGCTGGGGCTGGGTGGAACTCTAACCGCTACCATGGATTGATGGGCACCGATTGCCGCATGCCGGGAGGCTGCTAGTCCTTCGCGTAGAGAGGAACCGATCAGGCATGAGTTGGCCATTTGACACGACAGAGCCGCTCGTGGCGCCGGAACTGACCCTGGCACTCAGCCGCAAAGAGCACGGGCTCACGCCGGACAACGACACGCTACCGCCCGTGCTGGTGGCAACCTTTCAACAGGCGGCCTACGACCGCATGCTGGAACGGGCCGGCGCTACGGACGGCGCGGCCGGTCACGGCGGCTCCGGCGCCACGGGTTCCCGTGCAGTGGGGCAGGTGGCTGGGGTACCCGTGGCTCTGGCGCGGATCACGGTGGGCGCGCCAGCGGCGGCGCTGGTCCTGGAGATGGCGATCGCCCGTGGCGTTCGCACGATCCTTGTCGCCGGTTCCGCCGGCAGCCTGCAGCCCGATCTGCCGCTGGGCAGTTCCGTCGTCGTGGACGGGGCGGAGCGTGAAGACGGCACCTCCCATCACTATCTCCCCGCCGGCGAGGTGGTGACGGCCGATCCGGTACTGACCGACCTCCTGGAAACGGGCGCTCGGGCGCGCGGGCTGACGCCGATTCGCGGTCGCTCCTGGACCATTGACGCGCCCTACCGAGAAACCGTCGGCGCCATCCGCCGCCATCGCAACGCCGGCGTGGCGGTGGTGGAGATGGAAGCGGCGGCGATCTTCGCCCTGGCCCGCGTCCGCGGGGTGCGCGCAGGGCTGCTGGTGGCCGTCTCCGACGAACTCTTCGACGCCTGGAACCCCGGCTTCCGCCATCCGAGCTACCTGGAGGCCCTGGTCCGCGCCGCCGATACCGTTATGGATGTCGCCGCCACGGTAACCGTCAATCTCAGTCAAAAAATTCCCGGTCTTCCGCCGCCAGATACCGCTTCGCCGCCGCTTCGTTGAAGGTAACGCCTAATCCGGGCCGATCCCACACCTCAATGAAGCCGTCCTGGACAATTGGGTCCGGCAAGCCGTCGACGATGTCGTACCACCAGTCGGGGTGGGCGACGGGGTACTCGAAGGCGATGTAGTTCAGGGGCAAGGTGGCGGAGACCTGCACTAAGGCCGCCAGACCGAAAACGCCGTCGAGAACACCATGCGGCGCCATCAGGATGCCGTGCAGGTCGGCATACTCCGCCACCCATTTCAGCTCGGCGATGCCGCCGATATCGCAGGGATCGGGGCCGATGATACTTACGGCGTGCTGCTCAATCAGGGCCTGGAAGTTCTGGCGGAGATAAATTTGCTCCCCGGTGTGGATGGGCGTGGAGGTCTTCTGCGTCACCTCGCGGTACAGCTCCGGCGACACGTAGGGCACGTAATCGCCGGTGAGCAGATCCTCCAACCACATAATGTTCAGCGGCTCCAGCGCCCGAGCCAGGCGGATCGCATCCGGTACCATCCAGCCGGGGCCGCAGTCTAGGGCCAGGCCGACCGAATCGCCCAGCACCGCTTTCATAGCTTCCGCGCAGGCGATGACGTGCTTCAGTCCTTGTTCCGTCACCATGCCGCGGTTGTTGGTAGAGCGCCCGCTTTGCGGCTCGTTCAGGAAGAAGTTGGGGAAATTGCGAGGCATCTGACTGTGAAAGCCGACGCCCTGCTTGATAATCGTAAAGCCTTCCTTGGCGTCTTTCATCCGCGCCATGTTGTCGGCATAGGCCTGGGGCGAATTGCCGGTCATAGGGAAGCGAATGCCGCAGTTATACACGCGGACTCTGTCGCGTACCTTGCCGCCCAGCAGCCGGTAGATCGGCAATCCGGCCACCTTGCCGGCAATATCCCAGAGGGCCATTTCGATGGCGCTCACAGCGCTGCCCCAGGGCTTGAAGCTGCCGAGGCGCCGAATCTTCAGCATCACCCGTTCCACATTGGTGGGATCTTCGCCGAGCAGGTACGGCTGGTAAAACTGTACATGGGGCTTCAGGTATGGCTTACTACTCTCCACCTGGCCAAAGCCGCTGATCCCTTCGTCCGTCACTAAACGCACGACTGGGTTTTGCCCGATAACGGCGCATTTGAGATCCGTAATTCGCAATGTTTCCCTGCTTCCACGGTGAGCGGCCGCATGGCCGCCGTTTGTCGACGCCGGGCCGCGCGGGAGAGAGTGTAGCAGGGTCATCATCCGGCCAAGTCGGGTGGCTGGGCCTTCGGAAGGTCTGGGCCTACGCTGCCGCAGTCGGAGCGTCCGCGATGTCTTCCTTCCGCGCGAAGATGATCGCCTCCTGGGGTCGCCCCGGCCAACGCCAGTGGCCGCCTTGTTGGTACATGTGTTGACGGAGGAAGACCCGGATGCGCTCGTCGTGCTCGTCCGTGTCGGACGGCAAGAACAAGCGGCCCCGCACCTGGGTCACCGCCTCGTCCAGCGTGATGCCCTCTCCGGCGCCGCGGAACGGCTTGAGCCGGACGTTTGCCTGGACACCGATCGCGAAAAGAAGGGGGTAGAGATCGAGAAGCGTCGGTTCCACCGGATAGGGCGTACCCCAGATTTCTCGCCAGAGGGGCGCGAACTCAGCGCCCATCGGTTCGACGCGGATCGTGAGAAACCAGGCCCGGCGCGCCTTGGCGATCAGTTTTTGCACAAACGGCACAATGTCGGCGATCGGATAGAGGATATGGGCCGCCAGCACCACGTCGTGCGGCTCGACCACGGCCTCTTCCCAGGTTGAGGCCACCACGTGGACATTGGTACAGCCGGCCGCCTTCACCCGGTCATCGAGGTGGCTTGTCATGGCCGCCGATGGCTCGACCGCCGTCACCAGCCGCGCCCGCGCCGCGAGCGGCAGTGCATAGCGGCCGGCGCCGGCCCCCACGTCCAGCAAACTGCCCCGGTCGCCGAGGGCTTCCACAATGAGGGCGAAGAGCGGATCGGCGTGGGGGTCGTACTGCTCGCTCAGGTGGCGGAACTGATCGGCGCGCCGGTCCCAGAAGCCCGCGCCGGAGTTGGGCGCCAGCGTCTCCACCCGTTCCCGGCGAACTTCAACGAGGCTACGCCAGCGCGCCACCCAATCGAGATCGCCCCAGTTCCCAGCGCCGTCCATCATTCCCTCCAGCCATGCTCAGGCCGGCCGTGCGTCGAACCAGCACGGCCATCATTGTTTTCGTGCTGTCCTAGTCGCCCGCGGCCGGCAGCGGCAGGGCGCTGTCCGCATCACCGGCGGTAACGGACCCCGTCCCCACCAGTTCGGAGTAAATGTCCGCCCCACTCTGGCCGGAACGCCGGCTTCGCGCTTTCCGTAAGGCGCTGACGAAGTCATCTTCCAATGGTCGTCGCCAGCGGGCGGGAAGGTAAGAGATGGCTCGGGCGGCAAAGGCGATGCTGTTGCGCGGCTCAACCCGTGCCAGGTCTTCAAAGAAGGCGCCACAACTCGTCAGCATGAGTTGCCGGTAGTACTGGAGCTCCAGCCAGCGGCGCAGGGTGGGGGCAGCATTGCCTGCCGCCATCCCGCCGTGGCGTAACAGGAAGGCTGGGTATGGTTCCTGGCCGAGCCGAACCGCCAGGTACTCCGCCAGTGCCGCCCAGGGGTCGGTCAGCAGGCCCCGTGCCTCTTGCTCATAGATCTGGTCGAGGCGCACCGCCAGTTGGTCCAGCGCCGCGCGCAGGTAACCCTTCCAACTGCTATCGCCGTCCGTACAGCTACAGCCCTGGCTCCAGCGGAGGACGCCATGGGCGCAGCTCCAGGAGGTACGCTCCTGGATGGTCGTGTACGACCGCGGCGGATAGCGACGGAGATAGGCGCCGAGCGAGGTCACCGTCCAGCCGTGCGCCGGGGCGCTCTCCGTCAGCAGCCGCTCCAAGAAGTAGTCGCGCCAGGGGAGGTGGTGGCCGTAGAGTTCCCCATCGGTGGCAATCAGCACAATCGGCGGCGTTCCCTGCGCCATCTTCTCCGCATTGATAACGGCCGGCAAGGCGGTCGCGCTGAAGTGATCGGCATTACTGGTCACCTCCGGATTGAAGGAGACCGCGCCGGACAATGGACCTTGATAGAAGAAAGCCGCCAGTTTGCGGCCGTCTTCCAGGTCGATCCAGTACGGCTCCAAGGAGTCAATCGGGCCGCTCGCCTGCCAGGGCGCCAGCACCGTGTAGGTGAGGCCGGCATCGGCCAGCACGCGCAACGTTGCCAGGTCGACGGCTGTTTCCGGCAGCCACATACCTTCCGGCGGATGCCCAAATCGGATGGAGTAGTCGGTGACACCCCAGGCGACCTGGACACGCTTTTCGATAATGTCGGCCAGCGGCAGAATGGTGTGGTTATAGGGTAGGGCCAGAGCGTTGGATGCGCCGTGGCGCCGCCGATGTTCGCGTTCCGCCGCCTGGATAAGGCGCAGGGTCCGCGGCGCACGGCGGGCCAACCAGGACGCCAGCGTCGGTCCGAGGTCGAAGCTCAGGTTCTCAAAGTTGCCGAGCTCGGCATTGGGACGGTAACACTCGGCGGTAATTTTCTCGTTGAAGTCGTGAAAGGGCGCTGCGTCCACCTCCCGCCGCCCATTCCCGGTGAATGGATCTTCACGCGGAGGCTGGTAAAAGTGCCCGTGCACACAGAGATAGGTATTGGCGTGACGATGCATGTGAGCGGTATCCATTCCCCTATTGTAGCGGCCCGCTGCCGGTCTACCCGCCGGCGTTGCTGCCTGCACGGCGCAGGGAAGGAGCAGGGCGACGTGTTAGACTGCCTGGACCTGAGGCAGTCGGTAATCGCAGCGTGCCTTCCTCAGGGATTTTGGAGGGCGGAGCGTGAGCCAGGTCTCGTGGTCGACCCCGGACATTTCGCCGGATGTCCCGAGCGTAGCCCGCATGTACGACTACTACCTCGGCGGGTTCCACAACTTCGCCGTTGATCGGGCGGCGGCGGAACGGGCCTTGGCGATCTATCCGGGGTTGCGCCTCGTGATGCAGGCTAATCGGGCCTTTCTGCGCCGGACTGTGCAGTTCATGATCGATCAGGGAATCGACCAGTTCCTGGACATTGGCTCTGGTATTCCGACCGCCGGGAACGTCCATGAGATTGCCCAGGAACGCAACCCCCTGGCCACGGTCGTCTATGTCGACGTCGACCCGGTGGCGGTCGCCCACAGTCAGGCCATTCTACGTGACCAACCGCGCACCGCCAGCGTCCTTGCCGACGCTCGCCGCCCGAAGGACATGGTCCAGATGCCGGAGGTTCGTCGGCTACTGGATTTTGACCGGCCCCTTGGCATCCTGGGGTTGATGTTGCTCCATTTCATACCGGAGGATGCACTGGCGTTCCACATTGTTCACACGCTCCGCGACGCTATGGTGCCGGGGAGCTTTCTCGTCTTGAGCCATGCAACCAGCGATCAGATTCCGGACGACACGAAGGCACAAATGGTGCAACTCTATGCTAACACATCCAACCCGATCGTTGCCCGCTCGTCCGGTGTCATCGCCACGTTTTTCGATGGCCTCGAACTCGTCGCACCGGGGCTGGTTTATCTGCCCCAATGGCGGCCGGAGGAACCAGACGACCTCCTGGTGGATGAGCCGGCGCGTTCCGTTACCAGGGGTGGCGTCGGCCAACTGAAAAGTAACGCCGAGCCGCAAGAGACCTGAGGAGGTTCCCATGCATTTCGCCGACACGGCCGAGAGCGTCGCATCCCGCCATGCCGACCTCGCCGCCCGCTGGCAACACGTTATGGTGGGCGCCGGTTTTGTTCCGCTCAGCCGACTCGAATTACGTGTTCGCTTCGCGCAATTGCTCGATCAGGCCGAGGAACTCCTGCTGACCGAAGCGTTTAGCGCGGCGGCGGCGCGGGGGCTGGGGTCTGCTCTTGTTCGCCTGCATTTTAATCAGGCCGACGCGCTGGCCCGCAGTCTGAGTTTTCTCACCAGGGAACTTCCCCTAGCCGTGCCACAGGCCGAGCCACAACGCCTGGCCGATCTTTTGGGCGAGTTCGCTGCCGGCTTCATGGACGAGGCGCAGCAGGCGACGCTGGCGGAACAGGAAGCGATTCGGGCAGCCTTACTCTCGCAGCGCGCCCAGGCCGAGGCGGACCTTCGCGACAGCGAGGCGCGCTTCCGCGCCATCTTCGAAGGCGCCGCCATTGCCATCGCCGTGAGCGATGCGCAGGGCCGGCTCGTCGCGACCAACCCAATGCTCCAAACGATGCTTGGCTACCGTGGGGACGAGATGCTGGGACAACCGTTCACCTCCTTCGCCCACCCCGATGATGCCCGCGCCGACTGGCACTTCTTCGAGGAACTGGCCAGTGGGCAGCGCGATCACTATCAAGCGGAAGAACGCTACTTGAAACGGGATGGCGGCATTGTCTGGGCCCGCATGACGGTCTCCCTGGTGCGCGATGCCGCCACCGGTTACCCCCGGTTCGCCATCGGAATGGGCGAGGATGTCACCGAGCGGAAGCAAGTGGAAGCGGCTTTTCGCCAGCAGTTCGCCGCCACGGAAGAGGCACGCTCGGAGACTCGCGCCATCCTCGACGCCACGGTGGAGGCAATGGTGCTGGTCACGCCGGACGGCGTCGTGCGAACAATCAATCGCCGTTTTGAAGAGATATTCGCGCTCAGCGAGGACACCGTCTGCCGGCGCTCCTTCGTGGAATTGCAACCGGAAATGGAGCGGCGCTTCAGCGATCCCGCCGCCGTTGCCTTGCTCCTGGCCCATGTCACCGACACCGAGGAACGCTTCACGCGCGACCTGGCCCAGCGCTGGCCCGCACCGCGGACACTCGAACTGTTTTCGACGCCGGTACGCTCGGCCGACAATACGCTCCTGGGCCGCCTCTACGCCTTCCGTGACGTTACCCACGAACGGGAAGTCGATCGCATGAAGAGCGAGTTTGTCTCTCTGGTCTCCCATGAACTGCGCACACCACTCACCTCAATCAAGGGGTATGTCCACTTACTGATGTCGGGAGAGGTCGGCGCCATAACCGGTGAACAGCAAGACTTCCTGGGCGTCATCAGCAACAATGCCGATCGCCTGAGCGTCATGATTAACGACTTCCTGGACCTCTCGCGCATCGAATCCGGTCACGTTGACCTCGCCCACGTCCCGGTCGACCTGACCGCACTCGTCAGCCAGGTGGCCACGACGTTTGGTCCCGCAATGGAAGCCAAGCAGCAACGTCTTGTGCTCGTCCTGGCGGACCCCCTATTGCCCGTGCTGGGCGACCCAGACCGCCTCGTCCAGGTGGTCACCAACCTCCTGTCGAACGCGCACAAGTACACCGCTCCCGGTGGCAGCATCACCATTGCGGCCCGCCAGGACGGCGTGAGCCTGCATCTCGCCATCACCGACACCGGTATCGGCATGACGCCGGACGAGCTGACCCAACTGTTCACGCGCTTCTATCGCGCCAAGAACAGCACGACGCAGGCGGTGGGCGGCACCGGTCTCGGTCTGGCGATCACCAAATCACTGGTGGAGTTGCATGGCGGCAGCGTCGCGGTGGAGAGCCAACCCGGAGCGGGAACGACGTTCACCGTGACCCTGCCGACGCATCAACACTGACGGCGCCAGCGCCAAGCGGTGTCAAGTCCGGGGTATGGCGCGGGCGCCGTCAATGCTGGTGCGCCGTGGCATAGTGGTCGGTCAGCACGTCCTCGCCCCAATCGTTGGCAGCATCGCGCCATACGGAGTGGATATGGTTGGCGCCGTTCTGCGTGTTGTCATATTCGACCAGGAACGTGGCGCCTTTGACAGCGTAATAGTGACCCTGCCCGCGCTCCTCCGGCCCGGCCCAGGCAAAGGTGACGGTATCCAAACCGGACTGGGCAATGCGCTGCCAGGCAAGGGCAGCCAGGTCATCGGCGGCGCGATCGACATAGTGGCGGACCAGGCGGATCAGGTGTTCGCGCTGCTCACCAGAGAGACTGTCGTAGCGGATGCCGCTGGGCGGGAGGTTCAACTCCAGGCGGCGGTAGTTCTTGGTGAGGATGTCGCTCGGCGCCACCGGATCGACAATGGCATGGGCCCGTTGTGCCGGCGCCAGGCTGGCGAGCAACACGCGCGCCAGGTCTTCCTCAGCCGCCAGGACGCGGTGGCCGCGGGATGGCCCATGGCGCACTGCCGCCGGGTTGGAGCCGAAGAAGAGGGGTGTCGGCGCCACGAGATCGCCGGCGACGATAGTGAAATGCAGGCCGAGGTGGTGCCCACCGGCCCGCCAGGCCCAGGGCGCCGCCCCGCCCGGCTCACCGAAGACGCTGAAGGCATAGCGCTCGGGATCGCGATGCAGCGTGTCGGCAACACCGGCGAGACTTTCCGCCTCGCGCAGGATGGGCTCCAGATCGATGATCTGCTGCGCCTGCTGGGCGCCACGGGCGCTCAAACCGCTGCTGAAGAGCGCGAGTGCGGCAGTGCGCTGGTCAGGCGTCATCTCCTTGAGGCGCAGCCCGCGGCGCTCGACGGGGGTGTAGTTCCAGACGTAGCGCTCGTCTCCCGCAAACGGGAACTCGGCCGCCGCCCGCTGCTCGGGCGATAGCGCGTCCAGGAACCGCGTGGCAGCCTCGGCCATGCGGCGAGCGGCGGCCGAGGCATGGCCTACCTGGGAAACGTTGGTACTCAAGGCAGTAGCTCCTCCCATGCCAAGCAGGACAACCCAGCGCCTATGGTACACCACGCAGGAGGAAGCTTCGGACGAGCTGTTCTACCTCATCCACGTTAAACGGCTTCCTGAGAAAGGCGTCGGCTCCCGAGGCGCGGGCGGCCGCTTCGGCGGCGGCGCTCATCAAAATGACTGGTATGTGTGCCGTCAGCCCGCCGGCCTTGAGTCGCCGGCACAGCGCGACGCCATCGAACACCGGCATCATCACATCGGCAATAATCAGGTCGGGCTGTTCCCGCTCAATGCGCTCCAGCGCCTGCCGGCCATCGGCCGCCGTCAGGACCCGATGCCCCTCCTCGGTGAGAATCATCTCCAGCAACGAGCGGATCGCTCGCTCGTCGTCGGCCACGAGGATCGTTGCCACCCTCAGTCCTCGCCTGAAGCGGCGATTCCCTTGCCGGGGGGTTGCTGGCCAGACATATCCGCTACGAGACCCTCCTGTTGCTCGGCGAGGCCGACCAGCACATCAAGCCCCGATTCAAACCGGCCCAGCACGCGAATGCCCTCCGGCGCGACGATGCGAAACTCCCGTACGGCCGGGTCGTAGGCCGAGAAGCGCATTTTCACCACTGAAAGCACCCGCCGCAGTTCTCCCCGATACTTCATCTGTTGGAGATGAAGCACATTTTCGGCCAACACGGAAACCGGATCGACCGCGTAATCAAGTTCGGCGGCCCGGACCCGCGCCGCCTCCCGGATGCCGAGCATCGTGACCCCGCGCAGGCGCAGCACAGCCAGGAGGGCTGCCATGAAGTTGGCGACTCGCTCGCCGGAATTTGCTTCCAGGACGGCACGTTCTAACTCGGCAATGCTATCCACGATGAGGCGAGTCGCTGCCGTTTGCTCTATCGTTGCCAGGAGTTGATCGGCCACGACATCAGCGTCCAACTCCACCGGTTCCCAGCGCAGAAAGCGCAGGCCCCCGCCCGCCGCCAGTCCGGCGCGCCATTGGGGCCCGAGTGCGAAGGAGTCAGCCTTTTGCTGAAGTTGCTCCGCCGTCTCCCGAAAGCCGAGATAGAGCACGGACTCCCCGGCGCGGACACCGGCCAGGGCGAAGTGCAAGGCAAGGAGGGTCTTCCCGGCCCCCAGCGCGCCGGCAACGAGCGTGCCCGTGCCCCGGTTAACGCCGCCGCCAAGCAAGGCGTCGAGCTCCGGCATGTCGAAGGCAGCACGCTCGGCGAGATGCCCGGCCGAGACCGAACCGCTCACCGCCCCGCGCGTCGTAGAGACTTCGAGCACGCGCGTTTCCAGGCGAGGATAAACGGTCGCGCCGTCCTCACTCAGGGCGAGGGCGTGGCGACCCGGCAGCGGGGCGGCGCCCCGCACCTTGACCACCTCTAGCCCCCGCTGTTGACGCACGCCGACCAGGTCGAAATACAGGCCGATGATCACGTCCGCCGTTGTCGTTTCCGGGAAGAAGGCAGGGTCGCGCGGATCGGATTCGCTGGTGACCAGGGTCGTCACACCCTGGAGACCAAGCGTCGTTCCAACATCGTACAGGAATTCGCGCGCCGGCTGCTCGGAAGCGCCGCGCACACCGCGGAAGCCGTCGATGACGACCACTTCGGCGCGGGAGCGGCGGACCTCCTCGATGATCGCTTGCTCGGTCGTCGGCAACCCCCGGTCAAGGGCATCCTGCAGGCTGATCAGGCGCACCAATGTGCCCAGCAATCCCTCCGCAAAAAAGCGATAGCTGCGAAGGTGGGCCACCAGCTTGGTGGTCGGTTCGGAGAGCGCGGTAAGGAGTAGGACACGCTGACCGCGTTGGGCGGCGGCGAAAGCGATCTGGCTGGAGAGGATGGTCTTGCCGCTCCCCGGCGGCCCTAACACTAGCACCAAAGTCCCGCGCGGCAAGCCACCGCCCAGTACCCGATCGAGGTTCGGGATGCCGGTCGCCAACGAATCAGGCGGAGTCCCGCCATCGTGCGCTACGGCCATGTTCCGGTCGCCCCCTCCCGCTCGCCTGTCCTGCCCACTGTACCGATACGGCGCAGCCGTGCCGCCACGCCAGTAGCATACCGCGGGATGGGCCGCGACTGCGGGCCCGGTGTTCGCTAGGAACCTGCGATTAGCTGGGCAGTGCCTGCACCGCCTGGATCAGCGCCTTGGTATAGCCAAGGCAAAAGGCGTGCTGGCGTTCGCCATCCGGGTCGGCCTCCGACTGCGGCACGTGGTCGGGTAAGAACATACCCTGATAGCCCAGTTCCTTGTACAGGCACATGGCTTGGACGAAGTCGACGTCACCGTTGTCGGGATAGACTTCGTTAAAGTTGAGGAAGCCGCCGGTGATATTGCGGAAATGGACCATAAAGATCTTGTCGCGTTCGCCGAAGTAGCGGATCGCCTCCAGCACCTCTGTTGCCGGATTGACGCACATTTCCGCGACGGTGCCCTGGCAGAAGTTGAGCCCGTGAACCTTGCTTGGCGCTATGGCGATGAACTTCTTCAGGCCGTCCACACTGCCCAACACGCAATGGACGCCGCGTAGGCCGGTGTCCCGCGGCACCGCCGGATCGTGCGGGTGGCAGGCCAGGCGCACGCCGGCCGCTTCCGCCACCGGCACGACGCGTTCCAGGAAGTAGGTGATCGCTTCCCAGGCGCGTTCCTCGGAAACCGAGCCGGCTTCGGTGAGCGAATGGTCCGTCCACTCGGCGATATTGAAATGGCTGTACATGGCGCCGCCCCGACCACGCACGCGCCCGGTGCGGGGTACGCCGAGGAAGTTCAGGTTGTACTTCAGACAGGGCACCCCTGCCTCGCCCGCCGCGCGCACTCGTTGCTTCACGACTTCGATTTCCGCGTCGCGGCCCGGCAACCCCTGCATAATGGCGGGGAAGCGGGCGCGAGTCATATAGACCGACTCCAGGCCCAGGGTAAAGACATCCATCATCATGCCAAAGCGGGCCAGGCGCTGTTGGATCTCCTGGATCGACTGCACCCGCCAGGTGCCATCGGGATTGGCGACGGCAGCCTCGGACTGCACCGCCAGATGCTCCACGCCAAGTTGCGCCGCCCAGGCGAGTTTGCGGTCGGAAACATCGCTCAACTGTTCGCCGAGATACATATCTTCCTTGCCTTCTTCTCACTGATTGCCTGCCGGTCGCAGCGACGCCATCCGGCTCCGACCGTACGCCGGCCTCAGTTCAGCAACGAGCGGAGGTACGTCACGGCCTGGCGCACATCCGCCATTTCGTCGCCGTTGCCTTCATACACAATCGAGCAAAAGCCGTTGTAGCGCGCTGCGCGCAGCATGGCGAAGATGCGCGGATAGTCCAGCCACGCTTCGCTGCCACCGACGAGGCGATAGAACTTGCAGCGAACGTGTGTGGCGTACGGCGCCGTCTGCTGGAGACTACGGTACAGCGCCTCCTGGGCGCCGGCCGCGGCATCGGCACCGGAAGCGCCCGGTGATCCGACGTACTGGCCGGTATCCCAGACGTGACTGAGGTGTGGACCGGCTTCCTGCAGAAAACGGAGGACATCGTCACCGGTTTCCGTGAGAGCGCCGTGATTGTGATTTTGGAGCGAGACCAGTACGCCCTGCGTATAGCCATAGTCGGCCACTTCCTTCAGCGCGGCGCTGCAACGTCGCCAGGTCGCTTCGCGCGGCTCGCCGGTGTTAGGTATGCCGGCGAAGACGCGCACCTGGGGCGCCCCGAGCAGGAGGGCGCGGTCGATCCACCGCTTCGTCATGGCGATCTCCTCGGCCATGTGCGTCGCCGGTTTGCCGAAGTTATTGGAGATGCTCAAGCAGGCGATCGCCAGGCCGTGGCGAATACAGCGCTCTTTCAGCGCAATGATCGCCGCCACCGAAGAACCGGCGCCTTCACCGATCGAGTTCGCGTTGAAGTCGATGCCGTCAGCGTTGAGCTCCCGGCAGACATCAGCGAATTCGGTCACATCCATGGCGCCGGCCTGAAAGGCCCTTTTGAAACTGAGGGATAGCACACTGAGCTTCATCATGCTGTATCGGCGGCGCCTTCCTGCTCGTCTCGGTCGTTCCGCGCAATCATAGCAACTCTCGAACGGAGTGGCGACGTGCGATCAGCCCTCTAGCACCTCAATGAGGAAACGCAGCGCCGCTTCCGCAAAGGCCTCCATATTGGCCCAGCGATCACCCTCGCCGGTTTCGACGGTGAGGCGGCGATCGACCGACCCGGCAATGGCGAGGCAACAGTGACCGGCGGCATCACCGTAGCGATTCCCCGTGGGCCCCGCTGCGCCCGTCTCCCCCAGCCCCCAGCTCGTACCGAGACGCCGGCGCACTGACTGCGCCAGGATCAGCGCATGGGTCTCAGTGGCGGCGCGCTCCAGCGCGAATCCCTCGCTGCTCACGCCGACCAGTTCCTGCTTGGCGAGCGTCGTGTACACGGCGGCGCCCCCCACGAAGTAGCTGGACGCACCAGGCACGGCCAGCAACGCTGCCGAGATCAAGCCACCGGCGGACGACTCGGCGACAGCGATCGTCTCGCCTCGGCGCCGTAATAGCTTACCGGCGTGCGCCGCAACGCGGACGTAGGGGGGAATCACCGACATGACGTTTTCCTTTGGCGTGCCGAACGTAGAGGACAGTGCCCGCCGAGTGTAGCGCAGACTGCTCGTTGACGGACAGGCGGCCGGCGGCGCCCAACTGTGCGGTATAGTTTTTGGGATTCGCCGCGCGGCCCTCGACATTCGCAACGTCTGCTGCCCATTTGGTGCTGCTTGTAGGCGTGCAGCCGGGCCCACCATAATTCCTTCCTGAATACCTGCATAAGGAGTTACTCCATGATTTCCGGCAAGATACTCAAATTACGGGGCTGGCCGGAAGGCAAAGTCATCGGCCTGGCCAAGGCTGCCGCCGACCGGTTGGAAGCCAAAGGCATCGAGGGTGAGGATCTTCTGGTGACACTGGATCGTGTTCGCGCAACGCCGGGCGACTATCTGGCCGATTCGGCGCTGTCTGACCTGGCGCGCGAGTGCCTCCGCCAGGAGCACAACACGGCGTCGGCGGAGAACGACGAATTGCGCGACGGGCCGTTGTCCTATGCGGTGTGGGGCCGGGAGCAAGTCCATCCCGAGGCGCTGGCGCAGATGGATGCGGCGATGCGTTTGCCGATCAGCGTCGGTGGGGCGCTCATGCCGGACGCCCACGTCGGCTACGGCCTGCCGATCGGCGGTGTGCTCGCCACCCAAGGCGCGGTCATTCCCTACGCGGTCGGCGTGGACATCGCTTGCCGCATGCGCCTGTCGATCTACCCTGTCTCACCGATCTTCCTCGACCAGCGGCGTAAGCAGTTTGAGCGCGCCTTGCTCGACCAGACCGTCTTTGGCGCCGGCGGCAGTTGGGCGGAAAATGCCGGCCGCCGTCCGGAGCACACCGTGCTGGATGACGCGGGTTGGTCGGTCACGCGTCTGCTGAAATCCTTGCGCCCCATCGCGGCCCGCCAGTTGGGCACGAGCGGCACGGGCAACCATTTCGTGGAGTGGGGTACGCTCACCGTCCGCGACGATGCCGACCGTTCCCTGTCCATGCCGCCAGGCGATTATCTGGCGCTACTGTCGCATAGCGGCTCACGCGGTGTCGGCTTCAAGATTGCCAACTACTACTCGGCCCTGGCGACCAAGCTGCATCCGGCCCTCGACCAGCGGGCGCGGCATCTGGCCTGGCTGGACCTCAATTCGGAGCCCGGCCAGGAATACTGGCTCGCCATGGAGCTCGCTGGGCGCTTCGCCTCCGCCAACCATCAAGTGATTCACCGCCAGGTGGCGGACGCCGTCGGCCTGACCGCGTCCGCGGTGGTGGAAAATCACCATAACTTCGCCTGGCGCGAACGCCTGGCGGGAGTCGATGGTGACGTGATCGTTCATCGCAAGGGAGCGACGCCTGCCGGAAAGGGCGTGCTGGGCGTCATTCCTGGCTCGATGGGGGACGCCGGCTATATCGTGCGGGGGTTGGGTGGCGCCGATTCCTTGAACTCGGCGGCGCACGGCGCCGGTCGCGCCATGAGCCGGCGAAAAGCGTTGCAGGGCATCACCAAAACGGCGCGTGACGCCTACCTTCGCCGGAATAACGTCACCCTGCTCGGCGGTGGACTGGACGAGTCACCCCAGGCCTACAAGCGTATCGAGGAGGTCATGCGCGCGCAGGCTGATCTGGTCGCGGTGCTCGGCACGTTCACGCCCCGCCTGGTACGGATGGCGGATGAACCGGGCGAGACGTAGGGGCGCTAGAGCACCCAGTCGCGGCGCGTGGCGAAGGAGTGAAGCGCCCGCTCCTGGCTCGGACTGCCAAGCGCGCCAGGGCAGATGCGGCGCAATTCCGCGATCGCGGCGTCGGCCGTCATTCCATCGCGGATAAGGTGGGCGGCGAGGACGGTGCCGGTGCGTCCCTGACCCATGCGACAGTGGACCACCACCGGCCTGCCGAGCGCGCGCTGCCAATCGACGAAACTGAGCGCGCGCTGGAGTTGGGTCGGTGTTGGTGCGGTCATGTCATCCACGGCAAGATGCAGGTAGCTGAGGTTGGCTCGTTGTAGGCCGTCGGCATCCAGCGCCGTTTCCGTGAGCGAGAGGACGCCGCGGATGCCTTCCGCGCGGAGCCAGGCGAGGTCGGCATCTAATGACGCCGATGAGTCCGCCTCAGGGACAGCACCGTCGCGTCCGCGGTTGGACCTGGCAGAATCGGGCCCACCCGGCCGGCCACAGCCGGCAAGTTCGTTCGCAATCAGCCAGTAAAAGCCCTGTACCGCCATGCCATGTTTCTCCGTGGGCGCCTGCACCATGGTGACAGGGCTTGCGATTCAGGGTATCAGCAATTTCGGTAGGTTTTCACCGGCCATTTGACGGGTAGGAGACCGGCTCGCTGGCTACGGGCACCGACTCCAGCAACAAACGGCGGCTGCTTTAGTGGCGCATCCGGCAAGTCCCGTGCTCGTCCCGCGAAGGCGCCCGTTGGAAATGCACCGGAGTTGGCGGATACACCATTTAGGGCCGGTCGGGCTGCTGACCAGGCGGTAGGATGCGACATTCGGGCAGCGCTCGCAACAGTGCTTCGGGGCCCGGTGGTGAGTACACTGCCAGCAGTTGCATGGGTTCGTCGCCGGTATTGATCGTTTCGTGGTAGACGTCCGGCGGAATGTGGACAAGGTCGCCGGCCCGCACCGCGCGGCGCATGGGATTGCCCGCAGCGTCTTCCACCATTTGATCGCCGGAGCCGGCCAGGATATACAGAATCTCTTCCACGCCCGGATGGTTATGGCGGGTGTGTCCCATGCCCGGCCGGAGCGTCACCATTCCTGCAGTAATGCGCTCCGCCGCCGTCACGCGGGGTTCGCTCATGAAGCGGATACTGCCCCAGTCAAAGACTTGCGTCTCCACGTCGTCCGGTGCGACGAAGCGTTGCCCTTCGGCTGCCAACGTGTCCTTCCTTTCAGCAATCCGGTGGAGGAAGTGAGTTTACCGCGCCGCCAACGTACGCTGCCGCGCTGCCACTTCCCATTGCTCGGTGATGCTGCCGTCGCGCTCGACAATGTGCAACACGGGATGCAAGTTGGTACAAGGGCAAATATGCGTCGGAATCACAAAGATGGTGTCCCCCACGCCATAGGTGTCCGCGCCGGCGGCGTATATTGCCCAATGCTCCTCATTGTGCAGCAGAGTTTCGGCGTCTTCCAGGCCCAGAATGCGACCACGCTTGCCGATCGGCGGATCGGCAGCAATGGCCTTACTGCCGATATCCAGCGTCAGGTGTTGGGGGGCGGGACGGCTGATAACGCGGCCCAACAGAAGCGCCGCCGGAACGAAACGCGCATCAAGGTCGGGATATTTCTGGGAGTAGCCGTGATCCCAGAAGACGGTCGTGCCGGGTGAGCCCCGGAAGGGTTTCCCCTGGCGCGCGTAATAGGGGAAGGTGGCACTGCCGCCGCAGACGACCTCCGGGACAGGATGACCGGCCCTGGCTAATGCATCCACCAGCGTCAGCACGGTTTCCAGCGACTTGCTGACGGCGGACGCTCGCTGATCCGGGTCCGTGAAGACATTGTTCTGGGCATCGTAGAGATGCAGACCGGCCGGACGCAGGCCCGGCAACGAGGAAACCAGGGTGTAGAGGCCCGGCGCCTGCTCCACGCAGATTCCGGTGCGGTGCAAGCCGGTGTCGAGGTCCACCAGCACTCCGACCGTTATCCCGCGTGCCGCCGCCGCCTCGGAGAGCGCCACCGCGGCGCCGGCCGTGTCCACGAGCGAGGCCAGGGTAACCTCCGGATGATCGACGGCGAGCGTCACAAACTGGGAAACGGCCGGGCCCACCAGTTGGTAGGCGAGCACCACATCACGCGCGCCGGCCTCAATGCACATTTCGGCCTCGCGTAACGTCGCGCACTTATGGTGGGTGACGCCCCGCTCCAGCCACATGCGGATGATTTCGTGCGTTTTGTGCGTCTTACAGTGGGGGCGGAGCCGCTCCGGCCCACCGGCCAGAGCGATCGTCTGATCCAGATTGCGCTCCAGGTACTGGCGGAACACCAGAATAGCCGGTGACGGAATGCTGCTCAGGTCCGTGACCGTGTAGGTTCCCAGTGTCATCGTCGTCTCTCCTTGCTACGTGTCCCGTACGCACCGAAATCCCAGATTGCCGGCGGAACTATCGGGGGTATTGGCGCTGCGGGCGGCCACCCGGTAGCGGTTGCAATAGGACTTATGACAGAGGTAGGACCCGCCGCGGACCACTCGCGATTGGCCGGTGCGTGGCCCGCTGGGGTTGTCACGCGGCCCGGTGACGTGATAACTCGGGCTGAACCAGTCGGCGCACCATTCCCAGACGTTGCCGACGACGTTGTAGAGCCCGTAGCCGTTCGGAAGAAATGCGCCCGCCGGCGCCGTGCCGGCGTACCCGTCCTCGTTCGTATTCAACTCCGGGAAACGACCCTGCCAGGTGTTGCACATAAAGGCGCCAGCCGGCGTCAACTCGTCACCCCAGGGATAGCGGCGCTGCTCCAGCCCGCCGCGGGCGGCAAACTCCCATTCCGCTTCGGTCGGTAGGCGCGTTCCGGCCCAGGCGCAGTAGGCCTGGGCATCGTTCCAGGAAACATGGATGACCGGATGCTTGTCACGCTGGCGCAGGTTGGAATCCGGCCCTTCCGGGTGGTTCCAGGTAGCCCCCTTGATCGCCAGCCACCAGCGCGCCTGACCGTTCGCGCCCATAGCGCGCCGCTGCGAACGCGGCGAGACAAACTGCTGGAACACGTAGGACCAGCCGAAACGTTCCGCCTCCGTCTTGTAACGGGTCGCCTGCACAAACTCGCTGAACTGGGCGTTCGTCACGGCGCGACAATCGATCAGGAACGGCTTCACCGTCACCGAGCGGATCGGGCCTTCGCCATCCTCGGGGAAGCCTTCTTTATCGTCGGTCCCCATCAGAAATGGACCGCCAGGGACTGCCGCCATTCCCACGCGTGGCCGTGACGCCCGCTGCTCCAACACCGCCGTCGGCGTGCCGGCCTCACCAGCCGGCCGAGCCGGCATGCAGCAGCCCTTCTCCGGCTGCTCCGTCATGGTCTGTTCCATACTCCCGCCTGTCCTTACTGTCCTGCCCTGATTGTAGCGGCTTTGCGCCTCGTCACGCCTCCCTTGTCGCCTCGGCCGGTAGTGGTTACGCTTTCCGGCGTTACCGGTGCGCCGCGCGAGAACAGACACCGGTATTACCGAAGAGGAGCCGAGCATTGATGTATTATGTGAACTTTGGCGCGACACGCATTCCCGTGTCGGCCGTTTCTATGGGCGGCAACCGTCTGGGCGACGAGGGCATCGATCCGACCGTCTGGCCGCCCATCGTCCAGCGGGCGCTCGAATTAGGGGTGCGCTTATTCGATACGAGTGCCAGCTACAACCAGGGGCGCAGCGAGGCGATCCTGGGTGAGACGACGGCCCACTGGCCGGAGCGCACCTATATATCCACAAAGGTCGGCGTGCCGGTGATGACCAACGACTACCCGAATCGGGAGTTTGCCTCCGCGACCATCGTGCGCGATGCCGAAGGGAGCCTCCAACGCCTCCAGCGTGACGCCTTCGATCTCTACATGTTGCACAGTCCGACCGTTCGGCAGTTGGAGTCGCAGGACTGGCAGGAGGCGATCGACCGGCTGAAAGCGAACGGTAAGCTCCGCCATTTTGGCATCTCTACCAGCGACCATGCCTCCGGCATCTGGGCGATCGAGCATGGCGCGGAGTTCTTGCAGGTCGACTACAGCATCCTTGATCCCACGGCGGAAGATGCCTTACTGCCGCTCGCGCAACAGCACCGCACCGGCATTATGGTGCGCACGCCGCTGGCCCGTGGGTTGCTAACGGGGAAGTTCCCGGCCGGCCAGCCCTTACCGGCGGAGCAGCAGTGGCGACGGCCGCGCGGCGATCAGTTGCAGTTGCGCTTGCAGCGCATTGAGCAACTGCGCTTCGTGGAGCGCCCCGGGCAGACGCTCGGCCAGGCGGCGATCCGCTTTGTCCTCCGTCACCCAGCGGTGCACTGCGCCATCCCCGGCGCCCGTACCCTGGAGCAGTTAGAAGCCAATGTCTCCGCCGTGGACGGCGAACTGACGGACGAGGAGTACGACCGCATTCGCGCCTTGCAGGCACAATGGCGAGCGGAGGGGAGTTGGTGATTCAGCCTCTGTTGAGGCTCCGGAGTCCCAGTAAGGAAAACAGTGCCGGTATGCTTTGACCACGAACTGCGACTGCAGCTCGTCGGCAGTCTCTACCTGCGGAGTGGTTCCTGATGTCGGCGCTCGGCCCCACAGCCCGCCTCTTTGCCGATGATACGGAGCCGACGCTCGTACGCTTGGCGTTGGAACTTGGCGCTGACCGGACCGGTGGGCCGCTGTCGCCCGCGGAAGACGCATTGCTGGCGCAGGCGCTGACGGCGCCTCTCCCTTCCAAGTCGATCGTGGAACGAATACGCGCCGCCATTCGCGGTGGTGGCGATCCCCTGGGTGAGATACTGTGTCGAGTACGCACCGCCGGTCAACGGCGGACGGTCGGCGCCTTTTACTCGCCGCCTCGGCTGGTCGAGACGATGGTGGATTGGGTGCTGGCGCGTGACCCGCGGCGGGTTGTAGACGCGGGCTGTGGCAGTGGCCGGTTTGCCGCCGAGGTAGCACGCCGCGCACCGACCACACCGGTGTTCGCCATTGACGCCGACCCAGTGGCCACAATCCTCACCCGCGCCGTACTGGCTATGCTCGCAGCCCACGATGCCACGGTCCTGCAGGCGGACTACACGCTATGGCAAATACCGCCGGAGCGAGGGCGAACTGCGTTTATCGGCAATCCGCCGTACGTACGTCATCATGACCTCTCCCGGGAGGCAAAGCGTTGGGCAGTCGATGCCGGCACCCGTCTCGGACAGAAGGTTTCCGGACTTGCCGGCCTGCACCTCCATTTCTACCTGGCGACGATGTTGAAGGCGCGACCTGGCGATGTCGGCTGCTTCGTGACCAGCGCCGAATGGTTGGACGTCGGCTACGGTTCGGCGCTTCGCGCGCTCTTTCTGGATGGCCTGGGGGGGCAGGCGCTCCATGTGGTCGATCCTACAGCCGTTACCTTTTCTGATGTTCAGACCACGGCGGTGATTGCCTGTTTCGAGCGTGACGCACTCCCAAGCAGCATTCGCGTCAGCACAATTGCTTCTCCCGATGCGTTGACAAATCTCAATGGCGGGCGCGCCGTGCCGAGGAGCCTCCTCGCCGGCGCGCTGCGCTGGTCAGCGCTGGTGCGCTCAGAGGTACCTGCCGTCGACCTCGGCGCTGCGGTGCCGCTCGGCGCACTGGCGCGCGTTCACCGCGGCCTCGTGACCGGCGCGAATAACTATTTCTTACTCGACCGCCGGCGAGCTGCCGATCTCGGGCTCCTGCCATGGTGCCGACCAGCTATTACCGATGGCCAGGAGATCCTCCGTGCCGACGGCGTGATTCGTGATAGTGCAGAGCGGAAGTTGTTGCTCGACGTGCCACGCGGCATCGACCGCCAATGCTTCCCGGCGCTAGACGCTTATCTGCGAACCGGCGAGCAACGCCTGGGTGACGTACCGGCGGTTGCTGAACGCTACATTGCCAGCCGTCGCAAGCCCTGGTGGTATCTCGGTCGTCAGGCGCCGGCCCCGATCGTTGCCTCGTACATGGCGCGCCAAGCGCCGGCGTTTGCCCTAAATCCCGATGGATTGGCGCTCATCAACATTGGGCATGGCCTCCATCCGGTTGGGCTCATGAATCGAGCGCACCTAGCAAGGTTGTGTTCGCAACTGAATGCGAACCGTGCCACGTTCCGGGGACAGGGTCGCACGTATCAAGGGGGCCTCGAAAAGTTTGAGCCACGCGAAATGGAGGCGTTGCGTATTGACCCTGCCTTCATGACGGACGAATAATGACAGGAAGCCAGAGTTCCCAACCTCGACGGTGGAGTAGTGCAGAACTAAGCCAGCAGCGTCGGAGAGCAATTGACGGCTTTGTCGCCTGGTGGAAGGAAAAGGGGAACGCTGCCTACCAGCGCCACTTTGGCACTGCGTTGGAGCAGGTGCAGACCCTATTTGCGAGCAGTGATGATCTACTCGCGTTTGGTTCTCGGCATCTTATCGGCACGAGTAGGATCGGCCGGGAGGTCAATAGTTACAAGCGACTCAATCACGAGGTTGGCAACAAGGCGGCAAGTTGGACGCGGGCGTTCGGGCAGGGCGTCATTCCGGCGGCCGTGTTGGATGGTGTCTTCAAGCTGGAAAATCTGGAGCGGGCGCAAACGTCCGGCATCGCAATATTCTGGGAACGTGATCTCCAGCCACTGACGGACTTTGTTCTCGCTGCCAGGTGAAGGGCGCTCAGCGGAAGATCGCTCGCCCCTGCACGAAACCGGACCATCACCTCCGATGCTACACTCGCCGCAACGGCGCGCCTGGCGGCGGTGCGCATACGCGGGAGGAACCATGATTACCGGCATCGGGCACGCGGCGTTTCGGGTACGGGATCTCGAGCAGTCGCTGCACTTCTACTGCGACTTGCTGGGGATGGAGCGGGCCTTCGAGATTGATCGCGACGGCAAGCCCTGGATTACGTTTGTGCATCTGAGCGACGGGCAGTTTCTGGAGCTTTTTCCCGAACCGGAGACGGCAGAGGATTTCTCCGGCAACAAAGGGAGCTACCGGCATATTCAACTCGAGGTCGACAATCTGGAACAGACGATTAGCGAGATGGAAGCGCGTGGCCTGCCGCGTACCGGTAACCCGCCGCGCCAGGGACGTGACGGCAACTGGCAGTACTGGCTGACCGATCCGGACGGCAACCGCCTGGAGTTGATGCAGATGATGCCGGACAGCTTGCACCGGAACTACCTGGCCGGCAAAGGAAAGACGGCCGCACGGTAGGCGGCGACAGGAACGGCACAGTGGTATCGAGCAGGACGGGAGAGCAGGCGGTGAGTCTAGAAGGTAAGGTGGCGCTCGAAGGTAAGGTGGCGCTCGTTACCGGCGCCGGGCGCGGTCTCGGGCGCGCCTACGCTCTGCGGCTGGCGCGCGCCGGGGCCGATGTGGTGATCAACGATATCCGGCTGGATTCAGCGAAGGAGTGGAACGAAGAACTGACGGCGGCGACCGTCATGGACGAGATTCGCAATTTCGGACGGCGCTCCCTCGGCATCGAGACGGATGTGACGAAGAAGGAGCAGGTCGAGGCGATGATCGACCAGATCGTCCGGGAACTGGGGAGCCTGGATATCCTGGTCAATAATGCCGGCGGTGCGCTGACGCCATTCGATCGCAGTCAATCCGCCACCATGCCGGAGGAGGATCTGCGCTTCATTCTTGATGTGAATCTCGTCGGCACGATCTTCTGCTGTCAGGCGGCGATCCGGCCAATGAAGGAGCAGCGCTCCGGCAAGATTGTCAACGTTTCGTCGCAGGCAGGTCTGCGGGGCGGCGGTAACGGCACGCTCACCCACTACAGCGTGGCGAAGGCCGGCATCGCCCAGTATACGCGCGTGCTGGCCGGGGAGATCGGACCCTGGAATATCAATGTCAACTGTGTCGCGCCGGGGCTGATTCTTACCTCCCGCGCCATCGGGCAGCTCAACCGCAACGATCCCGTTCGGCGGGCCCAGGCAGAGAAGACGATCCCCTTGCGGCGGATGGGCTGGCCGGATGATGTCGCCAAAGTGGTGGAGTTTCTGGCCGGCGACCTCTCCGACTATGTCACCGGCCAGGTGATCCCCGTCTGCGGCGGGATGGTGCTGTCGCCTTCGTAGCGGGGGGGGGGGGGGGGGGGGGGGGGGGGGGGGGGGGGGGGGCGGGGGGGGGGGGGGGGGGGGTGGGTGGGGTGCGCGCTGGCGCGCCGAGGAAGTGCAGTCCGGCGGTGAACGGGTCCACGTGAAGGAGCAGGTCGCCGACCCAGGCG
>JBPCLN010000105.1:0-14436 GCA_051003235.1 Chloroflexota bacterium | reverse complement strand
GAGGGTCAGCGCAGCGTAGGCGGGGTGGCCGCCCAGGCGGTCGAAGTATTGGTTGGCGAGCGGTAGTACCGAGTCCAGGGCGGCTTGCAGGCGATCTTCGCCCACGGCGGTGGCGGCAGCGTGGATTGCCTGCAAGCCGCCCTGGAGCCCGATCAAGCGGGCATGCGTTTCCTCTAGCGCCGTCATCCGCGCTTCCGCCTCCGGCCGGCGCTGTTCCGCTGCTTCGACGTTCGCCTTCAGGTCAAGGTAGTCCAGAACAGCCAGCGCTACCTGGCTAGTGTCACCGAGAGCGGCAAGCCGGCCACCTAGCAATTCCAGACTGGCTACCTCGGTATCCAGGGACGCCTGCCGCTCCTGCGCGCGTCGAAGCATGTCAGCAGCGGCATGCGGCGTGGCTAGGTCAAGCAGTGCTCGTAGGTCCTCTAGCGCAGCGTGACGGATTGCCTCACCGGAACGTTGCGCCTGACGGCGGTGGACGGCCTCCCGCAACGTCGCGCGCTGCTCCTCCAACGCCGTGATCGCCGCCGCGAACGGCTCAGACGCGACCGCGCCGGCTTCATCGGTGCCCGCCGGCAGCTGCGCGCTGAGCAAGTTGGTGATGGCGCCGGTCGCGACGTTCAGGTTGGACTGGCCTGCCTTGACCGCCTCCTGGGCGGTCGTCAAGGCTGCTTCGACCTCCTGGAGCCGGCGCCGCTGCTCGTCGAGTTGGCGATAGCGCCCCCGTAGCGCCTCCAACCGTTGACGGTCCTGGGTTGAGGCGGTTTCCTCCTGCAGGTGGCGGCGGAGTTCGGCGTGGACAACCGATTGCCCGCACACCGGGCAATGGTCGCTGGGCGACGCCACAACTGCCTCTAGCGAATCGAGGATCAAGCGGGCCTGGTTCCGCCGGCTCTTTCCCTCATTGGTCAATGCGGCTAATTCCCGCTGCAGCCGTTCGAGCACGCCGGCGCGGCCGAGCGCCTCACGTTGCGCCGTCAGGGCTTGGACGCGGTCATGGGACGCGGCGAGGGTGGCGCGAAGTTCCGCCGCCTCACGTTGCAGCCGTTCCCACCGGTCGCGGCGTCCGCGCCAATCTGCCAATTGTTGCTCAACGGCCGGCAGGTTCATTTGCGGGTTCGTTGGCGTCGGCGTCGCGGCGCCAACGTCCGCCACTTCCCCGGCGCCCTCTAGCCTGGCGCGCGCCACGGCGAGGCGAGAGCGTTCCTCGTAAGCCCGCCGCAGCGCGTCTTCACGTCGACGACCAGCGAGCGGCAACTGGCGTCGGATCTCCGCTAGCCGGGCAGCCGGTTCCTCCGGCCAGGCGGCGGCCGCAAGCCCTAATAAGGCCAGGCTCGAAGTGAGTTCACCGGCGAGGTCGGTCAGCAATGCTTCCAGGCCGCGGGCGCTCAGGCGGGCGGCGCCAACATGGCGTGCGGCGAGCGTGTCTTCACGCTGAGTGAGCAGCCGGCGTAACTCCACGGCGGTTGTCAGGCCGGCGGCCCGCTGCGCCTCAATCTGCTGAGCCACCCGATTGACTTCGCGGCTTACCTGGCTAATGGACAGATTGGCGACGAGGTCGCGCAGCGCCGCGATGCCGAGGAGCCGATCAATGGTCGCGGCCCGTTCTTCGTGGTCGGCGCCGGCGAGGGCCCGGCTGGTGTCTTGCGCCAGAATGACGGCGGAATGGAACTCGGCGATGGAGAGATGCAGGATGCGGTCCAACGCTTCCTGCGCCGGGCCGTCGCGCCAGACCTGACCGTCGGCGCGAACCACGAGGTCACTGCGCCCGGTGGTGCTGCGACCCAGCCGTCGCGTGCGCTCCACCGTCAGGTTCCGATCAGCCTCCACGAGCGTCAGCCGCACCTGCGCCCGGCTCTGACTGCTGAAGGCGTTGACGATGGCATCTTCCCGGCGGAACTCGGCGTTACCAGCTTCCGGCAGCGTGCCGAACAGCGCCCATTCCACCGCCTGGAGCAGGCTGCTCTTGCCGCTACCGTTCCGTCCGACGATGACGGTCAGGCCGAGTGATAAGGCAATATCGAGCGGACGATTGATGCCCCGGAAGCCGGCGGCCTCCAGGCGCGCCAGCCGGAAGCCCACTCAGGCTCCTTCCACGACGGCACGCAGGCGCGTCCGCACTTCCTCGCGCACCGCCGCCCCTCCGCCGCCGGCCAGCCGCTCAAGGAGCATGCGCAGCAGTTGACGTTGCTCCCCATCTTCCAGTCGCGCTGCGAGCTCGGCGTAGAGATCAACCGCCGGGTATGAGGGGCCCTGCCCAGGATCAGCGGCTGAATGCTGCATCAAAGGCCTGGGCGGAGGGTGCAAAATCCCAGCTCTTCACCAGGCGCACGGCTTCGGCGGCGCCGTGCAGGCGGTCCATGCCGGAGTCTTCCCATTCCACCGAGAGCGGACCCTCGTAGCCGGTGCGATTGAGGGCGCGAATGATCGGCTCAAACTGCACGTCGCCGTGACCGGGCGACACGAAGTCCCAGCCCCGCCGGCGGTCACCAAAGTTGAGGTGCGACGATAGAATGCCGCTGTCGCCATCGACGAGCACTTTGGCATCCTTGATATGGACGTGGTAAATCCGGTCGGCAAAGCGGTAGATGAACTTGGCGGAGTCGATGCCCTGCCACACCAGATGGCTCGGATCGAAGTTGAAGCCGAACTCCGGCCGCCGGCCAATCGCTTCCAGCGTTCGCTCCGCCGAGTAGACATCGTAAGCGATCTCGCTGGGGTGGACCTCCAGGGCGAACTTGACGCCGTATTTGCCGAACTCATCAAGGATTGGATTCCAGCGCTTGGCAAACGTCTGGTAGCCGGCCTCGATCAGCGCCGGCACCTGGGGCGGGAAGGGGAACCAGAGGTGCCAGATCGGTGAGCCGGTGAAGCCGGTCACGACCTGGACGCCCAGGTTCTTGGCGGCGGCCGGCGCGGCCATGCAGAAGTCCGTCGCCCAGCGCCGGATCGCCTCGGGCTGCCCCTTCAAATCCGGCGGGGCTAACTGGTCGTGGCGGGCATCCAACGGTTCGTCGCCGACCAGTTGCCCGGCCAGATGGATGCTGAAGGCGAATAGCTTCAAGTTGTATTTGGCGAGCAACGCCTGACGTTCGGCGCAGTAGCCGGTGTCTTTCGCTGCCCTCGTTACATCCAAATGGTCGCCCCAGGACGCCAACTCTAGACCATCGTAGCCCCATTCCGCCGCCTTCTGGGCCACCGTCTCCAGCGGCAGGTCGGTCCACTGGCCGGTGAACAAAGTGACAGGTCGCGCCATCAAATCCTCCCCAAAATCGACCGGCCGCGCCGCCGCGGCCGCCTATGTTGCGAGGGATTATAGCCAAGGATGAATAGCGTCCGCCGCAGACCGCAACGCCGTCGCTGTCCCACACTCTGGTCGGGTACAGTCAGTGAATGCTTGGAAATGCGCCACCCTCTGCTGCAGCGTTCAAGCAAGGCAGCCGAGGCTGGCACATTGCCGGCTTCATTGGGTTGGTCGCCCTGGCCATCCTGCTCCGTTTTCCGCTGCTTGCCACCATCCCCGTCGGTCTGCACTACGATGAAGCCTGGAGCGGCATTGACGCCGCGTCGGTGAGTTGGACGCATCATCCGATCTTCTTTACCGACAGCAACGGCATGGAGCCCCTCTACCTCTATCTGCAAACCGTCAGCATCATGCTGTTCGGCCGAACCGCCTTCGCCTTGCGAGTGGTATCGGCGGTCGTGGGAACACTGACCGTGCCGGCGCTGTACCTGCTGGCCCGGCGGCTCGGTGGCCGGCGGCTGGCCCTGTTTGCCGCCGGCATTCTCGCCGTCACCTACTGGCACGTCCACGTCAGCCGCCTCGGCTATCGCGCCATTACATTGCCGCTGTGTGAGTGCCTGGCCTGGTGGGCGCTGTGGAACGGGGCTACGCAGCGCGATTGGCGCTGGCTGGCCGCTGGCGGCGTTTTCGTCGGCCTGGCGCTCTACACCTATTCCACCGCCCGGGTCTTCCCGCTGGCCGTGGCGTGCTGGTTCGTCTGGTTGGCGATTCGCCGGCGCGATTGGCGTGATCTGCTGCGGCTGGTCGTCGTGGGCGCGGTTGCCTTCCTGGTTTTCTCGCCTCTTGCCTGGTATTTTCTCCAGCATCCGGCGGAGTTTATCGAACGCGTTGGTCAGGTGGTGGTGCTATCTCCCAACGTGACGCACGCCGGCAAGCCGGCCGTGCTGGTGGGGGCTGAGCGCACGCTCGGCATGTTCAGCTTCCATGGCGATCCCCAATGGAAGTACAACCTGTCGGGCAAACCTATCTTTGATCCGTTGCTGTCGATTTTCTTTTATTGTGGGATCGCCGGTTGTCTCGTTATGGCCGTGCGGAAATGGCGTAACAGCGCGAGCGCGACCCCTGAAGCGCCTGAGCGCGACGGGCCGGCCGCCTCCGTCGGTATCGGCGCCGATGGGGCGGCTTTGCTCCTGATCTGGTTCTCCGTGATGATCGTGCCGGGTTTCGTGACGACCGATCCGCCGGAGACGTTGCACACCCTGGCCACGGCGCCGGTGGTCTGCACCTTCCCGGCGCTGGGCGCCGCCTGGCTCTGGCACTGGGCGGGCCGGCGCCGGCCAGCGTGGCGGCGGTTTGCGCCGGCGCCGGCTGTCGCGCTGGTGCTGGCGGAAGCGGTGTCGACGGCGGTCAGCTACTTCATCATCTGGGCGCCCAATCCCCAGACCTATTACTGGTTGCACGGCGACGTGGCCGATGTGGCGGCGATACTGGAGCGAGCGCCGTCTGAAGTGACGCTGTACGTCGCCACCCAGTATTATCGCCATCCGACCATGCTTTTCCTGGCGCCCCAGGCGGCCCAGCGCGCTATCTGGTTTGAGTCCGACAAGAGCTTGCCGGTACGGCCGGCGACTGGGGGCGCCCTTTACGCCTTCGCCAATGGGTATCAACCGCTGCCCGTCGCGGCTCAGGCTTTGCCGACGGCGGATCTCGTCGCTGCGCCGCGTGACAGCAACGGTGACGTCAAATACCGGGTCTATCGCCTGCCCCAACCCGCCGCCCTGCCAAGTCTGCCGCCGCCACTCAACGTGTCGTTGGGCAACGATGTCGTCCTCCTCGATGCGCGCGTGATTCCGCCGACAACGACCGATGCCCGGCTGGTCAGTGTCACCTTGCGCTGGCGCGTGGTCCGGCAACCGGCGCAGAAGCTGAGCCTGTTCGTTCACCTGCTGGATGCCACCGGCCACCGCTGGGCCCAATCCGACGGCCAGGGCTTTTTCAGCGCCGATTGGCGGCCGGGGGACGAAGTGCTCACCACCGAGGATATCCGCCTGCCGGTGGGTATGCCGGCGATCGCCGTACGCATCAGCGCCGACTTCTATGACGTGGCAACGGGCGCCTTGCTGCCCTGGTCGGCGTCATCGCCGGCAATGCCGGCGCCCGATGGTGGCGTCGTGGTCGGTCAGTTCACGGCGTTGCCATCCGGTGTCGCCGTCAACGACGTGATCCCCGGCACGCGGCCGGCGCAGGATGTTGCGCCCGGCCTCCGTCTCCTCGGCGCCGTCCTCCCAACAGCGCCGATCACCGCCGGCACGTCATTCGACGTGACGCTGTATTTCCAGAAGACTGCGCCTCATACCGGGCCCGCCCCCGGCCTGGCCATTCTCGGCGCACCGGCTACGGACGCTGAACCAATCCCCGCCGCCTCGCTCCTGGCTGCCCTTCCGGTGGGTGATGTGGTCGCCGTCCGCCACGTCGTCGCCGTGTTGTCGCGCACTACCGCCACGGCGGCGACGGTAGAACTCCGTCTGGTCCAGGGCGTGCTCCCGATCGGTTCGGTGCGTCTGACCCCTTTACCGCGCGTCTTTGCCGCCCCCACGCCGCAGCACGCGCTGGCTGTCTCTTTCGGCTCCGTCGCCGAGCTGCGCGGGTACGATCTATCAATTGGTGCCGCCAATCGCCAGTTCACCATCACGCTCTATTGGCAGGCGCTGGCGCCGACCGACACCGCCTACACCGTCTTCACCCACCTCGTCGGTCCCAACTCGGTCATTCAGGCCCTGCACGACGGGCCGCCGGCGGCTGGCCGGTGGCCGACCACAGCCTGGCTGCCCGGGCAAGTCATCGCCGACCGCCAGGAACTCACGCTGCCCGCCGGGATCGCGCTTACCCAGGATGTCATCCAGATCGGACTGTACAACGGCCAGGCGCCCGGCCAACCGCGCCTGACTGCCGCCGGACCCGCCGGGCAGGCGGGAGAGACGTACGCGGTGCTAGCGGTAGGCAGATAGTTCTAACAAGAATCCTCCAATGCCGGTCGCCTCCCATGGGATCATGGCATGAGACACCCATTGCAAATGGAGGCGTGCCATGCCACAGATTCAGCGCGAGGCGTCCGGGCAGGTGATGCGCGGCTCCCCGCGAGCCACACCGGTAGCGCGGCGTCCCGGCCACATTAGCCGTTTCCGGATGCTTTTCCATTTTCGGAAGACGGTGCAACTGGTGCAGGCGGTGCTCGCCGACCGCCGGGTGCCGGTGCTCCGCAAGGCACTCTTTGTCTGGGCGCTCGTGATGCTCGCCGTGGCGCTGCTCATCCCGGATGCCGGGTCGGCGCTCGCCAGTATGTTCTTGCCCGTACTGGGACCATTGCTCGACCTGCCCGCCGACGCCGCCCTCGATTGGTCGGTGGCCATCGCGCTCGCTCCCTGGCTGCTGCGCCTCCTGCCGACGGAGGTCGTGGCCGAGCATCAGGCTGCCATTTTTGGCTAGGACTAGCGCGCCGCGCCCGAAAGTGCCACAATGTCGGTGCTACTTTGCACAGGCATTGACTGTCGGCTTCCCGAATCTCTTTGGAAAGAGGCGGACGGAAGTGACAGTTGGGAAGGGAAGGCATTATGACCAGTTTTGGCCGTCTCGTCACGGCGATGGCGACGCCCTTTAGTGAAGCGGGCCAGGTGGATTACGCCCAGTCCGTGCACCTGGCGCGGGGTCTGGTGGCCTCCGGCAGCGACAGCCTGGTGGTCTCCGGCACCACCGGTGAATCGCCCACGCTCAGTAACGACGAGAAGGTGAGGCTCTTTTCGGAGATCAAGGCAGCGATTGGGACCACGGGCAAAGTCATAGCCGGGACGGGTAACTACAACACGGCGGAAAGCATCGAGCTAACGCGGCGCGCGGAAGAGGTCGGCGTGGACGGCGTGCTGCTGACGGTACCCTACTATAACAAGCCGCCGCAGGAAGGGTTGTTTCAGCACTTCAAGGCGATCGCCGCCGCCACCAGCTTGCCCTGCATGCTGTACAACGTCCCCAGTCGCACCGTGCTGAATATGACGGCGGAGACCGTCGTCCGCCTGTCGGCGGTGGAGAACATCGTCGGCGTGAAGGAGGCGAGCGGCAATCTGGAACAGGTGGGGGAAATCATCAGCCGCGCCCCGCGTGGCTTCCTCGTCTATAGCGGCAACGATCAGGATACGCTGCCGATTCTCGCCATCGGCGGGCACGGCGTGGTCAGCGTGGCGAGCCACCTCGTCGGTGAACGGATCGCGGAAATGATCCGGCTGGCCGTCGGCGGGGAGCCGGAAGAAGCCGGCGCGATTCATCGGGAGCTGATACCCCTGGTGCGGGCGCTCTTCCAGACGACCAGCCCTATTCCGCTCAAGGCGGCGCTCAACGCGCTCGGCTTCGCCGTCGGCAAACCCCGTCTGCCGCTCATTGAGCTGGACGCGAAGTCAGTGGAAAACCTGAAAGCATTGCTGGGAAGGATGCACCTGGACCGTTACCTCGTACCGGAGCCGGCGGCGGTCTAATGCAGGCGGATACGGTGACACCTCAGGTCGCACTGGAGAAGCTCGACGCCATCATTCGGCAGTGTCCACTCTGCGATCTCAGTAAGACGCGCACCAAAGCGGTACCCGGTGATGGTCCCGTGGACGCTGAATTAATGTTCGTCGGGGAAGGGCCGGGCTTTCACGAAGACCGGCAGGGCCGTCCCTTTGTGGGGGCGGCGGGCCAGTTCTTGGATCAGATGCTGACCGGCATCGGGCTGGCGCGCGATCAGGTGTTTGTCACCAACATCGTCAAGTGCCGGCCACCGAATAATCGCGACCCCCACCCGACAGAAATTGTCGCCTGCGCACCCTACCTGGACCAGCAGATCGGCCTCATTAATCCTCTCGTGATTGTGACGCTGGGCCGTCACTCGATGGCGCGCTTCTTCCCCGGGGAGAAGATTTCCGGCATCCACGGCACGGCGCGCGTGGTAGACGGACGCACGATCGTGGCGCTCTACCACCCCGCCGCCGCCTTGCACCAGCAGAGTCTGCGTACGACGCTCGAGGAGGATTTCCGCACGTTGCCGCGTTTCGTCGACGAGGCTCGCGCCCGCATGGCGAAACGCCCGCTGCCGGGGGAGGATCCTCCCCAACAACTGTCCCTCTTTTAGCCATTAGCACTCCTACCGTCGCGCTGCCTGCCTCTCCTACCGGTCCCATTCCCGCCACGGCGGATCTGGACGCGCGGGCCATTCGGCGAATCGTCAACCGCCTGGCCTGGCCAGTCATCCTGGAGAACACCTTTCAAACGGCGCTCGGCGTGGTCGACCTGGCGCTCGTCTCCCGGCTGGGTGCCGATGCGATCGCCGGCGTCGGAACGGCGACCCAGTTGATGTGGGTGGCCATCGCCGCCTTCGCGGCCGTCGCCACCGGAACCACCGTGCTGGTGGCCCAGGCGATCGGCGCTGGCGACCGCCGGCGAGCCAACCATGCCACGAAACAGTCGCTGTTGATGGGCGTCTTGATATCCGTCGCCATCGCCGTGGCCGTCTCCTTCACCGCCGAACAGATCGTTGCCGTGTTGGGACCCCAGCCGGAGGTCGTCCGGCTGGGGGCGATCTACCTGCGCATCTCGGCCCAAATGTCGGTGTTCTTCGTGACCATGCTCGTCGCCGGGGCGGCGTTGCGCGGCGCGGGAGATACGCGCAGTCCGATGGTCGTCACCGGCGGAATCAACATCATCAATGGCCTGCTCGCCTATGGGTTGATCTTCGGCCATTTCGGTTTGCCGGCGATCGGCGTCGCCGGTTCCGCCTGGGGCGCCGCCGGCGCCCGGATGGTGGGCTGCCTCGCGCTCCTCCTGATCCTCTGGCGCGGCCGCCGGCCGACCGATATTGCCGGGCGGGCCGGCTGGCGGCCAAACTGGCCGCTCATGCGCCGCCTGCTGCGAATCGGCCTCCCGGCAATGGGGGAGCAAATCGTGATCTCCGGCGGCTTTCTGGTGTATGGCTTCATGGTGATCGGCCTCGGCACCGCCGTGTACGCCGCGCAACGCGTCTCCTTCAACGCCGTGTCGATCTCGTACTTGCCGGCCATGGGCTTTTCAATTGCCGCGACGACGCTCACCGGCCAGCGGCTCGGCGCCGGCCGGCCGGACCAGGCCCGCCAGACCTCCAACTACGCCACGCTCGCCTCGTTTGTCTGGATGACGGTGGCGGGCGCCGTATTGTTTCTGCTCGCGGACCAGATCATGCTGCTGTTCACGCCGGACCGGCAGATCGATACGATCGGCGCCGCCGCCTTACGGGTGGTAGCGTTTTCCCAGCCCTTCTTCGGCATCTCCAATGCGCTGGCCGGCAGCCTGCGCGGCGGAGGCGATACACGCTTCCCGATGGTGGCGGCGGTGATCGGCATGTGGCTGGTTCGCCTGCCGTTCGGCTGGTTCATCGGCATATTCCTCGGCTTCGGCTTGCCGGGAGTCTATGTGTCCAGCACGCTGGACGCCGCCCTCCGCTCGCTTCTGATCTGGCGGCGTTACCGCAGTGGGAAGCACTTTAAGCACGGACTGGTGTAGCCGGCGCCCCTACAGAGGGAGACGCAAGGTCACGCGCGTTCCGGTGGCTGGTCCGCTCACGATCAGTACCGTACCGCCGGCAAGCTGGGCGCGTTCGCGCATACCGGCGATCCCAAGATGGAGCCCATCAAGGACGGCGTGATCGCTCTGGTCAAAGCCGGCGCCTCGATCCCACACTTCGGCGACCAGGTCCTGACCTTCGCGCGCCACCCGCACCCAGGCCGAGAGGGCGTTGCTATGCCGCAGGACGTTCTGGAGGGCCTCCTGGATGATGCGGAACACCGTGACCTGCTCGGAGGCAGGAAGATCGAGGTCGGGGGGTGCGTCAATGACGACGGCGAGGCCATAGCGCTGCTGTAGCCGGCTACCGTGTTCCTGAAGGACGGCCGCTAGATCGCGCTGGGTGAGTCCCGGCGGCACTAACTGATAGATCATCTGGCGGATGTCTTCCGCCGCCAACAGAGCCTCCTGGCGGATTTCGCGGACCTCCTGGATCGCCCGTGCATCATCGACCCCGATCAATCGTTCAATGATCTCGCTGTGCAGGGCCAGGTTGGTGAGCAGTTGCGCCGGGCCGTCGTGAATGACCCGAGCGAGGCGCCGTTGCTCCAGCTCCAGCGCATCGATCGTCCGGCTGCCGCCCGGCAGGTGCGCGTCATCGACGGACTCGGCGGGCAATGGTCCGTTCCCTTCCCGAGCATGTGGGGCACACGCAGCACCGAGCGATGCACAATACTGTGCTTAGTGTACCGCGGCCTGCTTCAGCAGGAGGGACCCACCTGGCTAATTGATGGACGAGTGCGCTGGGACATTCGGGGCATATCCCTGGTGGGCAACGGGTTGGGTCGCCGGCCGATGTTACGATTCGCCGCGATGCAGAAATTTCGCTGGCCGGTGTGGGGTCCCTTTTGGGCAAGGCCGCAGCCCGTAGTCGCGGCCCTGCTGCTGTCATTGAGCCTTCTGGTGAGCTTCCCCGGTGTATCGCTTGCCGTGTCGGCCCCGACAGCCACAGCAACGCCGACAGCCACAGCAACGCCCGTGCCCACGCCGTCACCGTATCGCTTGCCCTGGTCCGGCGGTCTCAGCTTTACGTGCGTGCAAGGCAATAACGGTTCGTTCAGTCACAAAGGCGCGCAGGCCTACGCCTGGGACTTTGAAATGCCCACCGGCAGTGTCGTCGAGGCGGCCCGCGCGGGCACGGTCCGCGCCATCGCGCAGGACAGCAACGTCGGTGGGACGGACTGGAAGGAAGATATCTCGAAAGCCAACTATGTCGTCATTGATCACGGCGACGGCACCAGCGGCGCCTACCTCCACTTGATGTTCCACGGGGTATTGGTGCATCCCGGCGATCGCGTCACGCAAGGGCAGCCGATCGCCTATAGTGGCGCGACCGGCTTCGCCAGCGGGCCGCACCTGCACTTCCAGGTGGAGAAGACCGACCCCAGTTCCTGGTATAGCCAATCCCTTCCGGCGCGTTTCGCCGAGGTGAACGCGAACAACGGCGTGCCGGTGGAGGGTAGTGATTACGTATCGGGCAACACCATCGCCAGCCTGCTGCACGCACCGCTAATCGTCAACATCACTAACGCGCCGGCCGCGGTGAAGCTACCTACCGGCGGCGCCAGCGCCAGTAGCCTGGATGCCTCCTTCGTCAGGGATATGACATTTCCAGACGGCAGCACGGTGGACGGCGGTCAAACCTTTACCAAGGCCTGGATGCTCCAGAATAGTGGCGGTCAGGCCTGGCCGGCGAGTACTCACCTGACGTTGCAGGGGATGAGCGCCTTCACGGTGCTCAGTGCAGCCACCGTCGACCCCGTTCCCCCCGGCGCCACAGCCAATATCAGCGTGACGTTGCGCGCCCCCACCAGGGCCGACAGGACCTCGGAGCAGCAGCAGTGGCGGCTCGCGGATAAGAACGGCAACGCGTTTGGGCCGGTATTCTGGTTGCGCGTTACCGTGGCGAGGGATTTGCCGACCATCGCCACCCAGCGGGCGAGCGGCGCAGGTAAGGAATTCGTCGCTCAGACTGGTCACAACGTTGGATGGCCCTTCTTGCCGTTCTACCACAGCTACGGCGGGCTGGACATCTTCGGCTACCCTCGTACGGAAGCCTTCCAGCAGGACGGCCTGGCCGTCCAATACTTCCAGCGGGCGCGCATGGAATATCATCCCGAGCTACCAACCGGCCAGCAGGTACAACTCAGTTTGCTGGGCGACGCGCTCACGAAGGATCAGCAACCTTTTGCGAAAGTGGCCGCCTTCCCTTCCAATGGACAACACACCTACTTCCCCCAGACAGGGCACTCGGTCAACCTTGGCTTCCGGCAATATTTTGAGGCGAGGGGCGGGATCACCGCCTTCGGCTACCCGATCTCGGAAGAGCTCCAGATCGACACGGTCCACGGCCCGGCGACGATCCAGTACTTCCAACGGGCTCGTTTCGAATATCACCCGGAGTTCGCCGGGACACCTTATGCCGTAGAGTTAGGCCTCTTGGGCGACCAGACGCTCACAACAATGGGATGGTTGCCGGTGCCGCCCGCCGGCGTCACCGCACCGGCCGCCGCGGTGACGCCTATCGCCACGCCCACCGCATCGGACACGGTAGCGACTGCCACGCCGGACGCGGGCAGCGTTACGCCCACCAGCACGCCGGCGACGGTGAGCACTCCCACGGCGAAGCCGTCGCCGGCGGGAAACAGCGCCGTACTTGCTGGTCAGACGGCCACCGTGTCGGCGGCGGGCCTGAAGGTCCATAGCGCTCCCGGCGCCGACTCTCCTGTCGCCCGCTACCTGATGAAAGGCGATCAGGTCCACGTGCTAACACTCAGCGGCGGTTGGGCGCAAGTCTCCGACGGATCTCTCACCCTCGGTTGGGTGGATTCCGGATACCTGGCGACATAACGCTGCCTCCGCGTGCCTTCTGGGAGCGCCGATCCGTTGCGCCGCTGGTCGGCTGCGTCGTGCTGGGCCTCGCGCTGCGCGTCTGGCTTGACGTGCGCAGTCAGTGGATGATCGACGGCGACGAGGCGCTGTTCGGGATCGGCGCGGTGCGGATCCTCCACGGCGACTGGCCGAATCTGCTCTTTGGCGTGCCGTACATGGGAATGCTGCAGTCGTATCTGGCGGCGCCGCTGGTTGCGCTATTCGGTCCTTCGGCGGTGGCGCTGCGCTGCGTGACGCTCCTTTCCAGTGTCGCCTTCATTGGCGTCACCTGGCTCCTGGCGGAGGCTTGGTACGGCCGCGCGGTCGCCGCGGTGGCGGCGCTCCTGGCGGCCGTGCCATCCGTCTACTTCGACGTGGTCAGCCTCAAGGTGTGGGGTTCCTATCTCGACATTATGGTGCTGGGCAGCCTCGTGGTCTATGGCACCTGGCAGTGCCGCCAACACGCCGGCCTCCTGCATCGCCGACAGTGGTTGCTGCTTGGCGTTGCCTGCGGCCTCGCGGCGTGGGCGAATCTGCTGGTCATCTACTACCTCCTGACTGCGTTCCTGCTCTTGCCCTGGCGCGGCGCCGGACGCTGGCTGGGGACGGCACTCGCCGGCGGCGCTCCCGGTCTCCTTCTCGGCGGCGCGCCGCTTTGGTGGTACAACCTGCGGCATGGCGGCGCCACCTTTCGCTGGCTCTTCGCCGGCGTCGGAACGTCGAGCACCAACCATCTCGCGGTTGCCCATGTGCTGTTCACCACGCTATTGCCGCGTCTCGGCGGGCTGACGAGTCCGTGGGGTGGCGTCCCCGCCGGCGTGGCCATAGTCCTGGCATTGCTGATACTGGCGGCGCTCCTAATGGCACTGGTCGATACCTGGCGGCTCTGGCGACCCGCCGCTCGGGCGGGTGAGCCGTCGAAAGCCGACGCCGGAGCGCCGTTGCTCTTGGTCGTCGTGTCGCTCATCGTCTATCTGGGGAGCGGCTTCGGCGGCCCGTCGCTGTCGCCGTTTGACGGCAGCGGACGCTACCTGTTGCCCCTCTGGACGGCGCTGCCGATCCTCCTCGCGGCATTGTGCGTCCGGCTCGGCGCCGTGTGGCGACCGACCGGTGTTCTGGCGGTGGCTGCCCTGTTGGCCGCCAACCTGTACGGCCACGTCGCCAGCAATCCGCTCCTGGTCTTCCAGTCACCGTATTGGGCGCGTCAACCCGAGGATAGCCAGCCGCTTTTTCGGTGGTTGCAAGCCAATGACGTCACGAACGTCTGGATCAACCATTGGGCGGGCGATCAGCTCATGTATTGGAGTGGCGATACGATCGCCGGCGCGGACTATTACGATATCGTCGCCGGACACGGCATTAATCGCTTTCCGGACACCTTTCAACGGGTGGCGGAGGCACCACGCGCCGCCTACGTGGTGGTCGTGGGCGATTTGCCGCCGTCCGGTCTGGGAGCCCGGCTTCAAGCGCTGGGCGTCACCTATCGTACGGCCACCATCGGCCCGTATGAGCTCTTCCTGCCGCTTTCCCGCCGGGTCGATCCGGCGGAGGTCGTCAAGACGTTACGGTATCCGTATTAGCGGTGCAGTCGACGAGCCCAATGTCTTGCATTGGACGCGCCTGGGGGAGGGAGGGGAGGGGGGTGCACCGCAAAAGAGCACCACAGAAGGTCACGCAAGCCCCCAAAGACGAACCCGCGCCAA
>JBPCLN010000104.1:0-3956 GCA_051003235.1 Chloroflexota bacterium | reverse complement strand
ACCAGCCCAGGCCATAGTCGGTTCGACGTCCGCTGGGGTGGTAGCTGGCGGCTTGGCGGGCTGCTCCATCTCCTTTTGCCCTACCCAATCGCTGCCCGGTTCGTCTCAAGACGCCGGCAAGTTCCGGCGCGGGCGCCAGAGACACGGCAACCACGCGCATCCGTCATTGCCGGCCGCGCTCCAGCGACCGAAGCAACAGCTGTCGGCATTACCGCACCTCGCTCCCGCTCCGCTGTATCGACCGGTATCGGCGAGTATAGACGAGCAGAGCAAGCTGCCATCTTAGTGCCAAGACTCCTCAACGTCTTTACCGCTAAACTTCTTACCATCCGATGACGAGACGCATAGGCGAGGACCGTTATGACCATCATCGCAATCGCCAATTAGAAGGGCGGCTCAGCCAAAACCACGACTGCCATCCATCTCGGTAACGCGCTGACCCTCGATGACCAGCGGGTACTCCTGTTGGACATGGACCCACAGGGGCACAGCGCCGAAGATCTCGGAAGTCTTAGAGGAGGGCATTTCCTAACTCATGCGAGGCCCTCCCAGGAATGGGCGAGGACGCGTTTGGGAGAGCGGATGAGGTCCGGGCGACCAGCGTCGGCGCCGGCGAGGGCGACAATGATCGTGGCGGCGTAGGTGAGCGCAACTTGGGATGCGATGGCGGACTAGCCGGTCAGGCGCGGGCGCTGGAGATGGAAGAATAAAAAGACCCGGCCGAAGAAGCGTTCGATGCTGGCGCGTTTGCCGAGTTCGTGGAGCGTCCAGGTGGGCGGCAGGCAGGAGCGCTGCTTGGTGCGCTTGGGGTTCCAGGGAATCACGGCCGTGGCGCCCACGGTCGTATGGATCCAGCGAATCAGCGCAAGGCCCCGCGGCCGCTCCGCGTCGGCGCCGTGTCCAGGCGGACGATGCGGGGACGCAGGGCGTAGAGTTGGAGCGCCAGGGTCAGCAAGCGTTGGGCGAAGGGGGCGTCGTGGGCATTGGCGGGCCAGAGCAAACACAGGACGGGCAGGCCGGAGACCCGGCAGAGCAGGGTGTGGACGCGGAAGCCGCGCAGGAAGCGGCTGGGATGGTGGGCCGGAGCGTGGCACGGTCTCGCTTCGCTCGCCAGCGCCGCGTCGGGATCGTGCTTGCGCCGGGCCTTGATCGGGGCGCTGTCAATGATGAGGTCTCGCGCTCCAATGATGCGACGGTGGAGCGCCTCTTCGACCACGGCGACGAAGAGCAGTTCGCAAGGCGGCGCGCCTGCTCTGGCCGCGCGCTTCCATTGTTGGGAGGCGCAGGGCACGCGTGGGTTCCCGCGCGCATCGCTGGGCAAGCCACAGACGAAGGCCAGGGCCGGCCAGGCGACCAGCCAGTCGTGCATATCTTGGTAGGAGAGCCGCCAGAGCGTGCGCACCAGCGCGATGAGCAGCATCGAGGCGTCCTGGTAGACGATCGGCGCCCCGCCGGGCCCCTTCGGCAAAGCGAGCGGACAGCGTCGCCGCGTCACGGCCACGGCGCCCTGGCACAGGGTCAGCAAGTGCAACGTCGTCACCAGCGTCAGCGCGCTGCTGTGCAGATCGGGACCCCGGCGCGCCACTGCCCGCTGGTATGCTGGCGGCGAGACCGGGGCCGTGGCGACACACGGTACAGGAACCACGGGCAACCTTCCTCGCCGAGGGGACGAGCCTCGGTGAGGAGGCAGCCTACACCATCACCAGCAAGTTAGGAAATGCCCTCATGCTCTTCAAATACAAGGTGGTCCCCACGAATGACGAAGTCAAGGCCGATAATCTGAAGGGCGGCTGGGACTACATGGTGCAGGCCAATGCCGCCGCCATGGATACGCCTTCCTGGAACGCCGTCTGGTTTCAGAACAAGCCGCAGTGGCAGAAGATCTATCAAGACCTGTATGTCCAGGCATCATCCCGCAGTCCGTTCGTGGATAAGCCGGCCGCCGAGTTCGGCTTCTCGCGCATGGTCGTCCTGAACAGCGCCACCAAGGTGGCGGATGCCGCCTACCAGTGCGCCGCCTTCCAAGTGGCCGACGACGCCGCCGTGCAGACGGGAGCTTGGGACGGCAGCGGCATGCCGGCCTTCCCGTCGAAGTTTCCGCTCTGGCTGAAGACTGAGGGGAATGACCAGGGCCAGGACCTCTTCACCAAGAATGTCACGGCGGGTCACTCCACCGAACTGCTCCAAACGAACCCAACGGCAAACGACCAGGTTTGGAAACTGCTCAACACGGGCTGGGCCGACGTGCTGACCCAGAAGCAGACCGTCTCGACCTTCATCGCCATCGTCGGACCGCAGATTCAGACAATTCTGGATCAAGCAGTGAAGTAAGCGCGGTGCACGGCAGACCGCTGCTAGCGATCCTATACTACGGCCGGAAGGAATGTCTATGAAGGTAAGCGGTTTTCGCACGAAGTCGTATCGCTACACCATGGGACGCCGGATTGGTGATGTCAACTGGCCGCTCGGCGACAACCGTGGCGCGGGCAGCTTCCTCTTCATCGATACTGACGAGGGAGTCACCGGCATAGCGCCGGGTGGCGGGCCGGCGCTCCGCAAGTTTGAGCCGCTGATCGTCGGCGAAGACCCGCGCGGCGTCGTCGGCCACTGGAAGCGGATGCTGGATCTAGCGTTCAAGGGCGGCAACGAGGGGCAGGACAAGGCGGCCATCGGCGCTATCGACATGGCCCTTTGGGACCTGAAGGCCAAGATCAACAACGAGCCACTATGGCGCACCCTCGGCGCGCGGGAGGGTCGCTGCAAGGCCTACGCCAGCGGCATCGACTACTGCCTAAACGACGAAGAACTGGCAACCTTTTACCAGGGGATGGCCGAGCGCGGCGTGACGGCGGGCAAGCTCAAGGTGGGGTTGGACATGGACGATGACCTGCGTCGGCTGGGCATCGTCCAGGAGCAACTCTTCCGCGCTACCCGGCGGCCTCAGTTGATGATCGACTCCAACGAGTACTGGTCGCCGAAGCAGGCGATCGGCTTCATCGCCCAGTTCGAGCAACGCTTCGACCTCACCTGGGTGGAAGAGCCGGCGCGCCGCTGGGATTACCGTGGCTTGCGCCAGGTGTCGCGCTCGATCAAGGCAGCGGTGGCAACTGGCGAGAACCTGAACGACGCCAGCGATTTTTACCCGCTCATCGCCAACGAAGCCGTGGACATTCTGCAGATCGGTCAGGGGACAACCGGCATCACCGGCGCGCTGCAGGTAGCCCACATGGCCGCCGGCTTTGAATTGCCGGTGGCCATGATGAACTGCCCCGGCAACTACATGGCGCACCTGGCGGCCGCCCTGCCGAACCACCTGATGATGGAAGTGGTCGCCGCCGGTCGCGAGCCCTGCTTCACGGTCGACACCTGGTTGGAGGACGGCTTCGTCCAGATTGGCGAGACGCCAGGGCTGGGCATCGTCATCGACGAAGCGAAACTCGATGCCCTACAGGCCGATCCTGCGCCAGACCGAACGGCTCCGATGCGGCTGCAGCGGCGTCGTGATGGCGCGGGCCTTTACGTGCAGCCGCTCAGCGCCGAGGAACGGAAGGAACGCGGCTGGTAACCGGCGCGAGATAGAGCCGGCAGAAGCCGCCGTTATGGATGACGATTCAGTTGTGTCCGAACATGAAACGGTAGGCGCGGCGTCGTGCCAGGTTGGAGCAGTACCTCGCCCTCATCGTCGGCAAACCGGTAAAGACCTGGCAGGAGTCCGGTCTACCGGCAAGCGACACACTGGAGGTCGGTGGCCGCTATAGTACGCAGTACCGGGAGGCGGGCTGGAGGCCCGGACTGAAGATCCTGACGGCGTTGGCGAACACGCTGGAGACGCTGGCGCTGGATGATCGCGCCCGATAGTCTCGCTGGGTCAACGAACGTGGAAACACCCCCAAATCAGCAGGAGGGCTGCCGTGGCTAGCTCTCGGCATTCTCGTTGGTGCCCCCACGGCCTCAGC
>JBPCLN010000103.1:0-11234 GCA_051003235.1 Chloroflexota bacterium | reverse complement strand
TGCCGCCGGCCACCTTGGACCACCGTTCGTCGTACCGATGCCGGAGACAACTCGGCAAGCGAAGGCGTTCCACCGCGCCGAAATCGAACGGACCTTCCGGCAGCACGGTGCGCTGATCCTGGTCACTCCGACAACGCCGGTGAATGATTCCCGCGCCGTGGCGGCCGGCGTTGCCGCCACGGCGGTGGCCTTGATCGCCCAGTATGATCTCCAACGTATCTTTTGCACCGGTGGGGAAGTGGCGCGCGCGGTGTGCGATCGGTTGGGCATCCGGCGACTGGCTGTGGAAGGGCGCGTGCAGGAAGGAATTCCTGCCCTCCGAGCGCTCGACGGAGCGCCAGGACTGGTGATGGTGACCAAGGCGGGCGGCTTCGGCGGCGATGATTGTCTGCTCCGCGCCCATCACTATCTTGCGGGGATAAAGGCCGGCTAACGGCGTTCCGTCTCCGGGGGCAGCGCTATCCTTGACGACCTTCCGAAGGCTGCTAGAATCCGGTAATGCCTGGACGCCCCTACCATCGAATTACCGCCGGTAGCGATGGAATGGCAGCCGCCGATGGTGGACGGACGCGGAATGGCATTGCATGGGGGCATGTCGCCCACCGAGGAGCGTACCGCTTCGGTGCGGCGCGATCGGCGCGCCTCGCGTTCATCGCGGGGAGGGCCGGAGGGAGTTCAGGCGAGAATGGTGGGGTAGGAGAGCGGCGATGCGGGGCGAAATAGACGAGTTCGTGCAACAGTTGGAAGACCAACAGGCGAGCCGCGAACGTGGAGTGTCCCAAAATACGTTGCTCGCGTATCGCAGCGATCTGGAACAGTTTCGCGAGTACCTGGGCCGCCGCGGTTTCACGAGTTGGGATATCGCTGCCCTGGATATCATTAACTACAAGCGTGATCTAGAAGAGCGTTACGGCAAGGCAACGACGCGAGCGCGTAAGCTCGCGGCGGTAAAGGCACTCTATCGGTACTTACTGGCAGCCGGCAAGATAGCGCACAACCCAGCACAAAATCTTGAATTGCCGATCCCGATCAAGCGGACTCCCGATACGCTGTCCCGCGAACAATTGCAGCGCCTGATCGACAGTAGTCGTATCAGCGATCGCGCTCCTGAGGTCGAGCAGGCCAAGGCGCAGCGCGATCACGCCATGCTTTCCTTGCTGTGTTCCACCGGCCTCCTGGCGAGTGAACTGGTGGCGATCGATCTGGGCGACTATGCCGCCGCTGGGACGCTCGGGCTGGGCGCCTCACCCCGCCGGCGCGTGGTCATCATCGACAGCGCGACGAATGCATCGCTGCGGAAGTATCTTGATTCGGCTCGTCCCACCCTTTCCCACAGCAGGGAGGAACGGGCGCTCTTTTTAAATCATCGCGGCGGCCGCCTCACCCGCCAGGGCTTCTGGCTCATCATCAAGGGGTGCGCAGCACGGGTCGGCATTGACGGCATTTCCCCTCGACTCTTGCGCCAATCCTGCGCTTCCTCCAAGTTGACGAGCGGCACCGAACTGAAGGAGGTGCAAGAGCTGCTCGGCCATGCCCACGCCTCCACCACCCAGGCCTACATTCGGTCGCGTCCCGTGGAAGTGCTCTCCTGACGGCCATGGCTGCCACCTATGGCGCGGAGGCGGCACAGCGGGCGGCGGCAGCCGTTCGCCGGCCCGATCTTCAGCCGGCCTGGGGTATTGTGCTTGGTTCCGGTTTCGGTGAATTCATCACCGCCGTGACCGACTGTAAGACACTGCCCTTTGCCGACATTCCAGGAATGCCCACCGCGACCGTCGAAGGTCATCGCGGGCTCCTTCACCAGGGTATGCTGGATCGGACCCCGGTCGCTATTCTGGAAGGCCGTTTGCATAGTTACGAGGGTCACGATGCCCCTGCCGCTACGTTCCCGATCCGACTCCTGGCCGCTCTGGGCGTCAGCCACCTCTTTCTCACGAACGCCGCCGGCGGCCTCAATCCCGCGCTTGATGCCGGATCCCTGATGCTGATTCGCGACCATCTCAACCTGCCTGCACTGACCGGTAATAACCCGTTGCGTGGGGCGCCGGACGGCGTACTACCGCGTTTCGTTGCCATGCGCGACGCCTATTCTCAGACGTTACGCGCGCAAGCCAGGGAGGCGGCGCGGCGGCTCGGTCTCGACGTGCAGGAGGGCGTGTACGCCATGGTCGCCGGACCGAGTTACGAGACGCCGGCGGAACTGCGGTTTCTCCACCAACTCGGCGCCGACGCCGTCGGCATGTCCACCGCGAGCGAAGTCATCGTTGCCCGGCAGCTTGGCCTGTCGGTCCTGGCGCTCAGTTGCATCGCCAACGCCGCCCACGGCGAGCAAGAAGGGGACGTCCAGCACGCCGACGTTCTGGCCGCCGTCCGCCGCCAGGTGCCGACGGTGCTTGCCCTGTTCCGCGACTTGTTGACCCATCCTGGGAGATAACCGTATGACTGCCCAGCGCCGCTCCCGTCCGCTCCTGGCGCTTGCCGCGGTCATGGTGCTTCTCCTAAGTGCGTGTACCCCGCAGTTGCGCGGAGCTCCCGCGGGTGCGCGGGCACAAATCACGGTAGGGTCGGCACATACCGCTAGCCATGCATCGACGACGCAGGCACTCACCGCCTCTCGCCCCGCCATAGTCAACGTGCCAGTCCCCACCCCGGCGGCAACGCCAATCCCGGCGGCAATCGTTATGGCCGGCTACGGTGGCGCGCCGAAAGAGGCGGCGCCGGAACAGCCAACGGCAACGGCAACGGGGGAGCCTATTCCCTTCGCTCCAGCAATCGTCACGCCCGTACCACTGCCGGTCGCTCGCCTGGCCGACTACGTGGCGCAAACGCCGCCGCGGGACTTGACAGCGCTGGCGGCACGGCTTCGCCAGGCAGGGAACCTGGTGCCGACGCCGACCACGCCGGCCGACTATCCGGTCGGCTATCAAGCGACATTCAACGTCGCTGACCAGGTCAATCGTCGCTATTACCTGATTACGGCAACGGTACGACTGAAGACGGCCCATGCCTATTTCTACGTCCAGAACACCCTTACCTACAACGCGGTCGGGCTGGAGCAGGCGGCGCAGACGTTCGAGTCGAGCGTCTACCCCACCGACACCAGTATCTATGGCTTGCCCCGTCTGCCCGGCATCGATGGCGATCAGCGCATCTCCATCGTCAATGCCGACATACCCGGCGTGGGCGGCTACTTCTCGGCCTCGGACGAGTATCCGGCGTGGGTCGTCCCGTACAGTAACCAGCGCAACGCCATCTATATCAATGCCCAGGCGGAACGCATCGGGTCGCCCGACTATCTGTCGACCATCGCCCACGAACTGCAGCATATGATTCATTGGAATGTTCGTCCCCACGACGATAGCTGGTTGAACGAGGGCATGTCGATCCTCGCCCAGCATCTCAACGGCTATCCGGTAGGCTCAGTAGTGCCCCTGTTCCTTGGCATGCCGGACACGCAACTCAATGCCTGGGCGGCCAATCCGCAAGCCGCCGTCCCGCACTACGGCGCCGCCGACCTCTTCCTGGAGTACTTCATCGAACAGTACGGCGGACCGCAAATTCTCAAGGAACTGCTCGCCAGTACGGCGCCCGACCTCCAAATGTTCGCTAACTACCTGCAACGCCACGCCCCTGGCACCACGCTGGACGATCTCTTTGCCGACTGGGTCGTTGCCGACGAACTGAACAATCCGGGCGTTGCCAACGGCCGCTATGCCTTTGCCGACCGTTCCCTCCACGCTTCACTCTCCACGCCACCCTTAGCCGCCGGCGTCACTCGTCAGGACAGCGTGCATCAGTACGCTGCTCGCTATTACGCCATCCCGGCCGGGACAGCGATGGGAACGCTTTACTTCCAGGGGGCAACGAGTGTGCCCTTGATGCTGCAGCCGTCCTCCACCGGCCTGGAGTGGTGGGGCAACCGCGCCGATACGATGGATACGACGCTCACCCGGCGTCTGGACCTCCGCAGCGTTTCGACGGCCCAACTGGACTTTTCTCTCTGGATGAATATCGAAGACAGTTACGATTACTTCTATGTCGAGGCTTCGGGGGACGGCGGAGCGAGCTGGACCACGCTGCCCGGCACCCACAGCACCACTGCCGACCCGAACGGGCAGAACTACGGCAACGGGTACACCGGTACGAGTAGCGCGGCGAAACCCGACTGGTGGCAGGAGCAAATCGATCTGACGCCCTACGCCGGCACGGAGGTGCTCCTTCGCTTTGAGTACGTCACCGACGAAGCGTACGGCGGACCCGGCGTGGCGCTCAAAGATATCCGCGTCCCGGCGGCCGGCTTCGATGACGCCGCGAGCGGCTACAGCGGCTGGACCCAGTCCGGCTGGCTCCTCACCGCCAACAGTGTCCCCGAACGGTTCATTGTGCAAGCGATTGCCAATGGCGCCGCACCGGCCGTCTACCGCATGCCCCTCGACACCGCCAATCACGGCAGCCTCTCCCTCAGCGCTCGCGTTCCAGCGGGCCAGAGCGTGGTAGTAGTAGTGAGCGCACTTGCACCAAAGACCAGCGAGGTAGGAGCGTTCACATTGCAGATTGGCCCATGATTGGGATGAAAGGAAGCACGTGAGCGTAGGCGGGCACTTCGCGCTCGCGAAGCGCCCTTCAGGGTGCTTTGTGTTCGTAGCCGGACGATTCATCGTCCGGTGAGGCCGATTTTACGCGACAGTATTGTGACGACTGCTCCCCATCCCCTTATCCCTCTCTCGCTCGTCCTCGCCGCCGTGCTCGCCCTCCTCTTCTGCGGGGTCGTCAACCGGCTGGCGCGGCGGCGGGGATGGCTAGACCAGCCCAGTCCCCGCCGCATCCATACCGTGCCGGTGCCCCGGCTGGGCGGGGTCGGCATGGCGCTGGCCTTCGTACCCCTGGCCTGGTGGATCGGGGGAAGAACGCTGGCGCCGAATCTGGTACCGGAGTTGCACTGGGGCCTGGTTGGCGCCGTCCTGATCACGCTCAGCCAGATTCCCGACGACCTCGTCGGATTGCCCCCCTGGCAGAAACTGCTGGCCCAGGTCGCCGTTGCCGTGCTGGCGATGGCGGCCGGCTTGCGGATCGACTTCGTGTCGACGCCGCTCAACAACCCGTTCGATCCAAACCCCCTGGCGGTGCCGATCACCTTGCCGCTGGTACTGGCAATCCCGGCGACGGTGATCTGGTTCGTCGGCATGATCAATGCCGTCAATGCCCTGGATGGGACCGATGGACTAGCGGGCGGCGTGACAGCGATCGCTGCCGGCGTCCTCGCCTTACATACCGCCCGCTACATGGGCCAGGAAATCGGCGTCGCCTACCTCCTTGGCCTCCTCGGCGCAGTCTGTGTCGGCTTTCTCTTCTGGAACTGGCCGCCGGCCCGCCTCATCATGGGCGACTCCGGTTCCCACTTTCTGGGTTTCACCCTGGCGATGCTCTCCATCCTGGGCGGCGCGCGCCTGGCCACCGCCATGCTCGTCCTCGGTATCCCGATCCTGGACTACGCCTACGTCATCTACACGCGAATACGAACCGGCCATGGCGCGATGCACTACGACCTGGGCCACCTGCAACACCGACTGTTGAGCGCAGGCTTGTCACCGGCCGCCATTCTCGGCCTGCTGTATTCCCTGACCATCCTCGCCGGCATTGCCGCCCTGTTCCTGGAGAAGACGCAGAAGCTGTTCGGCGTTGGCGTGCTGTTCGTGCTGGCGTTTGGCGTCATCATTGCCCTCCCCCGCTCGATTGAGGATCGACGGCGTAGCCGTGGATCAGGTAGTCCGCACCACGCCCGCGAGAGAGGAGAGCCGCAGCAGGACGCCCAGGATGATAAAGTTGATGACCATCGAACTGCCACCGTAACTGACGAAGGGCAGCGTAATGCCGGTCAAGGGAATCACTTCCAGGTTGCCGGCCACGATGACCAGACACTGCAATCCGAGCAGACAGGCCAGACCGAGCGCCAGTAGCTGCTCGAACGGCCCTGGGCAACGCATGGCGATTCGCAAGCCACGAAAGACAATGACCAGGAAGAGCACCAGGATCGCCAACGCGCCAAGCAGCCCCAACTCCTCGGCAATGGCGGCATACACGAAATCGGTGTATACCTCCGGGATATAGCCGGGCAAACCTTGTCCAAGACCGGCGCCGAAGATGCCGCCGGAACTGACGGCGTAGAGCGCCTGGACGATCTGGTAGCCCTGATCCTGCGCATACGTCCAGGGGTTAAGCCAGACGTCGACCCGGGACCGCACATAGCCGAAGAAATGGTACGTCAGAACGACATTCAGCAGAAACAAGGCAAGGCCGCCGACGACGTAGGAAGTCCGCCCGGTGCCGGCGTAGAGCATGGCCAGGGCGACGCCCAGCAGTAACAGCGTGCCCCCAAGATCGCGTTGCCACAGCAAAGAGAGGAGCGAGGCCAGCCACATGACGCCGAGCGGCCCGACATACTGCAAGGGAGGCAAGCGCAGGAAGCCCCAGCGGTGTTCACCGAGCGTGAGGAGATCGCGCTTCTCTTCCAGGTAGCCGGCGACAAAGATGACGAGCACGAGCTTCATGACCTCCGTGCTCTGGAACTGCAGCGGGCCGACGCCGATCCAGAGCCGCGCCCCATTCACCTTTCGTCCAAAGAGCGCCGTGATCACCAGCAGGATGAAGCCCGCGGCGGCGAAGGTGTACTTGTAGCGCGACAGCCACCACAATTCGAAGCGGCTACCGGCGATCACCGCGGCGAGCGTGAAGCCGAGAATGACCCAGATAAACTGCGGCAGAAAGGATGACGGATGGAGACGTGCCACCAGGGCCAGGCTGATCGCGGTCAGCATGCCGGCGGCGGGCAAGAGGATCTCGTCGCCGGTCGCCCCCCGAACCGCCAGCCAGAGATGCGCCGCCAGGAAGACCGCCCCCAGCACCATGATCGCCGGGACGACACCGGCTGCCGGCCGGTGCGCCACCCCGGCCAGCGTCACCTCACCGACGGCGAAGACGCCGAGCGCCAGCACCAGGAGGCGCAACTCCACCTGTCGCCCGCCCAGCCGGCCCAGGGCGCCGGTCATCTAGGCACGCGGCTGCCGGCTGACCTGCACGGCGCCGTCTACTTCCCGCACGTCATAGACCGGGAGCGGCTCTTCCGCTGGGGGGCTGGTCGCCACGCCGGTGAATACATTGAAGCCGGAGGCATGGATCGGACACCACACCGTTTCGTCCTCCACTTCTCCTTGCACGAGTTCAACGTGTTCATGGGTGCAGATGGCGCTGAGCGCGCACACCTTTCCGTTGACCCGCGTCAGGACGATCGGAACCGTGTCGATTTCCACGCGCAGCAGCAGGCACTCACCGACCTCATCGGCGCGCGCTACGGTGATGAACTCGTCCGGCATCGGAACCTGACTCCTGCTACCCAATCGCCGCGACCGCTGCTTCCGCCGCCTTGAAGCCGACCCTGGTGTGTGTGCCGTCGCAGATCGGCTTGGTGGTCGAGCCGCCGCAGCGGCAGAGCCACGTTTCGTCGCCGTCATATTCAACGACGTTGCCCCGAGGATCCACGATCTTTGCCTTGCCCTGTACGTGATACGGGCCATTGCGCGTTGCAGTGATGGTCACGTCGGCCACGATAACTCCTCTGTTGCTGAACGGCCGCCCAGCGCGGCGCATCATGCATAGTAACGCGCAGCGAGCGATGACGTGAGGGGACAAGGTCGCTCACCGCGAATCATCCCCCTGCCACAACCGGCGCATCTCCTCCGACCGGACAAGCAACTCCTCCAGCGCACCCTCAGCCTCGATCCGGCCGTCCTTGAGGACGATGATATGGTCAGCCCGTCGCAACGCCGTGCGCCGGTGGGAGACCGCCAGCACGGTCGCCTCGTGTTGGGCGAAAACACGCTGCCACATTCGGTTCTCGGTCTCAACGTCCAGGGCACTCGATAGGTCGTCAAAGACCAATAATTCGGCGTCACGAACGAACATTCGGGCGGCGGCCGCCCGCTGAATCTGGCCGCCGGAGAGGCGAACCCCTTTCGGCCCGACCAGGGTTTCGAGTCCGCTCTCCATGCCGGCAACGTCGTCCTCCAGCACGGCGGGCCGCAGCGCGCCGGCCACGGCGCCGGCATGGTCCGGCATCCCCATCAGCAAATTGTCGCGCAGTGTCTCGCTGAAAAGGCGCGGCGCCTGGGGAGTATAGGCGCAGCGTGGCGGCGTGAAAAACGTCGCTCGGTCCGGGACCGGGCAACCGTTCCACAGCACCTCACCGGCCTCGCTGGGGAGCAGTCCCAGGAGGGTCCGCAACAGCGTCGATTTGCCGGCGCCGACGCGACCGGTGACAACGGTGAAGGAACCGCGCTCCAAGCAGAGCGTGACTCCCTCCACGCCGCGCCCCGACTCCGGATGGCGGTACGTCAAGTCGTGGACCATCAGGCGATCCAGGCGATCCACGGGCAACTTCGTGGCGACCGGTACGGCCGGGAGTGGACCGGCCGTGTACACCGGCCCAGGACGCACTAATTCCTCTGGCGCGGCGCGCATGAGCGTGAGCATCCGGCCAATGGACACGCCGTCCTGCCGGTAACGGGTCAGGAAATGGCCAAAGACCGTGATGAATTCCGTGATCCAACCCAGGTAGAACGTGAAGAGGGCGAAATCGCCCACGGTGAAGGCGCCACTGCGGATCGCGCCGCCGGCAATCAGCAACATCAGGCCGGTGCCAAGGTTGACCATATTCCAGAACAGCGATTGCATCATCTGGTCGAACAGCCGGTCACGGATTGTGAAGCGCAAGCGAGCGGCATTGAGCCTTCGGAAGTATTCGACGACGCGCGTCTCGGCATTGGCGACTTGCACCGCCTGCACCGCGCCGAACACCTCGCCCAGAAAGCCGGTGATATCGCCGGTCGCTTCCCGGCTGGCCTTGCGGTAGCGCTCAATCCGGCGGCCGGCCAGCATCACTCCGGCGACGACGGCAACAATCGGCAGGAACACGCCCACCGTAATCAGGACGTTGATATGCAGCATGATGATGAACGCGATCAGGGCGAAAAGACCGAAGGCAATAAGATCATTGAAGTCGATCAAGGAACCAGTGATCTCGTCCACGTCATCAGGAAAGCGGCTAATCGCCTCGCCGGACGACGAGGGCAGGGCGGCAGCGCCCGGCAACTGCAACACGCGCGCCAGCATGTTCTTCTGCAAAAGCGCCGCCGCAGTCAACATAAACGGTGCGTTGGTCAATTGGCAGCCCACCAGGAAGGTGATCGAACCGAGCGAGGCCGCCAGCAGCAACACAACCAACGTGGCCAGACCTAGGTTGGCCGGCGCCGACCCGGTCAACCGGTTGAAGAACTCGCGCACGATCAAGCCGGGGATCATGTTGACCAGTCCTAAGGCCGTAATGCTGCCAATGTTCAGCCCCCATAGGTGAGGTCGGAAGCGCACCAGACGACTGAGAAACCAGGCTGTTGAGCGGTTCATACCAGCACCTCCTCGGCTGCGGCCGCCCCTGCCCGGAGCAGGTGCGTGAAGCGAGAACCGGCGTCGGACAGCAATGCCGAACGGCGGCCGTGTTCCAGGATGCGGCCGTGTTCCAGGATCATGACTTCGTCGGCCCTTTCGATCGTGCTGAGACGATGGGCGATGATGATGGCAGTGCGTCCTCGTAGCAGCGTGTCGATGGCGTGCTCGATCAGCCGTTCTGTGGCCGGGTCGAGGCGCGACGACGCTTCGTCCAGGATCACAACCGCCGGGTCGCGCAGAAAAACACGGGCGAAGGCGAGCAATTGCCCCTCACCGGCGGAAAGGCCGCCGTTGCCGCTGAGCACCGTGTCCAAACCGTCCGGCAAGGCCTGGAACCAGGCGCCCAGGCCCAGGTCATCCAGCACACGGATGATGCGAGCATCGTCGATGCCGTCAGCGAAAAAGGTGAGGTTTTCCCGGACGCTCGCCCGGAAGAGCTGGACATCCTGGGTCACCATCCCGACGCGTTCGCGCACCGCGGCCCGTCGCACCGTGCGTAGATCGACCCCGCCCAGGCGCACGACGCCCTCCGCCGGGTCGTACAGCCGGAAGAGCAGCCGGGCCAGCGTGGTCTTCCCACTGCCGGTACGACCGAGCAAGCCCAGCACCTTCCCCGGCGCGAGGCGGAAGCAGAGGCCGCGGACGACCATATCCTCGTCGCCGTAGCCGAAGGCCACGTCCGAAAACTCGATGGCCAGGGCGCCGGGAGGAAAAGCGCTGTCCGTGCCATCGGTCAGCAGGCTCTGTGTTAGCAACAACTCCTGCACGCGCACCAGTCCGGCACTGGCCTTCTGGAAGTCCATTAACTGGTAGGAGATGACGTTGAGCGGCTGAAAGAGCAATTGGGTGTAATAGTAGATCAAGAAGGCGGCGCCGATGCTGAGCGACCCCTGGCGATAGAGCGTCGCCGCCAGCAGCAGCGAGAGCGCCACACCGATCGCCATGAGGAACCCTTGCACCGACCAGCCAAGAGAGGCGACGAGCCGGGCGCGACGGCCCGTGCGCAGCCGTTCCCGCGTGTACCGGTACAGCCGCCCCATGACGTACTCGCCGGCGCCACTGGAGCGGATATCCTCCGTACCGCCCAATCGCTCCTCCAGGAAGCCAAAGAGGTCGGCGTTGGCCTGGCGGGAGGCCGTCCAGTGCGGCACGGCGACGGCGCGCAGGCGACTCATTGCCCCGAGCACAATCACGGCGAAGATCGTCAGCGGGAGTCCGGCCCGCCAGTTCTCCAGCCAGAGGGCGACCAGAACGCCGACCATGAAGAGCAGGTTGCCGACAATTTGGACCACAAACTGGGAGAAGAAGTTGGCCAGGGCAGTCACGTCGCCGTCTACCCGTTCGATCAATTCGCCCGGCGTGCGCGCCTTATGGAAGCCAAGATCCAGGCGCAGCAAATGCAAGGTCAGGTCGGCGCGCAAGGCGTTGGTCGCTGTCCAGGCCACCCGTTCGCTGAAGTAGGTGGCCGCCAGCGCGAGCGCCTGTTGGACGGTGGCGACGCCGACGTACAGCAGCGCGACGCGAGTGAGAAAGGCAAGCGTGCCGCCGGATTTAGCGGCATCCAGGAAGGCGCGCAGGACCTGCGGATTGACCAGTTGCAAGCCGATACTGCCAAGCAGCAACACCCCGAGTAGCACGACGCGGCCCAGTTGGGGTCGCAGATAACTGAACATAAGTTGGCGCTGATGCGTCAATGGGCTGGCTGTCGTCATGCTACTCCCCCTCTGCACCGGCTG
>JBPCLN010000102.1:0-11612 GCA_051003235.1 Chloroflexota bacterium | reverse complement strand
GTAAAGAGAGTACACAGACGAGCTTCGAGCCGATTTGTGTTGCCAGCCGCACGCGTTGGTCCTCGCCGCGGGAAAGAGTGGCCGGGGAGCGCTCCAGTTTCAGGTACCCCAGGCCGACGTCGCCCAGGAAGCCCAGGCGCTCGGTAATCTCTTTCAAGGGCTGCTCGGCCACCGGCGCCAGATGGGGCGGGAAGGTGAGCGTGTCAAAGAACGCGCGCGCCGGCAGCACCGACAACCGGCACACCGCCGGGAGGGTCAGCCCACCCACGGTAACGGCCCGCGGCACCGGCTTCAGGCGTTCGCCGCCACAGTCGGGACAGATGCCCTCCGTCATGAAGCGTTCCAGCCAGGCGTATTTGGCGGGATCTTCCACGTACCAGCACATCTGCTTGGGGATGAACCCCTCCCAGTCCTCCTGACGGTCGACTTCCACCCGAGACGTCCGCCCGGTGCGCCGCAAGTGCACCGGGAAGCGCTCGCCTTTCGTGCCGTGCAGGAGCAAGTCACGCTGCTCCGGCGTCAGTTGACCGAGCGGCGTATTGAGGGAGAAGCCGTAATGCTTGGCGAGGGACGCTAGCACGGCGTAGCGCCACTGGCTGCGTTCCAACCAGGTTCCCTGGGCGCTGGCGATGCCGCCGGTGTTGTAACTGCGGCGCGGATCGGGGATAAGCAGCGCCGGATCGAGCCCTTTGACGTTGCCCAACCCGTGACAGCGGACACAGGCGCCGGTGAAGCTGTTGAAGGAGAAGTCGCGCGGCGTGATCTCGGTTTCCAGTTTGAAGTCGCACGTTGGGCAGGACGGCATCTGGCTGAACCGGCGACCCTCTCCGTCCGGACCGTCTACCGTCAACTCGCCACGGCCCTTGGCCAGCGCCAACTCGATTGCATCCGCCAGCCGGCCCCGATTTTCAGCGTCCGCCGTCAGCCGGTCAATCACCAGTTCCAACCGTTGCGCCCCTTTGACGGCCGTCAACGCCGCCTCCAACTCCAAGACCTCGCCGTCCAGACGGAGCCGTCGGAAGCCCTCCCGTTGCAGGCCGGCGATCAGTTCGGCCGCCTGCTCCGGCGCTTCTAGAGCCAGCGGCGCCAGGATGGTGACCTGCCCCGCCGACTCGTCGAGCAGCGTCGCGACGATCTGGCTGGATGTCAGCGGCGAGAGCTCGGCGCCACAGGTGGGGCAGTGTGGCTGACCGCAGCGCGACCAGAGCAGCCGGAAATAGTCGTACAATTCCGTCTGCGTGGCCACATTGGAACGCGGGCTGCGACTGCTGTGGTGCTGGTCAATGGCGATGGCGGGCGCCAGCCCTTCCATGCGGTCGACGTCGGCGGCGTCCATCCGTCCCAGGAACTGCCGAGCATAGGCGGACAAACACTCCACGAAGCGCCGCTGCCCCTCCGCGAACAACGTATCCAGCGCCAGCGACGACTTGCCGGAACCACTGACGCCGGTGACGACGGTCATCTTCTCTTTCGGAATGTCAACCGAAATATGCCGCAAATTGTGTTTGCGTGCGCCTTCGATGCGGATGAACTCGGGGGAACCTAACCCCCAGCCCCCTTCCCTTCGAAGGAAGGGGGCGGCAACAGCGGGGCAGCGGCGGGCGGTCGTGCCTATTCCCCCTTCCTTCGAAGGGAAGGGGGCGAGGGGGTTAGGTTCCCCTTCGCGGATGGTGTGCTTCAACTCACCGTGTCCGTTCAGGGAAGGTGACGACGTCCAACTAGTGGTCACGGCGAGCGCTGTGAGATCTGCCTGCTCTTCCTTTTTCCGATCAACGCACTTCTGCAACGGGGTCAGGTTTTCCTTCTCCTTCGCGAAAATGGCCCGCAGCATCTGTCCCGTGTACGATTCCGGCACGTCAGCCACCGCTTCAGGAGTGCCTTCGGCAATAATGCGGCCGCCGCCGCGTCCGCCCTCCGGACCCAGGTCAATCAGCCAGTCCGCGACTTTGATCACGTCGGGGTGGTGTTCGATCACGATGACGGTGTTGCCGGTGTCGACCAGGCGTTGCAGCACCAGCAAGAGCTTCTGGATATCGGCAACGTGGAGACCGGTCGTCGGCTCGTCGAGGATGTAGAGCGTGCGGCCGGTGGCCGGGCGCCCGAGCTCGCTCGCCAGCTTGACGCGTTGCGCTTCGCCGCCGGAGAGCGTGGTGCTGGATTGCCCCACCTGCATGTAGCCGAGACCGACGTCCACGAGGCGTTGCAGGATGCGCTGCAAAGGCGGAATATGCTCGAAGAAGGGCAGTGCCTCGTCGATGCGCATGTCCAGGACGTCGGCGATATGCTTGCCCTTGTAGGTGATGCCGAGCGTCTCCTGGTTGAAGCGGCGTCCGGCGCAGACGTCGCAGGGCACTTCCACGTCGGCCAGGAATTGCATCTCGATCCGGCGGGTACCGTCGCCGGCACAGGCTTCGCAGCGGCCGCCCTTGACGTTGAAGGAGAAGCGGCCCGGCTTGTAGCCGCGCACACGCGACTCCGGCAGTTTGGCGAAGAGGTCGCGAATATGGTCAAAGGCGCCGGCATAGGTAGCGGGATTAGAGCGGGGGGTGCGCCCAATCGGGCTCTGGTCAATCTCGATCACCTTGTCCAGGTGTTCAATGCCGTCAATGCGGGCATACGCGCCCGGCTTGACCTGGGAACCATGCAGTACCCGCGCCAGGGCCTTCTTCAGTACGTCGTCAATGAGTGTGCTCTTGCCGGAGCCGGAAACGCCGGTGATACCGATGAAGCTACCAAGGGGGAAACGAACGCTGATCTGTTGCAGATTGTGTTCATTGGCATCCACAATTGCCAGATACTGGCCGTTGCCCGACCGACGTGACTGGGGGATGGGAATGCGCAAGGCGCCGGCCAGGTAGCGCCCGGTGGGCGAGTCCGTCACGCGCGCGACGTCCTCTGCCGTGCCGGTGGCGATAATGTTACCGCCTTCGCGGCCGGAGCCGGGACCGAAGTCGACGATCCAGTCGGCGCCTTTCATGGTTTCTTCGTCGTGCTCGACGACAAGGACGCTATTCCCGCGGTCACGCAGCTCATGCAGGGTACGCAGCAAGCGCTGGTTGTCGCGCTGGTGCAGGCCGATGGAGGGCTCGTCCAGCACGTAGGTGACGCCCTGCAGGCCGGAGCCGACCTGCGTCGCCAGACGGATGCGCTGCGCTTCCCCACCGGCCAGCGTGTCGGCGGTGCGGTCCAGGGTGAGGTATTCCAGGCCGACATTAACCAGGAAGGTGAGGCGCATCCCGATTTCGCGCAGCACCTGGCGGGCGATGGTCAGTTGGTTGGGGCTGAGGCTGGCGGCGTCGAGGGAACTTATCCAGCGAGCGGCATCGGCCGTGGAGAGCGCGGCCACATCGGCGATAGAGTGCTGATCGATGCTGACAGCGAGACTCTCGGGTCGCAAGCGCCGGCCACGGCAGGCCGAGCAGGGCTGCATGGTCAGGTAGGGATCGATGTGAGCAGTGTGGGCGCCGCGGTAGGCCGCCAGCATGAGCGGCAGGATGCCGTCGAAGCGTTGCTCACGGCGGCCGGAGGCGCGCGTCCGCCCGTCGCCACTCTCCCAGGTCCAGTCGAGTTGGAATTTGCGGCTGCGCGAGCCGTTGAGGATGAACTGTTGCTGCTCTTCCGGCAAGTCCTGCCAGGCGGTATCGAGGCTGAAGCCGGCCGCGGCCGCCAGTTGCCCCCACTGCTTCGGGCTGAGGCGGCTGTAACCGATAGCTCCGTCGTCGCCGGTCGTCGCCAGGCAGCCCTGGCGCAAGGATTTCCCAGGATCGGGAATCAGTAGATGGAGGTCAATCTCCGCCTGTTTGCCGAGCCCTTTGCAGGCCGGGCAGCAGCCCTGCGGGGTATTGAACGAAAAGGCGCGTGGCTCCAACTCCGGTACGGCGAGGCCACAGGTGAGGCAACTGAGCAAGCTACTAAACAGCACCTCTTCGCCATCCAGTTCGACACTGACCAGACCCTTGCTCAGCTTGAGCGCTGCTTCCACCGCTTCGGTGAGGCGCCCCAGGCTCTCCGCGTCTACATGGAGTCGATCCACCACCGCGGCGATCGAGTGCTTGCGCTTGCGGTCCAATTCCACCGGCTCGTCCAGCCGTAGAATCTGGCCGTCGATCTTGGCGCGGGCGTAACCGCTGGCGCGCAAGGCCTCCAGTTCGGCGCGGTATTCCCCTTTGCGGCCGCGAATGACGGGCGCCAGCACGACGACATCCTGGTGCTGGGAGCGCTGGGTGATCTGGGCGACGATTTGGTCCGGCGCCTGGGCCTGGATCACCGTGCCGCATTTCGGGCAATGCGGCGTCCCCACCCGGGCGAAGAGCACCCGCAGATAGTCATAAATCTCGGTGATGGTGCCGACGGTAGATCGTGGATTGCGGTTGGTGGTCTTCTGGGTGATGGCGACCGTAGGGGAAAGACCTTCGATATGATCGACACGCGGCTTCTCCGCCTGCCCGATAAACTGCCGGGCATAGGCGGACAGGGACTCCACGTAGCGACGCTGACCCTCTTTGTAGATCGTATCGAAGGCCAGGGACGACTTACCGGACCCGGAAACGCCGGTGAGGACGACCAGACGGTCGCGCGGCAACGTCACATCGACGTTGCGCAGGTTGTGCTCCTGGGCGCCTCTGATCTGGATAACGCGCTGCGCCAGAGTGCCCCCCTTCCCTACGCCGCCGTGCGGCAACGACATCACCCCTCAGCAACTCTGCCATGCTAGAACTAGCGTTCTACGCTGTCAAGAGACGGGCAGTGATAATGGGACCATGCGGCTACGGCGTTAGCAACCTCGGTGTCACTTCCGCTCGCGCAACGGCAGGTTGCCAAAATCGCAACAGCGCAATAGCGCGGGGGCATAATCCAGATCAGACGCGTTGCCGCGCGTTGGACGGTGCGCAGTAGGCGCTCTCGCCGGATGGCCTATGAAACTTGCACTTCTCCACGCAGCGGCTACTATGTCCCCCACCGTCGGTTCGAGCGACGCCGGGCATCGGGAGGCTGGGCAAACGAGTGGGCAGCGCGCTGAACTTCTCCCGCATCACCTGCTCCCCACACGACGCCTCGGCCGTAGCGTCGGCCGGCGAACCGACAAGTCGGTGCGCTCGGGTCGCACGGCGGACAACGCTTGTACCCTTGCTGGCGGCTCGCTTGGGGTAGAGGACGTGCGTTGAGCGCGGAAGGCGCGAGAGGAGAGGCGGCTGTGGTGGGGCAGATCCGACAGTACGGTGGGGAAACTGAGGGCCTGGAGATGGCGGCGCTGGCTGATGGAGCGCGCGGCCCTCGAAAGGGGGTAAGCAGGCGTGTGGTCCTGCGCGCCGCCGGCCTTGCAGCACGCGGCTTTGCCTTTGCCGGTGTCCTGGCCGCATGTGGAAAGAGCGGTGGGCCGACAGCGCCTGCCGCCGGCACCGTGAAGTTCATCTCCAGCGGCGACGCCGCCCAACAGAGAGCCATGCAGGGCTATATCAGCGGCTTCCAGAAGAGCACCGGTATTCCGGTATCCCTGGTCTCAATTCAAAACTACTACACCCAGAACATCCAGGCCATGGTGTCGGCGGGAGTGCCGCCGGACGTGCTGTTTGTTTCGCGGGCCGAATATGACGTCTTGTTCCCCATCAACAAGCTGGTCGATTTGAAAGCGTATCAGGCGACGAACGCCAAAAACGCGGCGGCCTTCTTTCCCTTGACCATGTCCGAATGGCAGCACGATGGCAAGCAGTACGCCATGCCGTTCGGGTTCCGCAGCCTCGCCGTCGCCTACAACAGCGGGTTGTTTACGCAGAATAGCCAGAAGACTCCGCCTCCATCCTGGACCGATACCGGCTGGACGGTGTCCGATTTTTCTACGAGCGCGATGAAAACAAGCCAGCCCGGTTCCGCCTCCCAGGATCCCAATTTCGGCTTGTACGTTGACCCGACCTATCTTGTCTGGAGCGCGTTCGTCATCAACGCCGGCGGCACAATCGTGAACGAACAGAAACGGACCATCGAGGTTGATCAGCCACAGGCGATTCAGGCCCTGACCGTGTTGCAAAACGTGCTGCGTACTCCAGGCGTCATGCCCCCCGACGACCTGGTGAGCGCCGACGGCGGTATCGACCTCTTTGCCAACGGCAACCTTGCGACGACCATCACGGATCCATCGACGATCAGGCAGCGGCAGAGTCAGTCCCACTTCAGTTGGGATGTCGGCGTCATGCCCGGCGGCGCCGGCGGCCGATTTACCACGGGGACGGGCGCCGGCTACGGCATCGTCGCCGGCAGCAAGAACGCAGACAAAGGTTGGAAGCTGATCGACTACCTTACCGGCGAAACGGTGCAGCAGCAAGAGGCGCGGACCGGACAGTGGATCCCGTCACGCTCCGCCATCGCCAACTCTCCCGCTTTTTTGCCGGAGACAACCAACATTGACCTCTCCCCTCAACACGCCAAGGTCTACGTCGATGCCATCAGCGAGAACAAAGTGAAACTGCAGCCGACGCTCACCAACTGGCCCGCCGTCCGCAACGCCCTGGAGGCCGGCATCCAGGGTCTCTGGACCGGCGACCTTTCCCCCGCTGCCGCCGCCGCCCAGATGAAGAAGTTGGCAGAGCCGCTGCTACAGCAAGGATAAGCGCGGCAAGGGCGACACTCCTTGCGGTGTGAGCAGCAGCTTCATCGCCTATTGCTTGCTAGTCCCGACGCTGTCGCCGGGGTATACTGATTCGTAGATAACCAGTGAGTAACGTGCGGTCAGGCGCCACGGCGGGACGTGGCGCTGCCGCGTCGGGACGTGGCCCGTCCGGCGGCAGCGTGTCTCGCTGCACCAAAGGAAGGGGCCAAATCCATGCTGTCTTTACACCAGATTACTGTCGCCATCGGCGGGCGGGTGCTGTTTTCCGGCGTTGATCTCAACGTGCTGGCCAAGGATCGGATCGGCCTGGTTGGCCCCAACGGCGCCGGCAAGACGACGCTGCTCTTCATCATGGATGGTCAACGTACGCCGGATGCCGGCAGTGTCGACCGGCGGAGCAACGTGCGCATCGGCATGCTGGCGCAGGAGGCGCCCTGTCAGATCGACCGTTCCATCATCGACGAGGCGACGAGCGGCGTCGGCCCACTGGCGGATGTGCGTAACCAGCTGGCGGAAACGACCGAGCAACTGGCGACCTTGCCGTCCGGTGATCACCGCCTCGATTCGCTGATTCACCGACGTGACGAACTGAACAATGAGTATGAACGCTACGGCGGCGAGCGGACCGAGGCGGAAGCGAAGCGCATCCTGGCCGGCCTGGGCTTCCTGGACTCCGACTTTCTTCGTCGATCGCAGGAGCTTTCCGGTGGCTGGCGGGTCCGGCTGGCATTAGCGCGGCTGCTGGTGATGGCGCCGGATATCCTGCTGCTCGATGAACCGACCAACCACCTCGACCTCAGCGCCGTCGCCTGGCTGGAGGGCGAACTCGGCGCCTATCGAGGGGGCCTGGTCGTTGTCTCCCACGACCGCTCCTTCCTTGATGCTGTCGTCAACGAGATCGTGGAAGTGGAAGGCGGCCGCGTCACCACCTATACGGGCAACTACTCCGCCTACGTCAAGGAGCGCGAACGCCGGCGCAAGTCGGCGGAGGCTTCCGCCAAGCGGCGAGAGGTGGAACTGACCAAGCAGCGTCAATTCATCCAGCGCTTCGGCGCTCAGGCGGCCTGGGCCAGCCAGGTCAAGAGCCGTGAGAAGATGCTGGTCAAGTTAGAGAAGGAAGCCGCCGACGAGGCAGCCGCCGCGCCGGTGCGCCGCAAGCCCGTCACCTTCCGCTTCCCGCCGGCCACGCACTCCGGACGCGTGGTCACGGACGTGAAGGAGATCACCAAGCGGTATGACGACCAACTCATCATCGCGCCACTATCATTCCTGATCGAGCGTGGTGAGCGCATCTCCATGGTCGGGCCGAACGGTAGCGGTAAGTCGACGATCCTGCGCCTCCTGGCGGGGGTGGAGCAACCCGATAGCGGTTCGATCAGCCTGGGATTGCAGGTCAAAGTAGCCTACTTCGCCCAGCATCAGGCCGATGTGCTCGACCCGAATCGTACCGTCCTGGAAGAGGCCGCCGCGGACGCTCCCGCGAATACCGCCAACGAACGAGTACGCGAGGCGCTCGGGCGCATGCTGTTCAAGAACGACATGATGGTGACCCAGGTCGGCCGCCTCTCCGGTGGGGAGCGGGCGCGCCTGGCGCTGGCCAAACTGCTGCTGATTCCGGCCAATCTGCTGCTCCTGGACGAGCCCACCAACCATCTGGACATCCCGTCCAAAGAGGCGCTGGAAGGCGCCCTCTCCGGTTTTGAAGGGGCGATTGTCGTTGCGAGCCACGACCGCTACTTCCTGGAGCGTCTGGAAACGAACAAGCTGCTGGTGACGGAAGCGCCCGGTGTGCCGGCGGTCGTCCGGCTTGGCACGTACGACGACTGGCTGGATATGCAAGCCCGTGCTGAAGCGGTTGAGCGCCAGATTGACCAGGAGGCGCAGTCACGGCAGGAGGTAGAGTCCGCCCACCAGCAGGAGTTGGAGCACGATATTTCCCGGCTGGAAGCACGCCGGGAGAACATTTCTCGCCGGCTGGCCGATCCCGCTGCCTTCAGGGAAGATGGCGCCTGGGGCGACTTGTTGGAGGAGTATCAGACGGTCGACGCCCGGATCTCGGGGCTGCTGGCGCGGCGCAACGGAGAGACGCCGGTGGCTGCGCCCCAACGCGCCCCCCAGGAGGGGGAGCTGGTCGGGGCGCGGACGTAGGCGTTCGAAGCGATACATGCCCATGATCGAGACGCTTCCGGCTCCGGTTGTTGTGACGGGACCGCCACTGCCACCCTGGGCGGCCCGGCTACGTCCCCCGTTGATCTTCCTCGCGCCAATGGATGGCGTGACCGACTGGGCCTTCCGCGAGCTCTGCTTCCGTCTGGGGGCGGAAGTCACCGTCTCTGAATTTGCGCCGGCCGCCGGCCTGATGGCGGCGCCGAAGAAGTTGATGCGCAGCATCGGCGCCCGGCACGGTGACCGACCGTTCCTGATCCAGTTGTACGGCAAACATCCGCACGACTTTGCCGGCGCGGCACGCATGATCTACGATCACCTGCCGTGCGTTGGCATCGACGTCAATATGGGCTGCCCGGCCGATCAGGTGGTCTCCCACAGCCACGGCAGCGCCCTGATGCGGGAGCCGCAGTTAGGTGCAGACATTGTCGCGGCGCTCTGTGCCGCTACGCCGTTGCCGGTCAGCGTGAAGATGCGCGCCGGTTGGGATAGCGGCAACATGAATGCGCCGGATGTGGCACAGGCGATGCAGGCGGCGGGAGCGTGCATGCTGACGATCCATGGCCGTACGCGGGAGCAGCGCTTCACCGGACTGGCAAGCCTGGAGGCGATTGCCGCCACCCGGCAGGCGGTGTCGATCCCGGTGATCGGCAATGGCGATATCCGCGACGTGGCGGGAGCGCAGCGTATGCTGGCGGAGACTGGCGTTGCCGGCGTGATGGTCGGGCGGGGCGCGGAGGGCAACCCCTGGCTCTTCGCCGATCTTCGCCAGGCGCTGAAAGGCGAACGGCCGCCCGACGTTGACCGCTGGTCCCTTTCGGCCGTGGTGTGGGAACAGGTGCGGCTGGCCGTCGAAGATCGCGGCGACGAGCGCCAGACCTTCCTGCCGCTACGAAAGCACCTCGTCTGGTACGCCCGCGGTATCCCTGGCAAGGATAGCTTACGCAAGCGCGCCCAGCAGGTATCGTCCTTCGACGATGTCGATGCCTGGCTGATGGACGTTGACGCGGCGCTGGCGGCGGCTGGACTGAATGGCCGGCCCACCGTGGTCTACCAATAGAGTAGCGGAAGTATCAACTGTACTGTAGTATAGAGACTTCGAGGAGGAAAATGCCATGCGTCAGTCCGTTGATGAACCCAGTATCCCCTTTCACCAGTCAAGCCGGCGACAGATGCTCCGGCTATTCGTCGCGGGTGCTACCGGGCTAGGTGGCGCCGTCCTGTTGGCGGCCTGCGGGGCAGGCGCCGCGGTGAACGCCACTGGCAGTAGCGCCGCTGCCGCTACTACGGCCGCCGCTGGTACCGCGGCGGTTGCCACAGCCACGCTGGCGACGACGAGCAGCGCAAGTGCGAGCAGTGCCGGCGTCGTCACAAGCGCGAGTAGTTCGGCCGGTAGCACGGCGGCTGTCGCGGCCAGCAGCGTTGCGCCCGGCGGCAAGCTCGAATTGAACCTCTGGACGACGTGGGGCGACAAGGATCAGGTTGCCGAGCAGGCGATGGCCGACTCCTTTGCCAAGGCGCAGACCACCTTCACGGTCAAAGTAACCACCGTGCCCGATGGCGACAAGTTCACCACCGCGATGGCCTCGGGCAATCCGCCGGACCTGATCCAGACCTGGAACGCTGCGGAGGTGGCGACCTGGGCGACCAGCGGCGGCGTGGTGCAGATGAACAGTTTCATCGGGGCCGGCAAGCTGGACCTGACGAAGCTGGATCCGGCCGGCCTGGCCGCCGGCCAGTTGTTCGGCAAGCAATTCGGCATGCCGATGCTGGTCTACACGAACACGCTACTGTTCTGGAACAAGTCGATCTTCCAGGATGTCGGCCTCGATCCCAACACGCCGCCGGCAACCTGGCAGGATCTCATGACCTACGCGCAGAAGATTACCCAGAAGCAGGGCGATTCGTTTTCGCGGCTGGGCTACGTGCCCAACTTTGGGCAAGGCGGCATCGGCAATATTATGTGGTCTTTCGGGGGCCAGTTGTACTCCGACGACGGCAAGCAGGTCACTCCCGATAATGCCGGCGTCGTCAAGGCCGTAGAATACACCCGTCAGCAGATCGTCCAGTTTGGCGGTCAGCCGGCGATCGATGCCTTCAAGAAGGGCTTTGGGACGAACGAGAAGGATCCCTTCTATATCAGTCAAGTCGGTATGCAGGTGAGCGGCGAATGGTTGCCGACGTTCATCACGAAGTACAAACCCGACCTCCAATACGGCATCGGCTTCCTGCCCTATGACGAGTCGGCGCCCCAGGCCAAGAATTCCGGCAATATCGCCACGAATCTGATCGTTATGCCGAAGGATGCCAAGCATCAGCAGCAGGCCTGGGACTTTATTGCCTACGCTAACACGCCGGACCCGGACCTGGCGCTCGCCACGGCGTTAGGCAACACTCCCCAGGTTGTGGCAGCGGCGGCAACCATGGAAAAAGCGGCGGCCACACCGCAACTGAAGTTTGTCTTCCAGGCCCATCAGAGCCCGAACATGCACGCGACACCGATCAATCCCATCAGTCAAGAATACAACAAGGCTTTCAATACGGCGGTCGGTACCGTTCTTGCCGGCAAGGCCGATGCCCCTTCCGCCCTTGCCCAGGTCAAGGGAATTATTCAGCCCAAGCTGGACACGATGGTGAAAGGATCGTAGACCCCAGGGCGAAGCGGCCTTCTGGACAAGACCGGTACCCCTCGTTACCATGAGGGATATGGAGCTGTCGCGGCGGCGTTTCGTGCAGTTGGGTGCAGGCGGTCTGGGGCTATTGCCGGCCCTGGTCCCGGCCACCGCCCGCGCCGCTACCCTGGTGGACCCGCTCAGCGGCAATGACCTGGCATACAAGTATG
>JBPCLN010000101.1:0-56049 GCA_051003235.1 Chloroflexota bacterium | reverse complement strand
GAGAGCGTCGGGTGGGGATGGACGGAGCGGGCTAACTCGAAGGGTGTCGACTCTAGAGAGCGGGCCAGGGAGAATTCACCGATCAACTCGGTCACGTCCGGCCCGATCATCTGCACGCCGAGGATTTCGCCGCTGCCGGCGTCGGCGATGATTTTGATCTGACCGTCCAGTTCGTTCAACGCCTGGGCCTTGCCGTTGGGGCGGAAGGGAAACTTGCCGACGCGCACCTCGCGCCCGCCTTCGCGGGCCTGCGCTTCCGTCAGGCCCATCGAGGCCACCTGCGGGTTGCTATAGGTGCAGCGTGGCATGGCGTTGTAGTCCAGCTTCAGTTCCGGGTGGCCGGCGATCGCCTCCGCCGCCACCTCACCCTGAGCGGAGGCGACGTGCGCCAGTGGCACCTTGCCGGTGACGTCACCGATGGCGTAGATGCCCGGCACATTCGTCTGCATGTGGTCGTCAATGTCGATGAAGCCGCGCTGGTTGATTGTGACGCCGAGCGCCTCCAGGCCGAGGTCCCCACTATTCGGCTGGAAGCCGGCCGCCAGCAGCACCCGCTCCACCTCCAGGGTCTGCGGCTCGGTCTCGCCCTGCTGGGTAGTGCGCTCTTGCTGGGCCTGCTCTTGCCATTGATTCACTTCTACCGTTTTTCCGCCGGGAGCCGGCGAGAGGCGCACTTTCACCGTGTTGCCGGAGACTTCGGCGCCGTCGACGCTGGTAGACGTCATGATCTTGATGCCGCGTCGGGAGAAGCTACGCGCCAGTTCCGTGCTGATCTCTTCGTCTTCCAATGGCAGCACTCGTGGCAGGTACTCCACCAGCGTCACGTCCGTGCCGTAGGCCTGGAAGACCGTCGCGAACTCCACGCCGATCGCGCCACTGCCGATGATGAGGATCGACTTCGGCAGGGTGTCGACGCTCCACATCTCGCGGGCTGAAATGATGTGTTGACCATCGACCTCCACACCCTTGAGTTGGCGTACACGCGAGCCGGTAGCGATGATCACATTCCTGGTCTGCAGTTCGCGGTCGCCGTCGGCGCCGCCGGAGACGGTGACGCGATCCCTGCCCATCACTTTCGCCGTGCCGCGCACAACGTCAATCTGGTTCTTGCGCATAAGGAAGTTGACGCCGCGCACCTGCGTCGTGATCACCTTGGTGCACCGCGCCATTCCGGCCCCGTAGTCGGCGCTGACGTTACCGACGGAGATGCCAAAACTATCGGCGCGGTTGATCAGGCTGAGCACCTCGGCGTTGCGCAATAGCGCCTTACTGGGAATGCAGCCCCAGTTCAGGCAGATGCCGCCCATTTCCTCCCGCTCGACGACCGCCGCCTTCAGGCCAAGCTGGGCGGCGCGAATTGCCGCCACGTAGCCGCCCGGGCCGCCGCCAATCACGACGATATCGTAGGTAGGATTCGCATCCGGCGCACTGGCGGGAGATGTGGTGGGAGCAGGGGTAGCAGCGGCACTCATTCGGCGTAGGGATCCTCTCTTGCGTCATTCACCTAACGATACCGCGCCCGTCCATCCTCTGCACGCTCCGCCAGCGATGCTGCCGACCGTCACTGGCGGTACTGCGCAATCCGCTGCTCGTTGACGGTGACGCCTAGACCAGGGGCCTGGAGCGGACGGACGTAGCCATCGGCGTCGATCCAGATCCGGCTTTCCAGGATGCCACCGAGCTGCTGATAGACCTCGATCGTCCGGGTCGGCGGCTCGTACATCATTTCCAGCCAGGCCAGACCGGGCTGCGAGCACACCAGGTGAACGACGCCGGCGAGGCCCAGCCCACTTAATCCGTGGTGGGGGACGAAGTGGCGCTTACAGAGTTCGGCCATCGCGGCCACTTTGCGCAACTGCGAGACGCCTTCGGAGAGCGCGCAGTCCGGCTGAACGATGTCGTAGACGCCCCGCTCGATCAGCCAGCGGAATTCGTGCAGTTGGCGGTTGGACTCGCCACCGGCAATATAGATCTCCGTACCTTCCCGCAAGCGGACCAGATTATCGAAGTCGTAGCGCGACAAGGTCTCTTCCAGCCAGTAGACGTGGCGCTCTTCCAGTGCCCGGGCTGTGCGCAAGGCGCGTTGGTAGTCCCAGATCGGACCGGGCTCGGGGCTAGGCAGGTTCGTCGCTTGATTGGCGTCGACCATGATCGTCATGTCCGGAACGGCGGCGCGGATGCGGTCGAGGAGGGCCGGGTCGTCCTCCATCCGCTCGGCATGGAATCGGATTTTCATGGCCCGGAAGCCTTCGCTGTGATATCGCGCGGCGAGATCGGCGCGATTTTCCGGCGTGCCAACTTCCGCCGTGCTTGCGTAGGCCTGCACCTTGTCCCGAAAGGCACCCCAGAGCTGATGGAGCGGCAAGCCGGCGACCTTGCCGATGATGTCCCAGAATGCCAGATTGATGAACCAGAGTCCGCCGGCATGGCGCAAGATTCGGGCGTGCCGCTCGGTGGCGAACGGATCGGCACCGAGGAGATATGGCGTGACGTTGCGGGCGACATGCCGCATGGTCGCATCATGAAAACGTCGATCATGGTCCGGCGTGCTTTGCGGCCACAACGACGTGGGCTGATCTAGCCCCAATCGCCGATACTCGAGTCCACCAACCAGGTCATGCGCCCCTCACGCTCCAGCCGGCCCGCTCAAGATCTCTTCGATCTGCTGCACCTCCGCTTCGCTAAGGCGCACACCGCTGGCGCCGGCGTTCTCTTGCAGTTGTTCGGGGCGGCTGGCGCCGACGATGCAGCTCGACAGCACTCTTTGGTGCAGAATCCAGGCGAGCGCCAACTGCGACATAGTGAGATTACGCCCCTTGGCGAGCGCGGCCAGCTTTTGGAGCCGGGGCAGGGTCTCCTGGAGGCGTTGGGCGAAGCGCTCGTTGCCGGCGCCGCGTGTGCCCTCCGGAATGTCGCCGCCGACGTACTTGTCGCTGAGCATCCCCTGCGCCAGGGGGGAGTAGACGATCAGACCGAGCCCATCCTTTTCGCAGCGCGGGATCTCGGCCCGTTCGATGTTCCGAACGAGCATGCTGTAGTTCGGCTGGAGGGAGACAAAATACTCCAGATTGCGACGGTCGCTGATGCCTGTCGCTTCGGCAATCAAGTCGGCCGAGTAGTTGGACAAGCCGATGTAGCGCACCTTCCCCTGGCGGACCAGGTCGGTCAGGGCGCCCATGGTCTCCGCGAGGGGCGTGACCGGATCGGGATGGTGGCACTGGTAAAGGTCAAGATAGTCCGTTCCCAACCGTCGGAGGCTGGCCTCGCACGCCTCAAAGAGGTGCTTGCGCGAGAGGCCCTCGGCGTTCGGTCCCTTGCCCATCCGACCGCGCGCCTTCGTGGCGATCACCAGTTCGGCGCGATTCTTCCCGGCGAGCCAGCGGCCGGTCACTTCCTCCGCCTTGCCTCCGGCATAGACGTCGGCTGTGTCGATCAAGTTGATGCCCAGGTCCACGGCATTGTCGAGGACCGCAAACGCCGCCGCCTCGTCGATGCGTTGCCCAAAGTTTTGCCAGGTCCCCAGCGAAATCTCAGAGACCTTCAGTCCACTGCGCCCCAGTTGCCGGTATTCCATTGCTGTCCAGTCCCATCCATGTACGATGCGGTCAAAAACGCCTAAGCATAGCGCAATATGGAGATCAGAACACGTCCGCCATGGGAGGCGTCGGCGGCGCGTGTTCGCCGCGCCATGGAATGCCGTATGCTGTCATGAAAAGGGGGATTGCGATGATGACGTGGACGATGACATTTCTGGTCGAGCCCTGGCCGGATACCCCGTGGGACCGCCGCGACCTGGAGCGCTGGCAGCAGGATTCGGAACAACATTCCTATACGATTGTGAAAGATCGCCGCAACGTGGAGATCAACACGACGTGCGAGGCTGCCGACGAAACCTCCGCCATTGCCGCCGGGCGGGCGCAGGTCGATGCCTTCTTCCCGCCGTCGCGCTATGCTGTGCAGAATCCCCAGGTCGGTCGCTCGACAGATACCCAGCGGATGCTGCGCGCCGGGGCGGCGCTTTTCCTGCGCAATACGGCGGCGACAGTCTTCCGCGATCGGGGCCCGACCGAGTAGTACCGGGCGGAGCGGCGTAAGGCGTCGGCGCTCGGGCTGTACAATCCACCGCGACGAACGCGCCTGATCTCGACCGCCGTTACCGGCAATTCCTGGCGGGCACCAGTCAGTAGGTCCACGAGGAGGACTGCCGGTGTCGATCTATGAGCTGTATGCGATCAAGTACGCCGAGCGCGACGGTCGGCGCGGTGAGCACTTCTATGGCGGTGACCCGCACGATGGGCCGATGCCGATGGATTACTTTGTCTGGGCGGCAGTCTCGCCCGAGCGAACGGTCGTGGTGGACTGTGGCTTCACGGCGGAGACCGCCGCGCGTCGCCAGCGCACGATTCTGCGCACGCCGGCCGAGGGGTTGCGCTTGCTCGGCATCGACAGCGGCGCGGTGCGCCACGTCATCCTCACCCACTTCCACTTCGATCACGTCGGTAACGTCGCAGAGTTCCCCAACGCCACCTTCGTGGTGCAGGATCGCGAGATGGCCTTCTGGACCGGGCGCTACGCCGGCAAGGCGGCCATCCGGGCGATCGTCGAGCCGGAGGACGTTATCGGGCTGGTGCGCCACAACTACGCCGGGCGCCTGCGCTTTGTGGATGGGGTGGCGGAGGTCGTGCCCGGCATCACCGTCCACTACGTCGGTGGCCACGCGCCCGGACTCCAAGTCGCGGCGGTACGCACCGCACGCGGCCAGGTTGTCCTCGCCTCCGACGCGACGCACTACTACGCCAACATTGAGGAGGATCGCCCATTCCGCATCGTGAGCGACCTGCCGTAGATGTACGATGCCTTCGAGACCGTCCGCTCCCTGGCCGGCTCGCCCGACCACATCATTCCCGGCCACGACCCGCTAGTGCTGGCGCGCTACCCGGCAGCGCCTGGGCTGGCGGGCATCGCGGCGCGGCTTGCCTGACCGCCTGTCCTTTCCCGCGGCGCGGCATTGTCAGAATGTTGTTGCGCGGCGCCTCGGTTGTGCGTGCCTGGCCATGGCAATGTGATGGCATGGGGAATGGGTCTATCGTTCGGATGACCTACCGACGCTCACTTCGACCAGGGCCTGGACCAATCCGATACCTTCCACGGTAACCGTGTCCAGGACCGTGGAGTCACCGAAACGTCTGTGGGTGGGGTACCATGGTTGGAATGGAAACTCCACCCGAGAGTGCATATTCCGCCGAGCATCGTCGCCTGCTACGCCCTCGCTTGGGGCTTACGGCTGAAGTGGCGCCGCTCGCGCTGGCTGCCGTCCTGCTCCTCACGGCCGCTGGGGCGCAACTTCTGGTGGCACCGCAGGCGGGCGTCGGCTTTAGCTACCTGGCGGTGGTCTGCGCCCTCGGCGGGATCGGCGCGCTCCTCGCCGCCGGAATGAAAGTATAAGATCGGCGAAATGGCAATCATTCTCAAGACTCCGTCCGAAATGGCGACGATGCGGGAAGCGGGGCGAATTGTCGCCAACACGTTGACCTACATGCGTGATCTGGTCAAGCCCGGCGTGACGACGGCCGATCTGGACGCCAAAGCCGACGCGTTCATCCGACGCCACAATGCCAAACCGTCGTTCAAAGGCTACAACGGCTTCCCGGCCAGTATCTGCGTCGCCGTCAACGATCAGGTGGTACACGGCATCCCCGGCAGCCGGCGGCTGGAGGAGGGCGATATCATCACCATCGATATCGGCGCCAACTACCGGGGATTGCACGGTGACGCCGCGGTGTCCTTTCCGGTGGGCCAGATCTCGGCCGAAGCACAGCGTCTGCTGGACGTGTGTCAGGCGGCCTTGCGGATCGGCATCGAAGAGGCTCGAACGGGGCGGCATTTGACGGATATCGGTGGGGCGATCCAGGCCTATGTTGAAGGCCAGGGTTTCTCGGTCGTTCGCCAGTATTGCGGACATGGCGTAGGCCGCCACCTCCACGAGGACCCCCAGGTTTTCCATCATGGCCCGGCCGGCAAGGGTCCGGTGCTCCGGCGTGGCATGGTGCTGACGATCGAGCCGATGATTAATGCCGGCAAGCCGGATACACGGGTGCTGGATGATAAGTGGACGGTCTTAACCTCCGATGGGAGCCTTTCCGCCCAGTTTGAACACACCGTCGCCATAACGGAGGACGGGCCGCGGTTGCTGACGCTGCCGTAACGTGGGCCGCCACCCACCGTGCCGACCCTTCACCGTCACGCGCGGCGCAAGACCGTACAGCCGTGGGCCAGCAGCCAGTCAAGGGTCGCCTGACGCGCCTCCGTCTGATGCTTGATGACCAGGGCCCCAAAGCGCCGGTCGGTGAGGCGCCGCCATTCCGGCCAACCGGTGCGAGGTTGGCCTGACGGCTCTTCCTGCTCCGCCGTGGCGCGCAAGGCCATCACTTCCTGCGGCGGTAAGAGCGTGACGATGCGTACCGTCGCCGCCCGCCGGCCGGCGGCGACGCGGATGCCTCCGGCGTCCTGGGATACCAGTTGGGCGACGGCGAGGGTGGCCCGTCCACTGCGGCGGCCAAGAAGGAGGCGAGAGAGACTGTCATCATCGAACCAGGCGGGTACTTCCAGCGACAGGTCAAAATGCGCCTTCCCGACGTAGCGGAGGCGCTGCCTTGGGTTCCCAAGGGGTATCGTGTTTCTGTCGACGCCACGGTAGTCATCCGGCCCGGCGCGCGGGCCGGCGTGGGTGTTGAGCCAGGTCAGCATTTCTGTCTCGCTCAGTAGCTGAACCTGGGCCAGCGGCAATGAACCGAGGGCCGCCTCAATTCTCTGGCGATCAACGTCCGGCCGGTCGGCTGTGTCCCCCTGCGCCTCGCCATCAAGTGTTCCAGCGGTCAGATTGAAGCGCCGGTAGCGTAGCCGCGACGCCAGGTCGACCCGATCATGGTGGAGTGGATCTATGTAAACCATCCCCAGGGTCACCACGCCGGTGCGCGTGTTGCGGATGCCCCGCACCTGACCGGCACTGCGGAGGAGGGCATGGCGCAGCGCGTTGATCGGCTCGGTCAGCGCGCTGCTCATGGTGACCAACTGCTCGAACGCCTCGGCATCGCGATGATAGGCGGGCGTCCAGGGTGCGCCGAGGGTTTCGAACATGGCCACCAGCCCCGTGTCGCTGTCGATCGCCGTGAGCAGTTCCTGCGCCGTTGCCACGAACAGCCGGCGCAATTCCGGGCGCGTGCATTCCACCTGGATCGCGCGGTAAACCTCCGGCGTGCGTTGGGCCAGGGAGGCGACGCGCGCTGCCAGGTAGAGCAGCGGCTCAAAGACGGGCGTCCGGAAGGGGAGGAGGAGGGTAGGGTCCTGATTGGCGCGGACAAAGGTGTAGGCGAAGCAGAGCAGCGCAAAGTGCGTGAGCGCCTGCACGTACCCCATCGCCGCGTCGTGTTCGGTGCCACCAGTCGGCGTTATCAGCATGCCCCGCTGGGCAAGCTGCGCCAGCAGCCAGCGTTGCCCGGCTACGCTGGGGCGGCCGTCCGGCGCCGGCACGACGGCCACGACAAGGCCGGTCACGTCCACCGGCATGCGCCCGAACAGCGGGTGCATCCCCAGCACGCCGACCGCGGGCGGAAAGAGCCGGCACAGCGCCCGCACCGGCGCTTCTTTGATGGAGAGGAGATCAGTGACCAGACTACCGGTACGAATGGCGGCGGCATAGGGAGCGAGCAGCAGGCCAAACTGCTCGTCGTCCTGATAATGGGTGGCGATCATCAGGATATCGCACGTTCGGGCTGCGGCGGCGGCGTCGTCGGGGGTGAGGAAACCAACCACGTAGCGCAGTTCCGGGTGCTGTCGCATTCGCTCCGCCACTGCTGCCGGACCGCCCGCTAGTTCCGCCTGGTCCGGCCAGGCTTCCTGTGCTTCCTGGGAGCGAGCCAGCAGCCAGGCCGGCGCCAGGCGCACGTCACGACCGGAGATGGGCGCCGGCGCCGCGACGCCTGACCGGTGACCGGCAAGGAGCCGCACCTCCAGTCCCTGACGGGTCAGCCCCGCCGTCAGGCGCTCCACGAGCGGCGCGAGGGCGACCGGGGTTTCGTCCCCGCGGTGGTCGTCAGCGCCAAAGCGATCGATCAGGAGGCAGCAACGCAACGCTGGTAGCAACAGTTCCGCAAAGAGGGAACCCATCGCGCCGGCGCCGCCGGCAATCGCCAGGATGGGCGGCGGCGCGTTGTCGTGAACCGCGTTCACACGTGGGCGGGCTCGTGCTCCCGCTTGTGGGCGGTCGCCTCTTTCACCTGATCGGAAATATGCGCCGGTACTTCCTCGTAGTGGGAGAAGCTGGTGCTGAAGACGCCCCGGCCCTGGGTAATCGAGCGCAGATCAATCGCGTAGCGCAGCAGTTCCGCCTGGGGCGCTTGCGCCTTGATGCGCTGCAAGCCCGCGCCGGTCGGTTCCATCCCTTCGATTCGCGCTCGCTTCGTGTTGAGATCGCTCATGACGTCGCCCATGCTGGCCTCGGGGACGGTAATTGTCACCTCGAGGATGGGCTCCAGGAGTACCGGGCGCGCCTGCTCCGCCGCCTTCCGTACGGCGATGCCTGCCGCGAGCTTGAAGGCCATTTCGGATGAATCGACCGGATGGTAGGAGCCATCATAGAGGATAGCGCGGATATCCACGACGCGATTGCCGCTGATGATCCCTTCCGCCAGCGCTTCTTGCACTCCTTTGTCGACGGCCGGGATGAACTGGCGCGGCACCGAGCCACCGACCACGCGGTCAACGAACTGGTAGCCGCCACCGGCTTCGGCCGGCTCCAACTCAATCCATACGTCGCCGAACTGGCCGTGACCGCCGGTCTGCTTCTTATGGCGCCCCTGAGCCTTGCCCCGCCCTCGAATCGTCTCGCGATAGGGCACCCGCGGGGTCGCCAGAACCAGCTCCAGCTTGTATTTGTGGCGCAGCCGCTCCATCGCCACGTCCAGATGCATTTCACCCATGCCGGATAGGATCGTCTGGCCGGTGTCAGGATCTTTCTTGACCGTGATGGTGTGGTCTTCTTCCATCAGCCGGGCCAGGGCGGGACCGAGCTTATCCAGGTCCGCCTTGGTTCGCGGTTCTACCGACACGTGGAAGGCCGGATCCGGATAGGAAATGCCGTCCAGCACCACCGGATGGTCCCGATGGCTGAGCGTATCGCCCGTCGCCGTGTCGCCCAGCTTGTTGATGGCGCCGATATCCCCCGCCACGACATCGCCCGCCACTTCCTGGCTGCGTCCGCGCACGGTAGCGACCTGGGCGACCCGCTCCTCGTGCAGGCGGCTGCTATTCCAAACATGGGCATCGGCCCGAAAGGTGCCGGAGTAAACGCGGAAGTAACTCACCTTGCCGACAAAAGGGTCACTCGTCGTCTTGAAGACGAGCGCCGCCAGGGGTCCCTTCACGTCCGCGGTACCCGCCTCCTCCGGGGAGGGCAGGAATTGCACGATGGCGTCCAGCACGGCGGGGACGCCAATGCCCTGCGTCGCCGCCGTACACAGCACCGGGACGAGGCTGCCGCTTCCGACGCCGCGGCGGATGATGGGCCGCAGTTCCGCCGCGCTGATTTCCTGGCCGTCCAGGTACCTGGCGAGTAAATCGTCGTCCAGCTCCGCCACGGCATCAATCAGCGCCTCGCGCGCCTCCGCTGCCCGGTCCGCCAGCTCCTCCGGCACCGCCTCTTCGTGCGCGTCGCCGTCGGTATAGAGATGGGCCTTTTGCGTCAGCAGATCGACATAGCCGCGCGTGCTGCGTTCGTGCCCGATCGGCAAATGGAGCAGGGCCGCGCGGTTGCCGAACATCATCTTCAGGCCGGCGAGCGCCTGTTCGAAGTCGGCGTGTTCGCGGTCCAGCCGCCCGATGACGGCCAGCAGCGGTAACTGCCGCTCCGCAGCGTACTGGCTGACCAGTTCCGTCCCCACTTCGATACCGTTGACGGCACAGACCTGCAAAATTGCCGCATCGGCGATGCGAAGCGCCTGCTTCACTTCGCCGACGAAGTCGGAATAGCCGGGCGTGTCCAGCAGATTGACCTTGCAATCCTGCCATTCCAAGGGGCAGACGCTGAGCCCGAGCGAGATTTGCCGTCGCTGCTCCTCCGGGTCGTGGTCGGAGACGGTGTTCCCTTCTTCCACGCTACCCCGCCGGCTGATCGCCCCTGCCGCCAGAAGCATGGCTTCCGTCAGGCTGGTCTTTCCGGCGCCACCGTGGGAGATGAGCGCAACATTGCGAATCTGGGCTGGCGGATATTGCTTCATGGGACCTCCTCACCGACAAGGAACGCGTGCTGGCGCGTCTCGAGTAGGCATCGGATTATACTCGCCGCCGTCGATCCCGTCGTCTGCGCTACGGCGTCGGCGTACTGCGTCGTGCGCGCAGCGTCCGGCTAATGGCGCGCTGCACCACCAGACCCAGGAGGGCCACCAGCGCGAGCGGGATACCAAAGACGAGGAACCAGATCAGGGCATCGACGACTCCCTGCCCGACCGTGCCGAGGGCGGCAATGGCGCTCAACAGGGCGTGCAACGGGCTCCAGAGCAGAGACGGGGTTGGCGTTGTCGCCGTCGCCGGTGGACGGATCGTCACGACAATGGTGGAGTAGGCGCTATGCGCCTTCAGGTAGTTTTCGCGCCCTTCCAACTGGTTAATCTGCATATTGACGTTGGAGAGCTCACGCTGCACGGTGAGCGTATCGGCCACCTGCTGCGTCTTGCTGAGCAAGGTCAACAACTGGGCCTGGGTGGCGCGGAGCGCCTGCAACTGGGCGTCGACATCGACGAACTGCTCCGTGACATCCTGACTGCTGCTCGTTTCATTCAGGACTCGCGTGCCTAAGCGCCGTAACTGCTCCATCACCGTTGCAAACGATGGCGCGGGCACGTTGATCGTGATGGTCGCCGTGAACGTCGCGTCGTGCGACTGCAATTGTTCGTCGGCGACGTAACCCGCATCGGCGCCGGCGATAGCAGCGCCGGCGATCTGGCGCACTTGCTCGACGAGGGTCGCCGGGTTACCGGCCTCTAACTCGATCTGGCCGGAGCGAATCAGCATCTGTCCCGACGGTAGGATCGGCAGCGGGCTGGTCTGATTCTTGGCGGGGGCGGCGGCGATAGATGGGGCGCCGGCAATGGGGGCGGACGCCGCGCGGATCGCCGGCAGCGCACCCGCTGCGGTGGCGGCGGCCGCGGTCGCCGCCATCGCGCTACTGACCCACGCTGTGCTGGACGACGGTGACAGCGCTCGGGTACCGACGCCGCAGGCGCTCAACGCGACGGCCAGGAGCAGTACGCCGGCGACCGAGACCATCGCGCGGCGGCGGGGACGGTTCCGGTCTGGTTGTTGCATCGGAGCAGGACGCATGGTGAACCACCTTTCGTGACGGAGGGACCGGCGGTACCATGCCGCCGGTGTACATGCACTCCAACGCTGGATGGAGCAGAAAGGTTCCGCCGGGTGCAGCCGACGGGGAGCACAGCGGACGAACGCCTCCAGGCACTCGCCAGGGCCGGCGATCTGCCGTCCTTTAACCGTCTGGTTGAGCCGCTGCAGCGCATCCTCTTTGCCATCGCCCTGCGCATGCTCGGTGACGAACCATCGGCGGCCGACGTCACCCAGGAGAGCCTGCTGGCCGCCTGGCAGCATCTGGACACGTTTCATGGTGGCAGCTTCCGCGCCTGGCTGACGCGCATCCTGGTCAACCGCTGCTACGACGTCCTACGCACCCGGCGTCGCCGGCCCGAACGTTCCTACGACGCCATCCTCGCCGAGCAGCCGGAAACGGAGCAACTGGCCGGCGAAGCGCCCGACCCGGCCCAGTTAGTGGTGACCAGCGAATTGGGCCGCCATTTGAGCGCCGGCCTGGCCGCGCTGCCGCCCGATCAGCGCGCCGTAGTCATTCTCTGTGACGTCCAGGGCTACGGCTACGCCGAGGCGGCGGAGGTGGAGCGCACCAATATCGGCACCATTAAGTCTCGCCTCAGCCGGGGGCGGGCCCGCCTGCGCGACTGGTTGGCCGAGCGTCCGGAACTCTTGCCGTCCGGTCTACGTTCTGTCTACATACAGGAGAAACAGTGAACAGCATGGCGGACGAGCATCCCGAGGCGCTCCTTGCCGCCTATTCGGTAGACGGCCTAACGCCGGCGGAACGGCGGATGGTGGACGATCATCTGGCGGGTTGCGCCGCTTGCCGTGCCCAATTGCGCTCCTTGCAGACGACGGCGCTCTTGCTCCGCAACCTGCCGGAGCCGGTACTGCCGCGTTCCTTTCTGCTGCCGACTGCCACCGCGCCGCGCCGGGCAGCGCCGCGGCCCCTCTTGCCGATTTCCTTTCTCTCCGCCGCGGCTGTGCTCTTCCTGGCGCTCGGTCTCTCCCTGGCTCTGGCCCGCCCCGTTCCCGGTGGCGCTTCACTCGCTGCCTCGCAGGCCGGTTCCCCCACGTCGATGGCGGCGACGGGGTCAGGACGCGCCTTCGCCGCCGCCACGACGGCGGCCTCTACCGCTGCTGCCGGTGCAGCACTGGCGCCGGCCCCCCATCCGGCGGCGGCAGCGGCACGCGCGCAGCAGGCCACCAGCACGCTGGCCCCGCCGACCGCGGTTGCGTCCACGCCGCCCGCGCCGCCGGCATCGTCCGCGCCCCCAGGGATCCGGCCCTTTCAGGTGCTGTTAGGGGCAGGCGGGACGGTCTGCTTGGTAGTTGCGGCGATGTGGATCATTAGAAACAGGAGACTGGCTAGAGTGTAAGGGAGGTGGAGGGTACCCCCTGGGCCCGCTGTTGCGCCCCTTATGCTCCCGCCAGCGTCTGCAAGGGCCCTTTGATGCGCGTCAACGCCTGCTGCGCGGTCTCCGTTCCCTTGAGCATGGAATTCCAGGCCGGCTGCATGATCGTGGTGTTCATCTCGTTGTACTTGGGATGGAAGCGAATGGGATCGATACCGAGGGCGATCTTCGTTCCGTCGACGATGATGTTCTTCGCATTGGACTTGGGCCACTGTTGGAAGTTGGCGTCTACCCAGGTCGATACGTCGGCCGGTATCGCCGGCTGGCGTTGCGCGGCATTGGCCAACCGCGACTTATCAAGGATGGCCATCAGGAACGACCAGCCGGCGTCACGGTCTTTGGCGAGCGTGCCGATTCCACTGATCGTGGCCTGGACATCCGGCGTCGTCACGGCGCCCTTCGGCATCGGTGCGAAACCCCAATCGATGGCCGGCGGCATTTTGGTGGCGTAGCTGAGCGCGCTGCAGCAGGGCCCCGTCATGGCGGCGATTCCGCCATAAAAGGGATCTCCTTTGCCGGCGGTGAAGCCCGGACTGGAGGTGGAGGCGCGATCCTTCAGGACCAGGTCCAGGTACTTTTGATAGGCATTAATCATGTCCGGTGAATCGCAGGTGATCGTCTTGTAGTCGTCCTGCATCCACCGTACCGGTTTCCAAATCAGCGGGATCGTATTGACGTAGAAGCCATAGTTGGCCAGGCCGGCCTGCGTCTGGCTGGCGCCATTCCGCTTGGTCAGTTTGCCGGCGGCGGTGGCGAAATCGTCCCAGGTCCAGGTCTTATCCCAGGTCGTTGGCGGCTCGGCGATCCCGGCTGCCTGGAACAGGGAGCGATTATAGACCAAGCCGAACGGCGCGTCGCCGCCATAGGCATACGGCAGGGCGTACAGCTTCCCCTGGTAGCTGCCCACCAGATTCAAGATGTCCTGGCTGTACTGTTGGGTATTCCAATGGTCACGCGCGATATAGGAGTCGAGGGGGATGAGGAGATTCATGGCAATGTTCACGTCTTGCGCCGTTTGGTACCAGCCTATGGCGTCCATCTGTTGACCGGCCGCCACCAGGGTCGCCAGCTTGGCGTCATTGACGCCGACCTCCGTCTGAAGGCTATAGGTCGGATGGGCGTCCAGCCAGGGCTTCGTCAGGGTGTCGATATCCGGCGGCTTCAACGGGTCACGGCTGATATAGAAGATGGTCGTTTTTCCGCCGGCCGCGGCGGCGCTGGACGCTGGTGCGGCGCTCGCGGTGGCAGCGCTCGTCGTGGCGGCGTTGGCGCCCACCACGCGCGCTGTCGTGCCGGTGGCCGAACCCGCGGTGGCCGTGGCAGCGCCGCTGGTAGTTGAGGCCACTGTGAAAGCTGGCTGGCTGGTTGCCACGGCGGATGTGGCGGCGCCACAGGCGGCCAGCACCGGCAAGCCGGCGAGCAGACCAATCGTTCCGAAGCAGGTACACAAGGTCGAACGACGCGTTCGGCCGGCTTGTGGGAATGTCAACGGCACAACGATCCACCTTTCACGAGAAGACGCCCATATATTGTATTACACCCTGTCGCTTGTCAAGTGCGGCTGGAACGCGAACGAGGCCACGACTGCGGCCGGCGGCAGCGAAGACTGCCCGTATACTGGGAAGAGGGTGGCGAACACAGTGCACGGGCGTTGGTTGGATGTTTGAGCAGCTCGGTCGCTGGTGTGCGCGGCACCCGTGGCCGGTCATCGTCGTGTGGGCGTTGTTGTTTGCCGTCAGTATTCCGGCGCTGCTCAAGCTGGAGCACGTCCTGAAGGTCGGTGGCTTTTCCGATAATCGATCGGAGACCGCCCAGGCGCGCGACCTGCTGCAACAGCGCCTCGGGTATAGCGCGAACGACCTGTTAGTGGTACTGACCAGTCCAACGCTGCATCCCAATGATGCGCAGTTTGTGGCCCAGGCGCACCTGGCGCTGGCGCGCGTCGCCGGCGACCCCGACGTGAAGGAGATCATCTGGCACACGGACAACTACCGCCAGATCGGTCGGGACGGGCATACCGCCTACGAGGTGCTGGTGCTCGACCCGAATGCCGACCCCGGTACCGTGGTCGTGGACGGCGTCAAGGCGCGCCTCCAGCCTTCCAGCCTGCGGGTGCTCGTGGGGGGCGCGCCGGCCTTCTATTCCGATATCGAAGCGGCCAGCTCCTCCGACCTGCACCGGGCAGAATTGATCGCCTTTCCTTTCGCCGCCATCGCCCTGGTGCTGGTGTTCCGGACGCTCGTCGCCGCCCTCGTGCCGGTGCTCGTCGGGGGGCTCGGGGTCAGCGTTGCCGCCGGCGTGATCTATCTGGTCGCACAGGTCACGGATATGTCCATCTTCGTCCTGAACGTCGCCACGATGATCGGCCTGGGCCTGGGTGTCGACTATTCCCTCTTTATGACCAGTCGCTTTCGCGAAGAGTTGGCGGGACACGGCACCGACGCCGCCGGTAGGGACCAGCAGGTGGTACTGGAGGCGGTCGCCGCCACGGCCGCCACGGCCGGGCGGGCGGTCTTCTTCTCTGGGACGACGGTCTGCCTGGGGCTGCTGGCACTCCTGAGCTTCAATTTTATGTTGCTGCGCTCCGTCGGCCTCGGCGGCTGTATCGTCGTACTCTGCACGGTGGTCGCCGCCCTGACCCTGTTGCCGGCGATACTGGCCCTCCTTGGTCGGCGCGTAGACGCCTTGCAAGTCTTGCCGCGCTCCCGGAGTGTCACGCTGTTCTGGGAGCGGTTGGCCCACGCCGTGATGCGGCGGCCCCTGGCCATCGGCGTGCCGGCGCTGGGCCTGTTGCTCGTCCTCGGTGTGCCTTTCCTCCACGTCCGCCTCAGTTCGCCCGACGCCTCGATTCTTCCCCAATCGGTGGCCTCCCGCCAGGCCTTCGATGTGCTCAACGCCGAATTCCCGCCCGGTGACGGCTCGCCGGCGTTTGTGGTCCTTTCCTTCACCGGCGATGCGCTCGCCCCGGCCAACCTCGCGGAACTCTATGCCTTCACTCAGCGAGTTAGCGCCGACCCAAGGGTCGCTCGAGTCGACAGCGTCACCAGTATCGATGCGCGGCTCACGCTCGCCCAATACCAGTTGATGTACGCCGACCCGAAGCGGGTGCCGGATTACTTCGCCGCGGCGACGGCTGCCGCCACGGTGAAAGGGAATACGGCGCTCGTGCAGGTCTACAGCAAATACTCCGCGATTGACCCCCGCTCGCAGGCGCTGGTGCTCGCCCTCCGCCGGATGACGCCCGGCGCCGGCGCCACGATGCTGGTCGGCGGCGTCACCGCCGAGATCCATGACGTGGTACAAGAACTGTACAGCCAGTTTCCTCACGCCTTGCTGTTCATTGTCCTGAGCACCTACACGGTGTTGTTCATCCTCTTCCGCAGCGCCTTCCTACCGGTGAAGGCGATAATCATGAACAGCCTGAGCATCATCGCCAGCTACGGGGCGCTAGTATTTGTCTTTCAAGACGGTCACTTCACCAGTCTGTTGGGCTTCAGCAGGTTGGGCTACGTCGAGGCGGAGCTGCCGATCCTGATGTTCTGCACGCTCTTCGGCTTGAGCATGGACTACGAGGTATTCCTACTCTCGCGGATGAAGGAAGCGTATGATCGCAGCGGGGACAATGCGCGCAGTGTGGCGGAAGGGATGCGCCGCAGCGGCCGCATCATCACCAGCGCCGCCCTGATCGTCGTCCTGGTCAGCGCTTCATTTATGGCGGCGTCAATCGTATTGATTAAGGCGTTAGGGCTGGGTGTGGCGCTGGCCGTGTTGCTTGACGCCACTATCGTACGCGCCTTGTTGGTGCCGGCCACGATGCGCTTGCTCGGTGACTGGAACTGGTGGATGCCGTCGGCGCTCCGCAGCCTGTTGCCGGCGGCGCCCCAACGCCGGCCTTTGCGATCGGAGAGTTAGCAAAAGTGCGCCTCGGTTTACGTCGCATTATGCCCGTGCTCCTCGCGTCGCTGGTCCTCACCGCCTGCGGCAGCGCCGCGGCGGTACCAACGCCGCTGCCGACCATCGCGCCGGTGGCGACGCCGGCCCTGGCTGTCTCCAACCCGCAGCGCGTCACGCTGCCGCTGGACGAATCCCCCCACGGCGACCTGACGGAATGGTGGTACTACACCGGGCACCTAGCGGCCGCTGACGGCCGCCAATACGGCTTTGAACTGGTCTTCTTTCAGATTCGCCGCGGCGACGCCCCACCCGGTTATGAAGCCCACTTCGCCATCACCGATGATCACCGCAACACTTTCCAGTTTGATCAGCGCAGTGGCAGCGGCGAACAGGGCGGCCGCGGACCAGGCTTCACCCTCGCGCTGGATACATGGCACATGCAGGGCCGGCAGGGGCACGATTCATTGCAGGCCGGCCTGACCGATTACGCCATCAATCTGCAACTGACGGCGGACAAGCCGGCGGTCATGCACGGCGGCACGGGGTTGATCGACTTCGGACCATTCGGCAAGTCGTATTACTATTCGCGCACGCGTATGGCATTAACCGGCACCTTGCAGGACCACGGCCAGCCGCTTCCCGTCACCGGCATCGCCTGGATGGACCATCAGTGGGGTAACTTCATCGTGGGCAGCGTCGGCGGCTGGGATTGGTACGCCGTCCAGTTGGCGGACGGCAGCGATGTGATGCTCTCCTTCAACCGGGGGGCCGACGATAGGCAGTATTTCAGCTATGGTTCCTACGTCGGCGCCGATGGCCAGGTGACTGACCTCACCAGCGGTTCCTTCAGCCAACAGGTGACTGGTTCCTGGTCCAGTCCCGTCACCGGGATTACCTACCCTTCCGGCTGGATCGTGCAGATTCCATCGCAGCACCTCAGCCTATCCTTGGAGCCGACCGTGAAGAATCAGGAACTCAGCTTCGGCGGTAAGGCCAGCCTCGACTTTCTGGACTATTGGGAAGGCGCCGTGAGCATCGGTGGGACGCGCGCCGGAGTCCCGATCAGCGGCCAGGGCTACGTCGAACTCACGGGGTATCACGCACCGAAGTAGATAAACGGCCGCAGACCGGGCGCGTCGAACTTGAGGCGCTCGCTGCGTGACCCAGAGCCTTGCTCCATGCTACGCTTGGCGGCAAAGGAAGCGAGGCAGGATGCGCGCCGAGATCGCCGCTCTGGACTGGCCGGTCGAAGATCTCTTCGATAGCGAAGAACAGGACGAGCCCTTGGCCGGCCAGGACCACCGCGACACCATCGACAGCCTGAGCTACCCTTTGCGCGGTCGCCTCGCCGGTCCCGACTGTTACGTCGCCGCCGAACTGCGGGTGCATCGCAACGCCAATGACCTCCGAGATTACCGGGAACCAGACATTCTGGTTGCCTTTGGCGTGACGGACTGGGTGCGTCCCCGCTACGACGTCTGGGTCGAGGGCAAGGCGCCGGACCTGGTGATCGAAGTGCTGTCGCTGTCCTCCGTCGAGAACAAGGACCTGACGGCGAAGAAGGACTGGTACCGGCGGGAAGGGGTGCGGGAGTACGTCGTGCTCGACCCGAGCGGGGACTTTGCGCCGGAACCCCGCCTGCAAGCCTGGCGCCTGGGCGACCATCGGGACGGTAGTGCGGACGTGCACCGCGTGGTCCTACCGACGGAGACGCTGTGGAGCGAGCTGATTCACTTCGGCTTCCGGCTAGTGGACAACGCACTGCGGGTGGTGGATCACCTGAGCGGCGAGGTGTTCCCCCCGATTTGGGACGTGGAGCCCCAGTTGCGCCGGGAAGTCGCCTTGCGCCGGGAAGCGCAGGAGCAGGCGCGGCTGGCCGAGGAGCAGGCGCGGCTGGCCTGGGCACGGGAACAGTTGGCGGTGGAGCGCGCGCAGTTGGCTGAGGAACGGGCGGACCGGGAAGCGGCGGCGCGGCAGGCCCTGGAGGCGGAGTTGGCGCGACTTCGCCAAAATAGGCCCTAACACCAGCGTCACCGTCACATGTCCCAACGCCGCAGCGTACGGTTCGACCGCATCGTCGGGTGCGCGACGCCATTATCGGTGGCAGTACAGTGCTTGCCCCGCCAAGGTCGCCGCCGGCGGGGTCCGTCGAGCAGGGGACGCAGGTTGGGCCGCAGGCACCGTCTTACCCTGCTGAGTGCGCTATGCTACTGACCAGTCCGGCGCGGAACGAAGCCCCGCCGTCCAGAGAACGGTGCTGCAATGGCCCCCACGACCCAGTCGAGTCTTCCTGTTGAGTCGGCGGTCCTCCCGAACGGCTTGACGGTGCTTCTGCGTGAGGACCACGCGGCACCGGTTGCCGCCTTTTATGTCTTCTACAAGGTGGGCTCCCGGAACGAAGTCGCCGGGACGACGGGCCTGTCCCACTGGGTGGAGCACTTGCTCTTCGACGGCACCCCTACCTTTCCCAAGGGTGCCTTGCATCGTGTCGTGGCCGCCAATGGCGGCTATCGCAACGGTTTCACCTGGATGGACGGCACCGCCTTTTTTGAGGCCCTGCCGGCCGACCGAATCGAGCTTTCGCTGAAGCTGGAATGCGATCGCATGGTAAATGCGGTGCTGGACCCGGCGGAGGTCGAGCGAGAACGCACCGTCATCATTTCTGAACGCCAGGGCGGCGAGAACTACCCGACGCGTCACCTCTACGAAGAAGTGATGGCTGTCGCCTACAAGGTCCACCCGTACGGCCAGCCGGTGATCGGCTGGAAGAGTGACCTGGAACGTATCACCCGCGAGGAACTGTGGACGCACTACCAGTGCTACTACCACCCGAACAATGCGGTTGCCGTGGCAGTCGGCGACTTCTCGGCGCCAACCATGCTTGCTCAGATTGAGCACTACTTCGGTGGTATCGCGGCGGGACAGTCGGCGGCGGCGCTGCGCTCAGTCGAGCCGCCGCAGGAAGGTGAACGTCGCGTGGAAGTGCGTCGTCCGGGCGGCACCGCCCATCTCATGGCCGTCTACCATATTCCGGCGGCCGGCCATCAGGACATACCAGCGCTCTCCGTTGTGGATGCCCTGCTCAGCGGCGGCACGGCGCTTGGGCGAGGCGGCGGCGGCATGGGGCGGAGTTCGCGCCTGCGGCGGGTCCTCGTCGATACCGGAAAGGCCAGCTCCGTTTCCGCCAGCACCGGTACCAGCGTCGACCCGGGTCTCTTCTACCTCAGCGCCTCGTTGCGCCCCGGCACGGAGCCCCAGGAAGTTGAGCGCATCCTGTTCGACGAGTTGCAGCGCCTGAGCAGCGAGCACGTCGACGAACAAGAGTTGCTCAGCGCCAGCGAACAAGCTGCCGCGCAGTTCCTCTACGCCGCGGAAGGCGTCAGCCGGCAGGCTTCCGCTCTGGGCCAAAGTGTGCTGACCGGTTTGCCCACGGATGACCGCGAGCTCTTGCAGCGGCTGCGATCCGTCTCGCCGGAGGAGATTCGGAGCGTCTGCGCCCGCTACTTCGCGCCGGAGAACCGCACGCTCGGTTGGTTCAGGCCGACGGAGGCGGCGCCGGTGGCGGTGACGATCCCCCAGGTTGGCCCCGCGGCGACGCCTGCGACCGAGTCGCCGCGACCGGCGCCGACCATCCAGCGCCAGCCGGCGGCAGGCTTCACCATTCGGCGCGCGGTGTTGTCGAATGGCATAGTCGTCCTCCTCCACGCGGCGCCAGGGACGCCCTGGGAACTTGTGCAGGCGTCCGTGCCTGGCGGTTCTGCCTACGATGCCGACGATCAGCGGGGCGTCGCCGCCGCGCAAGGCGCCTTGCGTCTGCGTGGTACGGAACGGCGCAGTTACGAGCAGATCTCGGAGGAGAGTGATCGCCGGGGCATCCAACTGCACGGCGGCAGCGGCGATTACTTCAGTTCCTACTCCGTGAAGAGTCTACTCGACCACCTGGACGTGGCGCTGGATTTGCTCACCGACGTGTTTCGGCAGCCCGTTTATCCTGACACTCAGTTGGATATCGTGCGCGGACCAATGCTGGCGGCGGCGCGGGAGGAGGCGACCAATACGCGTGAGGTCGCGGAGCGGCGCTTCCGAGAACTGGCCTATCCGGTCGGCCACCCCTACCACCGCTGGCCGACCGGCACGACGGCGATGATCGAGGCGATCAGCCGGGACGATGTAACGCGCTTTGCGGAGCGTTTCGCCGGTTCCGCCGGTATGGTCATCGCCATGGCCGGGGGTTTGGATGGCGATCGCGCCCTGGAATATTTGGAGCGCTATTTCGGCGCCTGGCCGGCCCTACGGGCCGCGCCGGATATCGCCATCCCGCCCGTCAACGCCGTGCCCGCCGTGCAACGCGGGTTCCAGGGCGTTGCCGGCAAGACGCAGACCGATCTGGTGATTGGCCTGCCGGGGATCGTGCGCAACGACCCGGACTATTTTCGGCTCCTGGTCGCCGACACTATCCTCGGCCGGCTCGGCATGGGCGGCCGGGTCGGCGAGGAGGTACGCGAGCGGCGGGGCCTCGCTTACTACGCCTCGACCAGTTTCGATGCCGGCTTCGGGCCTGGTCCCTGGGCGGCCCGCATTGGGGTGGCGCCCAAGGATGTCGAAGCGGCGGTTGAGGCGACGCTTGGCGAGTTCCGCCGCTATCGGGAGGATGGCCCGACCGATTCGGAGTTGGCCGAGGCGAAACAGTTGCTGACCGGCAGCATGCCCCTGCGGCTGGAGACCACCGCAGGCGTCGCCTCCTTACTGATGAGTATCCAGCGCTTCGGGCTGCCCCTTGATGAAGTTGACCATTTCATCGCCAGCGTCAACGCGGTCAAGGCGGGCGACGTGCTGGACACCGTTCGCCGCCACCTTGATCTCGATCGCGTCGTTGTGTCCAGTGCCGGGCCGGAGGCGACCTAACCCCCAACCCCCTTCCCTAAGAAGGAAGGGGGCGACGACGGGGGGCGACGACGAGGGATGGCCGTTATCCCCGTCCCGTCTTCCCCTTCCTTCGTTAGGGAAGGGGAAGACGGGGTTAGGTTCCCACGAGAGGAGCAATCAACATGGCCGACTATCGGTATGCAGTTACCGTCGGTGAGGCGCCCCTGGGCGGGTATGTCCTGCACGACAGAGAAGCGGGTTCGACCGCGCGTGTCCTGCCGGGGGTGGGTGCCAATTGTGTGCAATTTAGCGTGCGCGGGCCGGAGGGACGGGCGATTCAGCTCTTGCGTGCCCCGGCGTCGGCGGCGGAGCTACGGGCAACGCCATCGCGCTTCGGCCAACCCCTGTTGTTCCCCTTCCCCAACCGCATCGCGCGGGGCTGCTATCGCTTTCAGGACCAGGAGTATCAGTTGGCGGTCAATAATCACGGCAACGCCATCCATGGCCTGGTGCTGGCGGCGCCGTTCCGGGTGGAAGCGGCGGAGGCTACGAACCAGGGCGCTCATTTGCGCTGTGTCATTGCGCACGCCGACCTGGAGCAAAGCCAGGGCTATCCATTCCCGTTTCGCCTTGTCGCCGACTATGTATTACAAGGGACCGTGCTCAGCCTGACCGTGAGCGCGATCAATGAAGGTGACAGCAGCATGCCGTTCGGCTTCGGCATTCACCCATATTTCCGGGCCCCAATGACGGACGAAGGACAGCAGAGCGACTGCCAAATCGCCGTGCCGGTGGGCGACCGTTGGGAGCTGGATGCCGGCTTGATTCCGACGGGGCGGCGCGTACCGCTCACGTCCAAAGACCCAACCGACCGGCTGATGCCCATCGGCGACCGGACATTCGACGATGTTTATAGCGCCGTCACGCTCGTGGACGGTACTTCCACCTGCCGGTTGGTCGACCCGGCCGTCAGACTGGAAATGGCGCTGGAAGCCGACGCCAACTTCCGGGAAATCGTGGTCTATGCGCCACCCGGGCAGGGTGTCGTCTGCTTTGAGCCGTACACCTGTGCGACGGATGCCTTCAACCTGGACGAACACGGCATTAATGCCGGCCGGCGGGTGCTGGAACGAGGGGAAGCCTGGGAAGCAACATTGCGGATGGTTGCGCGGCACGTTTAACAACAACGAGTCCCGGAGGTTGCCCTCCGGGACTACGCCGGAACCGACGACCGAGGCTGCCTCGCAACAGCCACCTTGTTCGCACCACCGTCCGCGCAAGACGGGGACGAACGTCATCCTCCGCACCAGCCGCAAGACCTTCGCCTTGCGCCGCCGCCACCGGACTCCGTTGCCGGAACCCGCCCCGGTGGCAGTGTGTCGGGCTTTACCCCAACGCCGGTCGCCTTCCCTGCACCCATCCGCCACGGGGCGGATGGCCGGGTGCTGCGAGTTCGCCGGAGCGCCGGGACTCCCGAAGGAGGCACCAACGCAGAACCGTGAACCCACCTTTCGGCTCGGATGCCGGACGGAACCTTGCCGACTATTCCCATCCAGCGTCGTCGTCTTCTCGAAGCGGGGCGATCCCCCCAGTCCTGCAGGTCTAGGAGGCGCTTGCGGAACCCCGTTCCGTGATGTCAGTACAATAGGACACTTCTATCGTCATGTCAATACCTTTTGCGCCCACGCTCCGGCAATTAGCCAAGGGTACTATTGATATTGCCGGACGTTCATCGCCTTTACCGCTGGCGTAGTCGTCCCTCCTTGTGCTATGTGCTCCTGCGCCGGTGATGCGCCGAAATTTCCCCCTGGTTGCCGTATCCTGAAGCGGAGAAGAGGAATGATTGGCGTGCCTAATTCACTCGTTCCGCAGGTCGTCGCGCTGGCGGCGCCCGACGATCGTCCTTTTCGTCTGGGCGTCTTGTCGGACACGCATCGGTACAGCCGTGCGGCTGCCGTTCCCGATGTAGCGATCGAACGCATGGGGACATGCGACGCCTACCTCCATTGCGGGGACTTTCTGAACCCGGCACTGCTTGACCCGTTGCGGCAGCGAGCGCCGTTGTTTTCGGTCCTGGGCAACGTCGACCCGGTTGACTTAGGCGCGGAGACGCCGGCCGCCCTGCTCTTACAAATCGGTAGCTGGCGGGTCGGGGCGGTACACGCCGCCGGCCAAAACGCGGCGGCATGGCGACGGACGGCGGCTCGGTTCCCGGAACGCCTGGACGTCCTCTGTTTTGGCCATTCCCATCGCCCGGTCGCGGAGCACGCCGACGGCTTCGTCCTCCTCAATCCGGGCAGTGCCGTCGATCCGCGAGGCTTACCGGCGGCCAGCGTCGCCGTACTGGAATTTTCCGACGTTTTGCAGGTGCGTGTGCTACAGTTGCCTACCGGGCATTCACGGTTGGGTTGACCGGCTATCCGGTCGCGGTAACGCTGCGCCTGCCGGCCTATCGTATCGGTATGGTCCGGCACGGGAGTATCTGTGGCGAAGATCTGGGTCACCGACCTCACCGACGGGCAGGAGTTTTCCGCGCCGTTTCAGGTGCGCTCCCGGCAACAGCGGACGCACCGCAGCCGCTCCGGCAGTTTCATGACGCTGGTCCTCGGCGATCGCACCGGCGAGGTGAACGCGGTAGCCTGGGAGGACGCCGATCGCTTCTATCCGTTCACACGGGAGGGAAGCATCGTCCACGTCCGAGGGCGCTGCCAGTTGTACAACGGCGACGTGCAGGTGGTCGTCGAGCACGTGAGCCCGACGAGCCACAACGACTACCAACTCGCCGATTTCTTGCCGTCCAGTCCGCGTGACGCGGCGACCATGGGCCGCGAGTTCCGCGCCGAAGTGAATAGCGTCCGGCATCGCGGCCTCCGCGCCCTCCTGGAGGCGACCTTCGACCGCGAGCGATATGCCCAGTTCGCGCTGGCGCCGGCGGCGACGCAAATCCATCACGCCTATCTCGGCGGCTTGTTGGAGCGCACCCTGGAAGTGGTCAGGCTCTGCCGCGCGCAGTTCGCCCTCCATCCCGAGATGGACGGCGAACTGCTGATCACCGCCGCCTTGCTGCACGATATCGGCAAGGTGCGCGAATACAATACGGCAGCCGCCTTTGAGGAAACGGACGAAGGCGGGCTGCTCGGGCATATCCCGATCGCCGACGCCTTGCTGGCGCAGCTCGGCGCCCGCATCCCGGAACTATCGGCGGAACTCCTGGTACGCCTCCGCCACATGCTCCTCAGCCATCACGGCCGCCACGAATGGCGGTCGCCCCAGTTGCCCAAAACTCTGGAAGCGGTAGCGCTGCATCTGGCCGATTACACCAGTTGCCAACTTGCCATCTTCGCCGCCGCCCTCCTGCAGGTGGAACGGCCAGGTAACTGGTCGGGTTATCATCGCACGCTGGAGCGCAAGCTATACGCGGCGCCGAAGGCGACCGGCGACTTCACGACCACGCTCCGTGAGGCTTCGCTAACGACTTACCCGGCGACTTCACGACCACGCTCCGTGAGGCTTCGCTAACGACTTACCCGGCGGACGAACCGGACAAGGTGTTTGAGTTGACGATACCGACATAGCAGTCGCGGCCCCATAGAAGTGAGGACACTGCCATGACCCTCCCGGCCGTTCGTAAAGCCGTCATTCCGGTGGCAGGCTTGGGCACCCGCCTCTTACCGGTGACCAAATCGCAACCGAAGGAAATGCTGCCCGTTGGGCGCAAGCCAGCCGTGCAGTACATCGTCGAGGAACTGGAGCAAGCGGGCATTCGGGACATTTTGCTCGTCACGGGGCGCAAGAAGACCTCCATCGAAGATCATTTTGACCGCGACCCCGATCTGATCCAACGGCTTGGTGCGTCGGGCAATCAGGATCTGGTGGAGATGCTCAACTTCGCCGAGGCCGACACTTCCTTTTATTACACTCGCCAGAGTACCCAGGCCGGCAACGGCGATGCTGTGCGGCTTGGGCGACGCTTTGCCGGCGACGACCTGTTCGTGGTGGCGTTCGGCGACAGCATTATCCGCAGCGCCGGACGGCAGAGCGTGCTGGAACGCATGATCGGTGTGCATGTCCGCCAGCAGGCCAGTTGCACCATCGCCGTAGAGGAAGTGCCGGCGGACGAGGCCTACAAGTATGGCGTGGTGCGCCCGAAAAATGGCGCCGGTGATGACTTTGAAATATCCGATCTGGTGGAGAAGCCGGCCCGCGGCTCCGCTCCCAGTAACCTGGCCATCGCCGCGCGCTACGTCTTTGGCCCGGAGGTGTTCGAGGCGCTCGACCTGACCATGCCGGGCAAGGGCGGCGAAATCTGGCTGGCGGACGCCATCCGGATCTTATTGAAGCAGGGCAAAAGGGTCTGCTGCGTCAAGCTACAGGACGGTGAGCAACGCTACGATATCGGCAACTTCGAGAGCTACTACAAAGCCTTTGTCGACTTTGCCCTGGCGGACGAGCGCTATGGCTACCTCCTGCGCCAGTACCTGATGCGGAAGCTGGGTTAGGCGATGGCGGCGGCCGCCACCATTCTCGTTTCGGCCCCTGGTCGGTGCGGCATTATCGGCAATCCCACCGACATGTACGGCGGCTCCGTCCTCAGTTGTTCCATCGAGCCACGCGCCTACGCCGAGGTGGAGCCGGCCGAGCGCCTGACGCTGGTGTCGCTTGGCCGGCCTCTGGAGATTGGCGGACGGGATGATCTCACGCTGCGCGGCGACGTGTACGACATCTCGAAAGCATGCCTGGCGGAATTGCACCTCTACGATGCCCCGATCCGGCTGACGGTTCGCAGCGATATCCCCTTCGCATCCGGTCTCTCCTCCTCCTCGGCCCTGGTGTGCGCTACGCTGCGCGCCTTGAGCATCTATGCCGGAAAGACCTGGAATCGCTACCAGTTCGCGGAACTCGCCCGCTCCGTCGAACTCAACCGCATGGGAGTGGTGTGTGGCTACCAGGACTTCTACATGACATCGTTCGGCGGCCTCAACTTTATGGACTTTCGCGAGAAGGAGTTCTATCGCGAAGTCGGCAAGGAGCCGTATGCCACGATTGAGAGCCTGAGCGGCGACGTCGATCAGTTGCCTTTTGTCCTTGCCCACACCGGCGTCGTCCATTCCTCCGGCGCGGTCCACAAGCCCATCCGGGAACGCTGGTTGGAAGGGGACAAGGAGGTACGCGATGCCTATCTGCGCATTGGGCAGCTGGCACGCGAAGGGAAGAAGGCCGTGCTGTTGCACGATTGGCCGTTGCTCGCCGCCCTGATGACCGAGAATCACGCCATCCAACGCGACCTCGGCGGCTCCGGCCCCGACAATGAAGCGCTAATCGCCGCCGCCGTCCAGCACGGCGCGCTCGCCGCGAAGCTGGCCGGGGCCGGTGGCGGTGGCACCATCATTGCCTTGCACCCGGACCCGCGATGGCTGGGTGGCAAGTTGGAAGAAGCCGGCGCCGACCGCATCTTGTACCCGATGGTGACGGAGGGGGTGCGCGTCGAGCAGCCGGCAGGCGCGAGGGGGAGATAGCGCAATTGGCGCTTCGGCGCGATTCACCTTGCCCCGCGCGCATTCGTAGAGTACATTACCAGTACCACGACGAGAGGATCATGCGTTGCCGCCCGGCTAAGTTTCCGGCCGTAGCTTGGATCCTCCGTCGCCCTTGTCAGCGTAGAACGTCAGGGTAGGAAAGGAGTTTGTCCCATGTCCGAGTCTACGGTTCGTTATTCGCGCCGCCACCTGTTACGGGTCGCCGCCGTAACGCCGGTCGGTGCCGCCTTGCTGGCTGCCTGTGGCGCCGGCAGCACCGCATCGACGGGCAGTAGTAGCGCCGCCGGATCGGCCACGCTCACGGCGGCTTCTTCCGCTGCCAGCACCGCGGCCTCCGTAGCGGCCGGCACGGCAGCGCCCAGTACCGCAGCCAAAACCGCAAGTGCCTCCTCTCCCGCGACGACCGCCGCCGCCTCCGTGGCGAGCACGTCCGTCGCGGCGGCGTCAGCGCCGAAACCCACGGCGACGCCGGCGGCGGGTGAAACGCACAAGGGCGCTGCGCTCACCCTTAACCTGTGGTACGGCTGGGGCGGAGCGACGGCAATTCAGACCTGGGATGCACTGAACAAGCAGATGGCCGACGCCCTCACCGGCTTCAACGTCCACTGGATCACGGCCGACAACAACACCAAATTGCTCACCGCCATCGCCGGCGGCAGCCCGCCAAACGTGGCGGTCGGCAACGCCCCCTACCCGGAATTCTGGGCGCGCGGCGCGGCCATACCGCTAGATGCCATGATTGCCCAATCGACGGTCGACGGCATCCCGCTCAAGTCCGACATCCCAGCGGCTTACTGGACCTATAGCAGCTACAAAGGCAAGACCTACGGCGTGTCGGCGGTGGAGGGCTTCTGTCGCTATGGCCTCTGCTTTGACATGACGAACCTCCAGAAGTTCAATGTCGATCCGAAGACGATCTCCTGGGACTGGGATACGCTCACCCAAATGCAGCAGCAGTTCACCCAGAAGGCGAGCAATGGCAGCATCTCGGTGCTGGGCATTGACCCGCTCGATGCGATGGGCGGCAGCTTCGGCGGCAGTAACCCCTTCTACTGGGCGCAGGCCTGGGGTATCGACTATTATGACGAGGCGAGCCGCAAGTTCAACTTCAATAACGACCAACTGACGGAGGGTTTGACCATCCTCAAGAAGGTCTACGACATTGCCGGTGGGGCCCAGGCTGTCGCCGGCTTCCACAACAGCTACGGCACCTGGACGGAAAGTCCGACGGCGGCGTTCCCCTCCGGTGTGGAAGACATCAACATCAACGGCTACTGGGCACCGGGCGAACTTGCCCACAGCTCTCCCAGCCGCGAGTTCGCCTATACCTGGGCCCCGGTACCCGCATCGAAGAAGGGCTACAAGTTCCAGACCCTGGTTGGCCACAATGCCTTCATTCCCAAGGGGGCCAAGAACACCGACAATGCCTTCCAACTGATCGAGTTCCTGGCCAGTAACACCGCCGAGCAGACGATCTTCGACGGCACCGGCTGGCTGGGCGCCCGCCAGTCCTTCCTGAAGAAGGTCGATTTCAGCAAATACAAGGGCCTGGATTTCTTCGTCAATTCGATTCAGACCGCCGACAAACTGTACGGCATGCCCTCCAACCCCATAGAGAACTACTGTGGCCAGCAGTGGGGGAAGGTGCAACAGGACGTGATCTACGGCAAGGCCCAGCCGAAGGACGCTTTGGCCCAACTGCAGCAAATTGTGACCAACCAGTTGCAGCAGCAGTTCCCGAACGGGTGACCTACCCCCCAACCCCCTTCCTTTTTAGGGAAGGGGGGTGGGGGGTAGGTGGCAGGAGGGAAGTAAAGGAGGACACAATGGCAGCGCTGACGACGGTCGCCGGGGTCGACCGGCAACGGGCGGCATCGCGGCGCGAGCTGCGCCGCTTTGTCGTGGGCATCCTATTCGTTCTGCCCTGGTTGCTCGGCTTTCTCCTCTGGACGGCCTATCCTATCCTGGCCTCACTGTTCTATAGCTTCACGGCCTATGACGTGCTCAACTCCCCGCGCTACATCGGTCTCGCCAACTACATCAACCTGTTCCAACACGATAATCTCTTTCAAACGGTGCTGGGTAACACCATCTACTTCGTCGTCATCGGCGTGCCGGCGGTGCTGGTCGTCTCCTTCTTGCTGGCGAACCTGCTGAACCAGGAGATGCGCGGCCGGCCGCTCTTCCGCACCGCCTTCTTCATCCCGTCGATTGTGCCGGCGGTCGCCTCGGCGATGGTGTGGCTTTGGATGTACAACCCGAACTATGGTTTGATCGACAACATCCTGGCGACCTTTCACATTCCGGCGGTGCCCTGGCTCTCTTCCCTTGGGCTGGCCAAGCTGTCGCTTATTCTGATCAATACCTGGGCCAGCGGCAGCGCCATCCTGATCTTCCTCGGGGCGTTGCAAGACGTGCCGCGCTCCCTCTACGACGCGGCGGTGGTGGATGGCGCCAACCGCTGGCAACGCTTCTGGAGCGTGACGGTGCCGATGTCCTCGCCCGCCATCCTCTTTGTCGGCATCACCAGTATGATTGGTACCTTTCAGTACTTCACGCTGCCCTGGCTCTTGACGCAGGGCGGACCGGATAACGCCACCAACCTGTACAGCGTCTACCTCTATCAGAACGCCTTCCAGTTTTTCAAGATGGGTTACGCCTCGGCTATGGCCTGGGTGTTGTTCGTCGTCATCGTCGTCTTCACCGTCCTGATCTTTCGTACCGGCGGCGCCAAGGTGCATTATGGCGGGCAGGTCGATTGATCGCTGGATATATGTTGCGCAGCAACGGAGCAGAAGGAGGTAAGCCATGAGTCAGGCGGTACTCCCCAAGGCCTACGCCGGCACGACTGCCCGCCCGAAAGCGGCGGCGTTGGACATTCGCTCCGTCAGCCGCGGCGTGCTTTTTTATTTCATGATGCTCGTGCTGGCCCTGATCTTTCTGTTGCCGCTCATCTTCATGCTTTCGACTTCGGTGAAGAACGACGCCCAGACCTATCATGTGCCGCCGATCTGGCTCCCCATCCCTATGCGTTTCGCCAACTACCCGGAGGCTCTGCGGGCACAGCCGTTCGGTCTGTTCTTTCTGAACTCCTTCCGCTATGCCATCCTGAGCGTCATCGGCCAGATCGTTGCCTGTTCGCTGTCCGCTTATGGCTTCGCTCGCTTGCGCTGGAAGGGGCGCAACATTCTTTTTGCCATTTGCCTCGGCACCATGATGATTCCTTACCAGGTGACGATGGTGCCGCTGTTTCTTACGTTCAAGCAACTGGACTGGATTAATACCTACAAGCCGCTGATTGTGCCGGCGTTCTTCGGTAGCGCCTATAGCATCTTCCTCCTCCGCCAATTCTTCTTGTCGATCCCGCAGGAGCTCTCAGAAGCGGCGCGCATTGACGGCACTTCTGAACTGGGCATCCTTACCCGCATCATCCTGCCGCTGTCCAAGCCGGCCCTGGCCGTCGTCGGTCTGTTCACCTTTATGGGGGCCTGGGATAACTACCTGGGACCGCTGATCTACCTCAATGACCAGTCGCTGTACCCGGTGGCGTTGGGGCTGCAGTTGTTTCGCACCGACTTCGTGGAGAAGCTGGCCTGGCCCTACCTGATGGCCGCCACAACGGTGACAATCATCCCCGTCGTTGTGCTCTTCTATGTTACGCAGAAAACGCTGGTGGAAGGGATCAGTATTACCGGGATCAAGGGCTAGCGGCGGGCTCGGTTGTTCGATGGGCTGTGCTGGTGGGTCACGGCTCAAGGAGAAAGGACGTTCTCGTGTCCATCCATTCGTTGGTATCCCGGCGCGTGCTCCTCCGTCAGACGCTCGGCGCGACGCTCGTGCTCCCGGCGGTGGGAGTGCTGGCAGCCTGCGGCGCCGGCGGCCCGGGTGGCGCCGGCGCCGTTTCACCGACAGCCGCGGCCTCTGTCGCGGCGACGTCACAGGCCCCCGCCGCCTCTGCCGTCTCTTCGGTCGCGACCAGCGCTGCGCCGACGACCACTGTCGCCACATCGGCCGTGTCGGCCGCCACGTCCTCGGCGCAAGCCGCCCAGCCTGGGAAGAAGACGGCCTTGAGTATCGCCACCTATGCCGGGGCCGGTGACGAATGGCAGCGCCACGCCGCTCAGACCTGGCAGACCCAGCATCCGGAGGTGAATCTCACCGTCGATTCCGTGGCCTACGCCGACATGCCAACCAAGCAATTGACGCTGGTCGCCAGCGGCACCCTGGAGGATGTCAGCTTCAGCGGCATCAAATGGTTCGCCTTCTCCGCTTCCAAGGGCGCGTTCCGGGCTATTGATGATTACGTCAAGCAACACGACCCCGGCATGAGTGACTTCTTCCAGACGGCACTGACCGGCTCCAGTTTCGACGGCAAACTCTACGCCCTGCCCTATTTGCTGCACCCGGGGAACCCGGCACTCGTTGCCTATAACAAGGATCTGCTGCAGCGCCGGGGGGTCAAAGAGCCGACGGATGACTGGACGGTCGCGGACTTCGTCGCGCTCGGCAAAGCAACGACAGACGTTGGTCAAAACACTTTCGGTACCAACTACTTTCCGAATACCTACTACGACTTCTGCTCCCTGGCCCGCACCTGGGGCGGCGACGTCTTGTCCGCCGACGGCAAGCAGTTCACCTTTAACACCAACAAGCCGGCGGAAGACGCCGCCCAATGGGCCGTCAACCTGCGTACCATTGAGCACATCGCGCCGAGCCGTGCGGAGGCCAACGGCCTCACCTTCCTCGCCGGCCAGTACGCTGCCGTGGAATCCGGTTCCTACAACGTGCTGATGCTGGAAAAGCAGGTGGGCAGCAAGTTCGGCGTCGGCTGGGCGCTCTTCCCGAAGGGACCCACCGGACTGCGCGGCTACCAGGGCTTCGTAGAGAACTTTTCCATCTTCACGGGGAGCAAGCAGCCGGAACTCGCCTACAGCCTCGTCCAGGCGGAGACCTCCCAGGAGACCGGCATCTGGGCGGTGGTCAATACGCAGTACCAACCCAGCGCTCGCAAATCGGTGTGGTCGGCGCCGGAGATCCAGAAACTCACGCCGGTATTTGGGCGCGTACTGAATTGGATGAGCACGGTGGATGGCCCCTTCCCGATGCCCTACAATTTGCGCTATACGGATCTGGAGGCGGCCTGGGAGAAAACCTCCCCACCGATGTTCTATGGCGACATCTCCTACGGGACCGGCCTCCAGCAGGTCCAGGATGCCTGCCAGGCCTTCGTGCAAATGCCCAGGAATTAGCGCGTGGAGAAAACGGTGACCACATGTACCGAGACTACCTTCGTCCCTACCTCGCACGGCCATACCTTTGGTCCCGGCGCCGGACCGTTAGGCGAGTTGCGTGACTCCGCCCGGCTGGCGGGCAATGGTCCGGCCTTGCGCGAGCGATTGGCGGAGGACGGTTACCTGCTGTTGCGGGGCTACCTCGACCGCGAGCAGGTCCTGGCGGCGCGCGGCGAACTCTGCGCCAAGCTGGACGGTGTCGGTCTACTCGACCGCAGCCGTCCTCTGACCGATGCCATCTTCTCCGGCAGCAATAACGGTTTGGGTCAGATTGACCGCAAGGCGTTCGCCAAAGATTTACGCACCGGCGCCGCCCTGCGCACCCTATTGCAACAGGGCCGCATCATCCGATTCTATGAGACCTTCCTGGGTGGTCTAATCTTGCCGTTCACCTTCATCTGGGTGCGCAACGTGCGTCCGGGGTCGGCCACGGGCTGTCACTATGACTGGGTCTACATGGGCCGCGGCACCAGGAATCTGTTCACGACTTGGACGCCCATTGGTCCGGTTCCCTTCAGCGACGGGCCGCTGGCGATTCTGGAGGGATCGCACCGCTTCGAAACGCTGAAGTCAACCTACGGGGTGATCGACGTGGATCGCGACAAGGACCACAACCCGTACGATGGCGGCTGGCTGACCAAAGATCCGGGGGCGGTGCAACAGCGTTACGGCGGACGCTGGCTCTCCGCCGAGTTCGCGCCTGGCGACATGCTCCTGTTCGGCATGTTCACGATGCACTGTTCACTCGACAACAACAATTCAGAGCGCCGCATCCGGCTCTCCACGGATACTCGCTACCAGCTTGCTTCCGAACCGGTCGATGCGCGTTGGGTCGGCGAAGAGCCATTCGGTCATGGCATGGATTGACCCGAACGGCCGGCAACGTCGACGTTCCTCTCGGCGCCTTGACCGGCGATTTGGACGGTGATGGTGGCACGGTACCGGCTGGGACTCATGCCGTAGCGCTGACGGAACTGGCGGCTGAAGAAATAGGGAGAACGATATCCGACGCTGCGACTGATCTGGGCCACGTCCTGTGCGGTGTAGGCCAGCAGCCGGCTTGCCTGGTAGAGACGCATGTGCAAGTGGGTGTCCAAGACCGACGCGCCGGTTTCCGCCTTGAAGAGATGGGCCAGACGGGAGGGCGACAGCGCCACCTGGGCCGCCAGACCGGCGATGGGATGCACTCCTGCCAGGTCTGTGGCGATGGCCGCCAGGACTTGTCGAATGCGCGGGTCAAGACGTTGGGCACGAGAGCCTGCCATTTCTAGGGCGCAGAGTAACACCACTTCTTCCAGATCGTTGAGCGCCATCTCCTCAGCCAGCGCGCCGTAGGCGGGGAGAGCGACGGCGTCTGTCACCAGGCGGCTGAAGGCGTCCACCAGGCGACTGCGATGCGTGCGGGAGCTGATCGTCAGCCTCCGCAGACCGCCCGCACCAACCGGCATTTGCAGCCAGGGCCGCCACGGTGGGCGGGGTACGAAGTGGGCCCAAAAAAACTCCCAACGGCCGCCGGCAGCGGTGGCGTAGTCATGGGGGACGCCCGGATCAAGCAAGGTGACGTCGCCCGGTTGGGCGAGGACGGTTGCCCCACCACAGTGGTAGCGTCCGGTGCCGGCCACGGTGTAGGCGATGAGCCAGTCCCGCGTGCCGTTACGACGTTGCGTCGCATAACCGGCGCCCTGGCGGAAATGACCGGCTACCAGTAAGCCGGGCGGCGGAGCGGGAGTATCGTGCATAGCAGGATTGTACAAGAACGCGACCGTCCGGTCCATTGTCTCACGGCGGATGTAACCGGATACTGCAAGCATGAGGATTGGGCCATGTTGGAAAGAGAAATACGAATGATCGATACCCTTGTCTCTCCCGCCCCGGCCGTGACGGACGGGGATGTCGCAGCGTTTGCCCGCGATGGGTTTCTTATTGTGCGGGGCCTGATCGATGCTTCCGAAGTGGCGGAGTTGCAGACCACGTTCGATGCCCTGCACGAACGCCGCAGCATTCCCGGTTGTTTTAAGGCGCTGCCCGTCGAGAAGGCGCGCGCTCAGGGCGATATCCTGCTCGCCTATCCGCGCATGATGCACCCGCACCGCGTCTCCGACGTCATCATGCGCTATATGCTGCACCCCGCATTCGACACGGTCCTCACGGGCCTGCTCGGCGAACCACCGATCGCCGCCCAGAGCATGTTCTATTGGAAGCCCCCCACGGCGCGTGGCCAGGCCTTCCATCAGGACAATTTCTACCTCAAGGTCCATCCGGGCACCTGCGTTGCCTCCTGGGTGGCCCTGGATGAGATCGACGAAGAGAACGGCTGCCTCTTTGTCGCACCCGGCAGCCACCTGCTAGATATCTTCTGCCCGGAGGAGGCGGACATGACCGTCTCCTTTACTGCGAACTACGTGCCGGTACCGGAGGGGTTGGAGCAAGTACCCGTCCGTATGGCCCCTGGCGATACGCTCTTCTTCGGAGGCAACCTCATCCACGGCTCCTTTCCCAACCAGTCGGCCGATCGCTTCCGCCGATCCTTCATCTGTCACTATGCCGGCCAGTCCGCCCACGAACTCTCCAAGTGGTACTTCCCGTTGTACAATATGGACGGCGAGGTCGTGCAGCGCGAGACGGCCACGGGTGGCGGCCCGTGCGGCGACGACCTGAAGGGACCGCACTGATATTGGGGAGCAGGACCGCGAACACCGGTTCTCGCCTCTGTACTACCACGGCCCGTTTTTTGCATTAGTGTCCTGCGCAGAAGGCGGCGTCAGGTAGACGCCGCCCGTCTCGGAGGGCGAACAGTATGCGGCCGCGAACTCGGACGTTCACTGGACTCCTCACAGCCTTGCTTATCCTCACCGGTTGTTCGGTGAGCGCCACGGCGTCGAACAGCAGTGGGTCGCGTTCGTCCGTCAGTTCTGCGTCCGCTTCGTCAGCGCCTGCCGCGACAAGCGGCACGGCGACCACGGTAGCAATTACCAGTACGGGGACGAGCGCTCCGGCTTCTACTACCAGTGCGGCTGTCGCGACCACCGCGCCCGTCACAACCTCCGCCGTGTCAACAGCAAAAGACCAGACGGACACGTCCACTTCCTCGCCGACAGCGACAGTGCACAGTAGTTCGTCTGCACAGACGGTGGCCGGGGTGCCCACGGCGGAACTGGTGGTGGCCGGGATCGGGTCGCCGTCCGGTCAGGCTGCTCTCGCTCCTGACTCTATCATCAGCGTAGCGAAAAAGGACACGCCGGGTGTAGTCCAGATTACAAACGAGCAGGTGCAGTTGGGCGCCCTCGGCAGTGGTCAGGCCGTACCAACGGGGGTGGGCACCGGAATTGTGCTTGACACGCAGGGGCACATTCTCACCAATGACCACGTCGTACGGGGCGCTCAGAAACTCGTCGTTAGCCTGTCCGACGGCGCCAAGGAGTATCCTGCGACGCTGGTGGGCGCCGATCCGCGGACTGATCTGGCAGTCGTGCAGGTCAGTGGCGCCCAACTCACGCCTCTAGCCCTGGGGGACTCGAGCAAGCTGGCGGTGGGACAGTGGGTCGTCGCTATTGGCAACGCCCTAGCCCTGCCGGGCGGTCCCACCGTCACGGCTGGCGTGGTCAGCGCGCTCGGCCGCACGGTCCAGGAACCGCCGATCCAGAGTAGCAAGAGCGTGGGCGGCGCTACCCAGACCAGCCAGGCAACGACAGCCGGGCCCTTCCTCTTCGACGTCATCCAAACCAGCGCCCCCATTAACCCAGGCAACAGCGGCGGCCCGCTCGTCAACCTGGACGGACAGGTCGTTGGCATCAACACACTGGAGGCCGGTACGGCGCAGCCCGGGGGACCTCAGGCGGAGGGTATCGGCTTCGCCATTGCCATCAACACTGCCAAGAAGATTGCCGCCACGCTCATGGCTCAGGGTCACGTTGACTATGCCTACCTCGGGGTGGACGTCACGACGAACTCACCAGCCCTCGCGCAGCGCTTCGGTCTGCCCATTGTGACCGGTGTCGTCGTTCTGAAGCTGCCGGCCCGCTCACCGGCGGGCGCTGCTGGAATTAAGCCAAAGGACGTGATCACGGCGATTGAGGACCAGGCGATTACCGATACCAGCAGCCTTTCCGGCACCCTTCAATCCTATAAGCCGGGCGACAAGATCACGCTGACCTGGGTGCAGGCGACAGACAACCAGAAAGTGAGCAAGCCGGTCTCGCTGGGCCAAGCGCCCCAGCCCTGAGCGCAAGCTTCCCGCGGCGTTGACGTGCCGTCCCCCCTGGTCGTACCCTTGCTCCGTCGGGGTGTGTCATACCGTGGGGAGAGCGCATGAAGCTGGCCGGGAAGATCGCATTGGTGACAGGCGCAGGATCGGGAATCGGCCAGGCGATCGCCGAGCTATTCGCTGCCGAGGGAGCCTGCGTTGGCGTGGCGGACTATTCGAAAACCGGCGGCGTCGCCACCGTCGAGCGTATTCGCGCCGCGGGTGGAGAGGCGGAATATTTTGCGGTTGACGTCTCCAAGAGCGCCGAGGTTCAGCGGACGGTGGATGGCGTCCTGCAACGCTGGGGCCGCCTCGACATTCTATGTAACAACGCCGGTATCGGTGTCGCCGCGACCGTGGTGGAAACCAGCGAAGAAGATTGGGACCGCACCCTCGCTGTCGATCTCAAAGGCGTCTATCTGGGTTGCAAGTACGCGATCCCGGCGATGATCACGGGCGGTGGCGGTGTGATTGTCAATACGGCGTCCGTGGCCGGCCAGGTCGGGGTGGCGAACCGCGCCGCGTATTGTGCGGCGAAGGCGGGTGTGGTCGGCTTGACCAAATCGGTAGCGGTGGACTTTGTCGGTCAGAATATCCGCATCAACGCCATCTGTCCCGGTACTGTCGACTCGCCCTGGATTCAGAAGATCCTCAGTGCCCAGCCTGACCCCGTGGCGGAACGGCAACGCATGGTGGAACGCCAGCCGATGGGCCGGATGGGAGAGCCGGGAGAGATCGCCAAAGCTGCGCTCTACCTGGCCTGCGACGACAGCGCCTTCGTGACGGGGACGGCCCTGGTCATCGATGGCGGACTGACGGCACGGTGAGCGAGCGGACCAGTCGGACACCGTGGGGCTTCGGCCATATCATCACCATCCTTGGCCTCAGTCTCGCCGGCTGGGTGGCGGGTGGAGTGCTGCTCGTCGGCGTCATGCTGCGAGCGCAGCAGCGCACCCTTTCGGTCAGCACCGGCCTCGCCCTGACGGCGATCGTGTATTTGATCCTCTACCTGGCGATTGTGGTGGTGATTCGCAGCTCCGGCGGCTGGAGTGTTCTCGGCTATCGTTTTCCCGGCTGGAAGACGCTACTCGGTGTCCTGACGTTTCTGCCGGTCTGGTTTGGCATCCTCCTTCTCGCCGGTATTGCCTCCGCCTATGTCATCAATCACGGTCAGCCCATTCCTTCCAATGTGACCGAACTGTTTGGCCCGGGCGGCCTCCGCGGTATTGGTCCGGGCACTATCGCCCTAGCGTTCGTAGTGGTGGCCGGCGTTGCGCCCCTGGTGGAGGAAGCGCTTTTCCGGGGCGTGCTCTACCAATGGCTGCGGGGACGCCTCGGCGTGGCGCCGGCGGTCGTCGTGGATGCCCTGATTTTTGCCTCCGCCCACCTGGTTTCCGGCGTGGCCGGTCTCTGGAAGCTGCTTCCGGTGCTGTTTGTTATGGGCTGCATCCTCGCCCTAGTCTTTCAGCGCACACGCAGCCTGTTTGCCTCGATGCTGCTCCATGGCGCCAACAACGGTCTGGCGATCATTGCTTTGCTCGTGGCCATGCGCCATTGACAGCAGACCCGCCCTTGCGCCTATTCCTCCAGCGCTTGGGGTTCCTCGGCCGCCGGCAAGATCAGCGTTTCACCGCGGCGGCGGCCTGGTAAGCGGCGGGTGATCTGACGATGCGCAAAACCGAGCGCCCGAACCCAGGGAAAATTGTCAACGCGCGCCCGCTTGTACGCTTTGATCAGGGCGTGGGAGGCGACGATGCCGTCCTCCAACTGCTGGACGTAGGCGGCGATCCCTTCCAGATGCATGGCCGCTTCTTCCCGCTCTCGGGTGGAGGCGACCGTGTCGTAATTCTGCAATACGAGCCACTGGGTACGCGCGCGCTCCAGGCTACGACGGGCGATGCCGAGGTCACGCGAGCGTTGCTCAATCAGCTCCTCTTGCTCGTCAATGAGCTCGAGCAAGCTGCTCGAGTCCACTCGCTCGTTCGCCATGACACCCCATCCTTGCCGGTTGTCCGGTGAGGAACGCAGGGCTGGTAATGAAAGCCCCATTTGGCACCTCTTTGATGCTAACAGCAACTATAGACCGCGGCCCTGTGGCGGTCAATTGATATCGCCTGCACGGCTTCTCCGTCGCAAGCGTTGTGCCAGCACGTCGCGGGCGACGAGGGCGACAAAAGCGGGCAGGGCCAGCATACGCCGGGCCCGCCATGGCTCCTGCAAGAGGCGGTAGAGCCACTCCAGGCCGGCACGCTGCAGCACCTGTGGTGCGCGCGGTTTGACGCCGGCCAGAAAGTCGAAAGCGCCGCCCACACCAATGCCGATGATGGCCGGCGTTTGCGCTAGATTGCGCGCCAACCAGAGCTCCTGCGCAGGCGCTCCGTAGGCGACGAGTAATACGTCGGGTCGAGCGACAGCCAGCCGGCGCAGAATATCCGCTTCGTCGTCCGCGCGAGGCGATCCGGCCCAGACGCCAACGACGCGCACCCCCGGCACACCCAGGCGTAGCGTTTCCGCCGCGCGCTCGGCTACGCCGGGCGCCGCCCCCAACAGGAAAATGCCCCATTGCAGTTCGGCGGCGCGTTGGGCGAGGTCTACGACCAGGTCTGTGCCGGTGACTCGTCCTTGGAGCGGTGTGCCTTGCAAGCGCGCCGCCAGCAGGATCCCGACGCCGTCCGCCGTTGCCAGGGCCGCGCGCCGAAGAATGGCGGCGAACATTGGGCGATAGCGGGCAGCAACGAGGAACTCCGGATTGACCGTCACCACCTGATGATGCCCACCGCTGGCCATCAAGGCGACCACTCGCTCTACGGCGCCCGCCCGGTCAACGGGGGCGATCGGGATGCCAAGTACCGTAGCCATCGTTACCGCCAGTCCCCGGCCAGGCACAATGCCGCCGAACAGACAGCGATTGCGGCGGTTTCGGCGCGGAGGATGCGGGTGCCCAACGTCACTGGACGGAGGCCCTGGTGGTCGGCTTCGCTCACTTCGGCCGGTTCCAGACCACCCTCGGGTCCCACCAGCACAGCGAACGTTCGGGGAACAGGAGGGACAAAAAAGGAGCGCAGATCCTCGCCGCCGTGCTCGGAACAGCAGATGGCCAGGTCGGCGCGGGCCGCCCGGGCGCAGGCGGTGGTATACGGCACGGCCGCCGCCAGGGCCGGCAGGCGGCTGCGGCCTGACTGCTCGACCGCTTCGCGGACGATGCTCCGCCAGCGCTCCGGAATATCGTCGCCGGACGGCCGCGCGACGGAGCGGTGGCACAGCATCGGCGTGATTGCCGCGACTCCTAGTTCGGTCGCTTTCTGCAGGACGAGCTCAAAGCGTGGCGCGCGCAGCAATGCTGGAAAGAGGTGGATATCCAGCGCTGCTTCCACATTGGTCATGACCCGCCGCAGAAGGCGCACGGTCACCCGGCGGAGTGACACGGAAGTGAGGATGCCCGGCGCTTCCGTACCCTGGCCATCACAGAGCGTGATTTCGTCGTCCACATGCAGGCGCAACACAACGGCGATCTGCCGCGCCACCGGCCCTTCCAACACCGCGTCGTCATCCGCCATCGTCGCCGCCGAGACTACGAATCGAGGCACTCAGGCGAGCCGTTGCAGACGCAGGGCGCGCCAGTCGGCTTCCGCCAGGCGTTCTACGGGCAGGAAGCCGAAGGTAGCGAACGTCACCATCAATTCAAGTTCGGCCGGCTCGATGATGCCGGAAAGCAGCAGTTGACCTTCGGGCGCGACCGCCGCCGTCAAGTCTTCCGCCAGTTGTATCAATACCTTGGCGACGATGTTGGCAACGACAACGTCAAACTGCGGATTGGCTTCCTGCCGGACGAGATCCGCCGACCCCTCGCGGACGGTGATACGCTCTGCCTGCCCGTTCACCCGCGCATTCTCGGCCGTCACGCGCACCGCGTCGGCGCTCGTATCCAGCGCCAGGACCTCGCCGGCGCCAAGCAGGGCCCCGGCGATGGCCAGCACACCCGATCCGGCGCCGACATCAAGGAGGCGCACGCCGACCAACGGCGTACCTTCCAGCAGTTGCAGCGCCAGGCGCGTGGTTGGATGCAGTCCGGTCCCGAAGGCGTTGCCGGGGTCCAGGCGTACCACTACATCGTCGGGACCGCTGCTGAATGCTTCCCAGGTTGGACCCAGGAGCAAGCGCCGGCCGATGCGCTGGGGACGGTAGAACTTTTTCCAGGCGTTGGCCCAATCTTCTTCCCGTAGTTCCTGGAAAGTCGGACCGACCACTACTCCGGGAGCGAGGCAAGAGACATGCCACACCGCAGTTTCGATCTCCTGGCGGCGCCCATTGGTGTGGGCATCCACCGGCAGGTAGCCGCGCAACGTCACGGGACCATCCGGCGCGCTGCCATCCCAGCCGGCGTCGCTGTCCGCCGCGGTCAAGGCCTGCACGGCTACTACGCCATCGGGACAGTACCGACGCAGCACACCCATCAACTCTTCCGCGGCCTCCGGGTTGGCCTCAACTGCCACCTCAAGCCAACTTGCCACGTCGCTCCTTACGCCACTCGCTCCCTGGTTGGGGAATAGGGGTTGACGCCTTGAAATCGGCCCGTTTCTCGACTGCCATGCCGTTCACTCGGCGCCGGAATCGGGTCCCTGTGGCCATTTGATGTCGACGTTGAAGTTCTTGCCGCCGGTATCCGAGCGGCGGGGCCAGGGCAGTGGCGGGCCGTCGTCCTCGCCCGGTTCGTGCAGGAGTCGGATGCAAATGACTGTAGCAGCGGCCAGGAGGACGAAGGTGCCGGCGCTGACCATGAGCCATCCGGCGTACTGTTGATCATTGATAGCGGACAAGCCCCACAGGGGATGCGCGTTCGCGGGCAAGGTGTAGATCGGGCGGGGCGTGATCGCCAGGATAAAGCCCAGGGCCTTCAGCACGGAACTGCCGATAAACAGGTAGAGCAACTTCCCGACCTCAGCCAGTTCGCGTTCCCATGTCGGGAACGGTTCGATGACCGGCCACCAGAAGAGCAAGGCGGCGACCAGAATAGCGAGACCCATAGCAAACCGCAGCCAATCGTTCGCCAGTGTCGCCTCGAAGGCCCGCGGCAGGTAACAAAGGAAGAGGGTACTGAGGAATATGATGGCGGCTCGCGCCGGTCGCGTCATTTCCAGCAGGATATGGCGCGACCGGCGATGGGCAAAGAGCGGCACCAGTACGGGGCGAGGGATGCCGAGGAGGAGCAGCGGCGGCACCGCGAAGGCCAATAGCACATGGCCGGTCATCGCCGGCAAGACACTGCCGTTGGGCAGCAGGCACGCAATTAGAAGGAGCAGCGTGCCGGCGCCGAAGACAGCGATGCGCGTTCGCATGCGTGGCGGTACGGGACGGCTGCTCGCCTGGGCGCGTCGTACGGCGAGCGCTAACAGCAGATTGAGCACTAGGACGAGGAAGACGCCCGCCACCCCGGAAGCTCGAATCAACTTCGCCACCGCCCGTCATTTGAAGGGGCCGGGCGGCCAAATGCACCGAGGCGTGATCCGACCGGCACGCACATCATACCAAGATATGCGGTCGGGCGCGGCACCGCTCCCCACTTGATCCGCGAGCGCAGCAAACGTACCGGCTAAGGGTGGCCCGGCTGCGTCTGCGCATGCGGCATGCCAATTAGCTGGCAGTCACCACTGCCCTTGCACGGCAACAACGTCATGGCAGTCTGCACGGCCCAGTCCGCCGAATGGCCGCTACGCGTGTCGCGCACGGTGACGCTCGCCACGTTTTCGGCATCAGCCAGGAGCATCGTGATCAGGGCGCCCGCCTGTTGGAAATCGAGAGTCGACGACGTCTCACGTCCGCCATTGGGGATGACGACGAGGGCCGGCACGAGCGATTCCAGAGCCGTGTTGCCGGTTGGGAGTAGCGTAATTTGTAATTGCAACTCATTGAGTGAGGGCCGGTAGGAAACCAGGCGGACGCTCATGTCCGGCGCCAATGCGTATGACTGCCCCGTGTTGAGCGTGCTCTGCGCCTGACCACAAGCAGCAACCAGGGCTATTGCCAAAGTGGCAAAAAGCACCCGGAAGAACGCGCGCATCGGTGCCTCTCAGGCCGTCTCGGCAAGGTTAGACTGCCAGCGGAACGCTCAGGTGACCGTCTCTTATCATACCGCAAATCTGGCGGTACGACTAGTCTTACTGCTTAGCGTGCGCGGAAATTTACACAGTCGCGCATCAAGCGGCATTCCTGCTACGTCCGACCTGCCAGCGCAAGTACGCCTCCATGAAGGCGTCCAAATCGCCATCCAGTACTGCCTGGGTGTTACTCGTTTCAACAGCGGTCCGCAAGTCCTTTACGAGCGTGTACGGGTGCAGGACGTAGTTGCGAATTTGGGTGCCGAAGTCGGCGGCGACGAATTGCCCGCGCAGGCGGGCCGACTCCGCCTCCTGCTCCTGGAGGCGCCGCTCGAGTAATCGGGAACGCAATATGCTCATAGCCACTTCCCGATTTTGCAGTTGAGAGCGTTCGTTCTGGCAAGTAACGACAATACCGGTAGGAATATGGGTGAGGCGAACCGCAGAGTCCGTCTTGTTCACGTGCTGACCCCCGGCGCCGGTCGAGCGGTAGGTGTCGACGCGCACGTCCCGGAGATCAATCTGAATCTCCGTGTCTTGCTGCACTTCCGGCATCACCTGAACGAGCGCGAACGACGTATGACGCCGCTGGGCTGAATCGAACGGCGACAGCCGGACCAGGCGATGCGTACCGCGCTCCGAGGCGAGATACCCATAGGCGTAAGCGCCGCGCACCAGCACGGTGGCGCTCTTAATGCCGGCCTCTTCGCCCGGTTGCTGGTCGACTAACTCCGTCTCGAACTTGTGAGTTTGCCCCCAGCGCAGGTACATCCGCAGCAACGTTTCCGCCCAGTCCTGGGCTTCAATGCCGCCGGCGCCGGACGAGATCTCCACGATGGCATTATTGATGTCGTACTTTCCGCCGAGGAGCAGATCGAATTCCATGCGGTCGAGGCGCCGGTTCAGTTCGCGGCCTTGCCGCTCAATCTCGGCGGTGAGCTCGTCGTCACCCTCAGCAAGAGCCAGCAACTCTTGCAGCTCGCCAATATCGTGCTCAAAGCCTTGCCAACGGCCCACCTGATCTCGGAGGACCGTCAGTTGTTGATTGGTCGCCTGGGCGGAACGAGGATCATCCCAAAAGTCCGACGCCGATGCCTGGGCGTCGAGGTCGGCGATTAACTGAATCTTGGTAGGCAGGTCAAAGCCGCACCTGCATCTGAGCGGTGCGTTGCGCCAACTCAGCTAACAATATCGACAGTTCGGATATGGTGAAACCTGCCCATCTTTCCAAAGCGACGCCCCTGGTCGTCCCATCATAGTGCATCACTGCAGGCGTCGCTCGCCACTATACCACCGGACCGCCAACCCCGGGCGCCGCGGCCTGATGTGTTGCGATGCTTGCCCATTGACATGGAACGGAGGAAGCCGTACAGTGCAGCGAGTCGTGACGCTCCCAGATGGTCTGAGCGGCGGCGGGAGACGGAAAGGAGTGTGTGCAATGCGTGTAGATGTGTTTGCCCTCCGTTACGGTCTCCGGGCGGCAGGAACGAGCGACTTTCCCCAGTAGTCGATCGGTCCGAAAGCGCCTGTCACGCGCGTGACGCTCGAAGGCTGAGCAATCCTGTTTACTCGCGTTGTTACGGACGGTGCGTGCTGGGCCGCCCGTTTTCAAGAGTTACCCGTTGCGCTTGAAGTGCACGCGGGCCGTACGTCGGTCGCGCAACGCTTTTTCGCTCGGTTCATTTGAGTCGTTATGGAAATGAAGGACATATGTCGAAACAAGCATTGAAGCAGTCCCAACGCCGGTCAAGCCAGGGCGCCCCGACGTTACTTGATCCAGCTGTGGAGGCAGCGACAGACACGCCGGAGGTGATTGCCAACGGCGCCCAGCAGGATGGTGTGGTATTCCGGAAGAGTCAAGGCCTGTACGCCGTCCGGCAGGGCGACCGGACCGTGAGTTGCACGATCTCCAGCCGGTTACGCAAGCATCTGGTCTACCCGATTGCCGACGCCGGCTCGCTCCGTCACCATGTAGTGACAGTGGAGGACATCCGCACCGTGGATCCCATTGCTGTCGGCGATGCGGTGTCCTTTCTGGATGCAGAAGCCGGCCACGGGGTGATCGTGGCCGTCCAGGAGCGGCGGAGCAAGTTGGTGCGGCGGGCGGCGGGCGGGAAGTCGCTTGAGCAGGTGATCGTCACCAACGTTGATCAGGTCATCGTCATCTGTGCCGCCGAACGCCCGGCCCTCTCCTGGGAACTCGTCGATCGCTACCTGGCCTCCGCCGAGGCGACCGACGTGCCCGCCGGCATCTGCATCACCAAGATGGATTTGGTGGCCGAGGGACGGTTCGACGCGGAGGTGGCAAACTATCGCCGTCTCGGCTACCCGGTCTTTCTCACCAGCGCCGCGACCGGAATGGGCGTCCCTTCCTTTCGCGAGGCCCTACAAGGCCGTCTCTCCGTCCTCGCCGGGAAGTCCGGTGCGGGAAAGACCACGATCCTGAACGCTGTGCAACCTGATCTTGGCTTGCGCGTCGGCGAAGTGAGCAATCTGACCGGCAAGGGCCGACACACGACGACGTCGCTGGAAATGTTCGCCCTGGACGGTGGCGGCGGCGTGGTGGATACGCCGGGCATGCGCGAATTCGGTCTCTGGGACGTTCACCGCGACGACGTGGCGCTGCTTTTCCGAGAGCTGCGGCCCCTGGTGGGGACGTGTCGCTTCGGCATGGATTGCCGGCATCGGAGTGAACCCGGCTGCTCGGTAACCGCCGCGGTAGCCGGCGGCGACGTGACGGCGCGACGCTACGCTAGCTTCCTCCGCCTTTCCGAATAGGCGGTCAGGCCACCGGCACGTCACTCCGGCCAGGCGGTGATGACACGCGCCAGTAGAGCGTCCTCCTCTGAGGCGGCGACCGTACGCGGGTCGAGGAGCAGCGTGCCGCGTTGGATGCGACCGACGACACTGGGGTCGCCGGTACGGAGGCGGCGGGCCAGCGCTTCCACGTTCGCCGCAGCGAGGGCAACGAGTGATGTCGGCAGCGTCTCCCCCGGCAAAGAGCCGCCGCCGACGGTGGATTCTCCGGCGACGACGCTCGCTGGAATGCCGGCCATCTGCAACTGCTCGACCCAGGCGGCGGCCTTACCGTCGAGTTCCTCTGGACGGCAGCGAATCATGCGCCACACGGGCACCCATTCCTCCGCCTCGCCGAGGAGATAATGGCGCAGCGTTGCCTCCAGGGCGGCCAGGCTCAGCTTATCCAGGCGCAGGGCGCGGGCAAGCGGATGCCGGGACAGTTCCTGGAGCAGGCCGGCCTTCCCGGCGAGAATCCCGGCTTGAGGGCCGCCCAGCAGCTTATCGCCGGAGAAGCAGACCAGGTCGGCGCCGGCCGCCAGGCTTTCCTGCACGGTCGGCTCATGAGCCAGACCGAACCTTGAAGTATCGAATAGAGCGCCGCTGCCAAGATCGTCGATCAGCAGGATGTTGCGGTCTCGGCAAAGGGCGGCAAGCTCAGTTAGTTCGGGTTGGTGGACGAAACCCTGCTGCACGAAGTTGCTGGGATGCACGCGTAAAATGGCGGCGGTCTCAGCCGTCACCGCCGACTCGTAATCACGCGCATAAGTCCGGTTCGTGGCGCCCACCTCCACCAGCCGTGCGCCGCTCTGCCGAAGGACGTCTGGGATGCGGAAGCCGCCGCCGATTTCCACAAGCTGACCGCGGGAAACCAGGACCTCCTTACCGGCGGCGATTCCCGCCAGGGCGAGCAAGACCGCTGCGGCATTGTTGTTGACGACCATGCCGCCAGCCGCGCCAGTCAACTCCGCTATGAGGCCGCTGATACCGGCCAGTCGGCTACCGCGTTGCCCGAGCGCCAAATCGTACTCCAGGTTGCTGTAACCGGAAGCAACAAGGGCGATGGCGTCCTGCGCTGCTGAGGAGAGGGGGGCACGACCCAGGTTCGTCTGCAAGATGACGCCGCTAGCATTGATCACCGGTCGCAGGTGCGGCTGGCGTTCCGCGGCGACGAGCGCCAAGAGGCGAGCGGCAAGTATCGCGGTCGAAGGCGCCGGCTGCCCATTGGCAATGGCGGCGCGCGCCGCCGTCAGCACCTGCCGGGCCGCGGCAACGCGCCGCCCCTGATCGGGCGCGCCACTATCCGCGGCCACGCCGGGATGTCGCAATAGGGCGTCCACCGACGGGAGGTCGCGGTAGTCCGCCATTACCGGCCGCTTACTCCGAGCGGCGTGGCGACCGCTGATCGCATGGCGGAGACCTCTTCTTCCGACAATGGATATTGCGAATTGCCGGCGACCACCGGCTTCGCGTAGATCCGCGTTTCCGCTCGGGAATGAATTCCGGTCACCAGTATGCCGGTACCGCCATCGTCCAGCAAGGCGATCACGAAGCTCTGCTCGCCACCGGCGTCGCGGAACGGATTGAACCGTACCACGCTGACGTGCTGAATTGCTCCGGCGAGCCGCAGTTCGGCCTGACCGAGCCGCCGTTCCAGTTCCGTTACGCGATCTTCGGCCTGGCGTAGCTGCAATTCCTGCTCGCGCAGCACCTGATCAAGACCGTGGAGACCGCCATTGCCGAACGCTTTGGAGGCGTGTCGCACTTGCATCACCTCGCGCCACAGCCGGAGGACGGTACCCAGGGAGCACAATGCAAACAGTAAGGCGATCGCCACGGCGGCCGTCAGGCCGACCAGGACCGATTGACTTGCTACCACTGCTCCCCATCCCGTCGCACCTGACACACGGCCCGCGGTTCCGAGTATACGCATTGACCCGTCACCGGTCCGGACTATGGCGCATCTCGGCGCGCCTGCACAGCGTTCAAGTCACCAGGGTCCGCTTGCCTGTCAGCATTATACGGCGACCCAAACGTCAGCAGTAACGGTCATGTACGCGTAATCGGTAACGGTAAGATGAAGTGTAACGGCATACCGCTAGTCTGGGGCAAGCCGGAGTAAGGAGAGGGCGCCGATGCTCAGGTCGTGAGGGCTCCGCTGAGGACGGTCGGACCGGCGGGAACCGCACCGCCCGGCGCCGCCTCGAGCGTAATGGCCACCTTATCGCCCGATGCAGGCGCAGCGGTGAGCACCACGCCGCCCGTTCCGTCCGGCGACGTCACAAAGATGCCGGCGGCCTGCGGCCGGCCGGCGTGTATGACCCAGGCTTCGTACACTCGATTCTGGGGCGGCATAGGCAGGTGCGCGACGTAGACCGCCGGGGCACGGCCGGGCAAGTATGTCACCGTTCCACTGGCGGCCGTTCCAGGGTTTGCCGCCACCAGAGCGATTTGGGGAGCGCCCTGCAACTGCGCATGTTCGGCCACTCCCCAGCCACCTAAACCGGCTGCCGCCAGCAAGAGCGCCGCAGCGGTGAGCCAGCCGGCGGCACTCTGCCTGAAGAAAAGTACCCGCGGTCGTTGCTGCCCGTGGGCGCCGGCGTCCCCGGAAACTGCCGCAGCGAGGACGCGACGCCGCAACTCCCTGGGTGGCGCGACCGGTTCCAGGGCGAGCGGCAGCACGCTGATGACGGCGCGGTACGCTGCCAGTTGCGCAGTACACGTCGGGCACCGAGCGACGTGCTCCGTCACCGCCGCCTGCTCGTCTTCCGACAAGGCTTCGAGCGCGTAGCTCGCCAGCAGCTCCGCTGCTTCATCGTGCTGCATCGCCGCCACGCCGTTTCTACTTCTGCGCCGGCGGCAAGGATACCGACTGATCGGATGGTTTCAATCGGTACACACTGGCCGATCCGGTCCGAGAGCATTTCGCTCGCCGGTCCTCACAACGATAGTACGGTTTCCGCGACCCTATGGATCACCGCCTAACCAGCGAGAGGACCGGGCGCCTCAGGCCATGCCGGCAATGACTTTGGTCGCCTGTAGTGCGGCGTCGGCATCGGCTTTCGGTCGGTATTCCAGGCCGATATAGCCGCTGTAGCCGAGACTGTCAATGGTGCGTAGCACATTGGCATAGTTGATTTCGCCGGTGCCGGGTTCGTTGCGCCCAGGGTTATCGGCAATATGGAAGTGGCCGATCTTCTGGAAATAGGTGGTGATATTGTTGATCAGATTGCCTTCGGTGATTTGTTGATGATAGACGTCGAAGAGAATGGAAATCGCCGGACTCCCTACTTCGTCGATGATCTGAAAGCTCTCCTCCGACGTTGATAGGTAATAGCCCTTGTGGTTGATCAGAGTGTTAAGCGGCTCTACGACGATACTGATGCCGTTTTGCTGCGCGCGTGGCGCTAGCGCCCGCAAGGCGTCCACGATCGCTGCGTGCTGATCGGCCCGTCCCACCGCCGGGAGTTGCTGGCCAACAGTCACGATTACGGTTCGGCAATCCAGCGTGTCGGCGGCCGTGAGGACGCCGTCGAAATGCTTCAGGAAGGCGGCATGGTTTGCTGGATCGACAATCGCGCCAGGACTGGCGTAGGCGAAGCTGGAAACAGCCAGGCGGTGTTCCGCCTTCGCCCTGGCAATCTCCGGTAGGTCCTTATTGACCCAGCTCCAGAATTCAAACGCCGGCAGGCCCATGGCCGCGACGTGCGCGATGCGTTCGACCATCGGTAGGTCGCGATAAATCATTTCAACGCAGGCTGATAATCGAATCATGCGCTCTCCCCCTGGCGGCGTTGCCATCATGTGCACCCCGCCCAAATTTGCGCCCACCTTTGCTGCTCGGGCGCCCACGATACCCTATCATGGATGGCAGGGCATGCATGGCCGTGTCGGCACGAAGTCAAAAGCTCCGGCCAGTGCGCCGTGTTGGGCCGGCGCCCACCGTGTGGCAGCAGGCAAAAAGGAGAAGGATGCGCATCCGCCTCACCCGCCGCCAGGCCCTCCTCAGTGCCGGTGCTTTGACGCTGACCGGCTGTGGGGTCCCAAATAGCGGCAGTGGTGGTGGACCGGAGCCGATTGTCGTCTGGTACGAAACCGGACTGTCCATCGCCTCGACTATCACCGCCCTGATCGCTCGCTACAATGCCACCAAGCCGGCGGTGGCGGTCGTGGCCCAGCCGCAACCCGATCTGTCCGTAAAGTTGCTGGTCGTGATCGGGGCCCATGATGCGCCGAACGTCGTCATCTATCCGCGCTCGCGCGCCTGGGGTCTGGTGAGCCGCGGGGTCGCCTTCCCACTGACCGATTTCGCTCGGCGCGACGGTCTCACCGGCGACGTTTTCAGTGCCGGTTTCTGGTCGGGCGGTACGCTCAAAAACGACCTCTGGGGGCTACCCATCGGCGCGGACGCCAACGTGCTTGCCTACAATGCAAAACTGCTGATGGAGGTCAACGTGCAGCCGGCGCCATACTGGTCCGTCTCCGCCTTTCTGGCGGCCTGTACCGCCCTGCTCAAGCGTGATGCGCAAGGCCACCTGCTCCAGACGGGCGCCATTATTGACCAGAGTGTTCCCTTTTCAATCTGGCTCTGGCAGCAAGGAGCGAACCTCTTGTCGGCCGACTTCAAGACACCGGCGTTCAATAACGCCGCCGGCCTTAAGGGCATGAACTGGCTCCTCGCCGGCCAGCAAACGAACGGCGGCGCTGCCGAGATCGGCCGGCTCGTCACCTTGACCACCTTGACGGAAGGCCTGAACGGGGTCTTCACGCACGGTAAGCTCGGCATGTTGCCGGTGTCGTATAGCGGGTTCCACCGCCTGAAAAGCCAGGCGCCCCAGGTCCCTATGCACCTGACCACCCTCCCCACGCTTGACGGCGGCCAGCCTGCGACGGCAGTCGACGCCATCTATGCGTTTTCGCCTCAACAAGCCACCGCACCGCAACCGGAAGGGACGTGGCAGTTCTTGAAATGGTTGGCAACGAACGCCGACGCGCAAAGCGCTGTCTTCACCGGCGGGATTATTCCTGCCACGCTCGCCGCCCAGCAGTCGTCCGCCATCGCGAGCGACGCCGATGCCCAGGTGATGCTGGAAGCGCTCAAAGTCGCGCGAACCCCGCAGGACGCCATCTGGGAACCGGAAGTCGCCTCCGGCCTGCAACTGGACGTGCAGAAGGCCATGAACGGCCAGGTGACGCCGCAACAAGCGCTGACGGAGGCCAGTGCGGCCGCGCAGCGCACGATTCAGTCAGAATTGTCGCTCGGCGCCTGAAGCCAGGGCCGTTCCCCGGCGCGGACCACGGTGACGGTGTCCGGTTGCCAGTCGAGCTCGGTGATGCTGCAATTTTCCACGTGAAAATCGACGGAGAAGCCCAGGATTTGGCGGCTGATCCAATGCAGGTAGCCGGTAATGACGCCGCCGTGCGTGACCAGGGCAACCGTCTGCCCGACATGCTGCGCGGCGAGCCGGTTGACGGTGTCCACAGCGCGTTGGTAGTAGGCGATGCGAAAGTCACCGCCGGGCCACTGCCAGTCGGGGTGCTCCGCGAGGGTGCGATCTACGTACTCGGCAAGGTGGGGAAAGTGGACGCCGATCTCCGCCACCGGGACGCCCTCCGCTTGGCCAAAATTCATTTCGCCAAGGTCCGCATCGACCAGATGCGGCTCCAAGCGCCCGAGTTCGCGGCAGACGATGGCAGCGGTCTCGACAGCGCGGGCCATGGCGCTGGAATAGACGCCGTCGATCCGCTCCTGGCCCGCCAGCCATTTCCCCAGTAACCGCGCCTGCTCCTGGCCCGTGGCGTTGAGCGACAGATCGGTGACGCCGAGCAGTTGTCCAAGGCGATTCCCTTCTGTCTGTCCGTGACGCAAGAGGAAGACGTGCGTCGTGGTCGCGGACGGTCGCTGCGCAGCAGCGGCCTCGCGGAGGCCTTTCGTCATTCGGTACCGCCCTTTTCCCTTGCGCCGCGCTATGAAACGGACGCTACGGTACCATGGCGCAATGAAGACGCATCGCCCAGCATGACCACCGCCATCCTCGGCGCCGGCGCGCTCGGCCTGACGCTCGCCTACCGGTTGGTACAGGCCGGGCAATCGGTAGAGGTCTTCGAGCGCGGCAGTGAGCCGGGCGGCCTTGCGGCCGGCTTCCGCGTGGGCGGGGCTTATGTCGAGAAGTTCTACCACCATCTCTTTGGCACTGACCGGTCCGCCATCAATCTGATTCAGGAGTTGGGTCTGGGCGATCGCTTGCTCTGGCTGCGGCCCGAATCGAGCATCCTGTACCATGGCGGCATGTACCCGATGGATTCCGTCGGTGCGGTGCTCCGCTTCCCGCCGCTGGCGTTGCCGAACCGCCTACGCCTGGGGGCGGCAACCGCCTACCTGAAGGTAGAGCGCAACTACCACCGACTGGAGCGCCACACCGCCAGTGCCTGGCTGCGCCGTTGGATGGGCGCCGAACCGTACCGTGTGGTGTGGGAGCCGCTGCTCCGCGCCAAATTCGGCGTCCACGCCGATGACATTCTCATGTCCTGGATGTGGGCCCGACTGCATTACCGGACAGCGAAGCTGGGCTATGTGCGCGGCGGCTTTCAACTGCTCTATGAACGCCTGGTGGGAGCGATTCAGCAGCGCCATGGCCGGTTGCACTTCGGGGAGACCGTGCGCAGTATCGTCCCCCAGAGCGGCGGCGGCTTCACCCTGGAGACCAACGCTCGGCAGGCGGTGTTCGACGTGGTGGTCTCCACGGCGCCGACGCGGTTGACCCTCCAGCTCGTCCCCGACCTGCCGGCAGCGTTTCGCCAGCAGTACGATCAGGGTCTCGCCTATGCCGCCCATTGTGTGGTGCTGGAACTGGACCGCCAGTTGATGCGTCCGTACTGGCTCTGCATCAACGACCCTGGTTTCCCTTTCCTGGCGGTCGTGGAGCACACCAACCTCTTGCCGCCGAGCGATTATGGCGGCAAACACCTGGTGTATCTTGGCAACTACCTGCCCCAGGATGATCCAGTTTTTCGGCAGACCGACGAGGCCGTGGTGACGGCATTCACCGCCGCCCTGCCCCGCCTCAATCCGGCGTTCGATCCGAGTTGGGTGCAGGCCGCCCACGTGTTCAAAGCGCCCTACGCCCAGCCTATCGTTACTGCCGGCTTTGTCGAGCGCCTGCCGCCGAATCGTACGCCCGTACCCGATTTCTATATGGCGAACATGTTTCAGATCTATCCCCAGGATCGCGGGCAGAACTACAGCATTGCCCTGGCGGAGCGGGTGGCGAACATGGTGCTGGAGGATGTGCGCAGCGCCGTTCGGGCTTAACAACGCGAATCGGACTCCGGCCCCGATCGCCGATCCGACCCATCCCCGTCAAACCCCAGCGCCTCACGCAGCAAATACAGAGGGCGACCTTTCACTTCGTCGTAAATTCGGCCCAGATACTCACCAATCACACCGAGGAAAATGAGCTGAATGCCGCCCAGGAACAGCACCGCAACCAGGGTCGTCGCCTGGCCGGCGACAGTGCGGTTGGTCAGCCGCAGGATGATCGTCAGCAGGATGCCCAGCACACTGAGCCCGGCGGTGGCAAAGCCAAAGGTAGTGGCCAGTTGCAACGGCAAGTAGGAAAAGCTCGTCATCGCGTCGATCGCCAGCTTCACCATCTTGCGCAATGGATAGCTGGTGCTGCCGGCGAATCGCTCCTGCCGGACGTAGGGGACGCCGGTCTGACGGTAGCCGATCCAGGAGGAGAGGCCGCGCATAAAGCGATGGTGCTCCCGGAGGCTGCGCATGGCCAGGGCCGCCCGGCGATCCATGAGGCGGAAGTCGCCGGTGTCGTGCGGGATGTCAACCGCAGCAATGCGCGACAGCAGATGGTAGAAGACTTTGGCCGTCGCCAGTTTAAATCTGGTTTCGCCTTTGCGGGCGGATCGCACGGCATACACCACTTCATAGCCGCGCTTCCAGGCCGCCACCAGGTCGATAATCACTTCCGGCGGGTCCTGCAGGTCGGAGTCGATGACGATTACGGCATCCCCGCCCGCGGCGTCGATGCCGGCACTGATGGCGATCTGATGGCCGAAGTTGCGCGAGAAGCTCAAGACTTTGACGCGCGGGTCTTCGGCATGGAGGCAGCGCATCAGCTCGAACGAGGTATCACGGCTGCCGTCATCGATGAGAATGATCTCGTAGGGTTCACCGAGGCGCTCCAGAACGGCGCTTACTCGCTGATAAAAGTGGGGGAGCGTGGCGGCTTCGTTGAAAACGGGCGCGACGACGGAATACACCACGCCGGCTCCCTTCGTCGTTGGTCGGTACACTTAACCATTGTAGTGGCAGGCGACGCGCCCCGTCCGAGCGAGTAGACGCAACTCCTGCACCCAACGGTAGCCGGCAGACAGGCGGTAAGCCAATCACAGGGCGTATCCTCCGGTCGCTAGGCCAATCGTTTGGCCTGCTGGTCAGCGGCGTGTTGCTCGTCCTGATCGTCCGGAAGGCGCAAAATTTGCCGGCGGCCGGCCAAGCGATTCACGCCGCCGACGTACGCTGGCTGTTTGCCGGGGGCCTGTTGTACCTCGTCACGTTCCTACCGCGCGGTATGCGCTGGGGGCGTTTACTGGCCGGGGTGCGACGCATACCGGTCTTGCATTTGAGCGAGGTGGAAGCAATTGGCTTCATGGCCAACAACGTCTTGCCATTCCGGCTCGGGGAACTGGTGCGGGCCTACACGCTCGGTCGTAAGGAGAATGTTTCCGTCACCACGGCGTTTGCCACAATCGTCATGGAGCGCCTCTGTGACGGCCTGACCCTGGTACTCGCGCTGGCCGTGATCTCGCTATTCTATCCCTTCCCGATCTGGGTAAAGCGCGCCGGCGACCTGTCGGCGCTGCTGTTTTTGGGGGCCGCGGTGTTCCTCGCCCTGCTGGCTTATCGCCGCGCCACCGCGCGGCGGATCGTTGCCTATTGCAGCCGGCCCTTACCCGCCGCCCTGGCCGAAAAGGTTGCCATCCTGGTCGATCGCTTTGACAGTGGTCTCCACCTGCTGCGCAGCCCGATCGACGCCGTGGCCGTGGCTGTGCTGTCGGGTCTAATCTGGGCGATCGAGCTTGGTGTCTACCTCTGTGTACTGGCTGCCTTCGCCGGGCCGATTCAAGCGGTGATTGGCCGGCCGATCCCCTTGCACGATGCGCTCTTGCTCATGATTCTCGTCAACTTCGGCAGCATTGTGCCCTCCGGGCCGGCCTTCATCGGCGTCTTCCAGGCCGTGGCGATCGCCGTGCTGACGCAGATCAGCCACGTCAGTGAACCGGTCGCCTTCAGCTTTTCCTGGGTGCTGTGGGCGACGATGGTCGCGCCGATCGTCATTGTCGGTTTTGTCTGCCTGGCCGGGGAGCAGATCAGCCTCGGGAGCCTGGTGGGAGGTCGTGCACCCTCCTTCGACTGGAAACCAAACCGCCATAACCAACCGGGCGACTCCGGTTAGGCGTTCCTGCGGCACCCGAAGCGGGCTACTTACCGCTGCTTCGTTCCCGACCTGACGGGGTTCGTAGTGCTTCGCCGCGCAGGGCCCATCCATCAACGCCGGACCAATCGGTCAGAATCGGCAGGCTCACGGCCTCGGGAGGGAATTCCACCCCGCCTTAAGGTGGATTGCGGGTTCAAGGCACCACCAGCGCCCCGTGTAGCACGACCGCCTCTAGCCTACCACGTCACCGCGCCGGCCCCAAATTGCCGCCGCCCGGTACACTGCGAGCACAGAGAAAGCAGGGTAGCGTGGCGAATGAGCAGCAATTCAAGCTGAAGACGCGCTATATCGCCACGCGCGGTGTCAAAGAGTATCGGGAGACGATCCCCAGCGTCGTCGGTAAAGACGACGTGGTGCTGGAAATCGGCTGCGAATGGGGCACGACAACGGTCGTGTTGGCCCAGTATTGCCGGGAGGTGATCGGCACCGACGTCAGCCCCGACTGTATTGCTCGCGCCCGGCAGATGCATCCTGGCCTCCACTTTGAGGTCCTTGACGCTTTTGACGTACGTGCCGCTCTGGATTTGGACCAGCCCTTTTCCAAGATCTATATCGACCTGTCCGGCTTTTCCAGTTACCGGGCCTTACTCGACGTCATCGCCCTGCTCACCATGTACGCGACGATCTTGCGCCCCGAGGCAATCGTCGTCAAGAGTGGCGCCCTCAAGCAGTTCGCCGCCTTCTGCAGCGCCTGGCGTTCGCCCGAGCCGAACACGCTATCGGCGGTATCGACCGCCGAATAACGGTCTATCTGGTACGCTGGGAGGGCTTCGCGGCGCCGTCCGGCCAGCCGGCGCCCCATTCAGGCCCTGATGCCGCAATGTTCGTCGCCACCGCTCGCATCACGATTCACCTCCCCTACAGCCACTCTCTGAAGGACAAACGCCAGGTCGGCCGTTCTCTGATCGCCCGTTTGCACCAGACCGGCAACCTCGCCGCGGCGGAGGTGGATACCCAGGACAAATGGCAACTCGTGACCATCGGCGTTGCCAGCGTGTCCAATGACGGGCGGCACGCCGAC